>CAMOXU010000012.1 GCA_946629525.1 uncultured Clostridia bacterium
GCGATGGACGGCAGGGCAAGAGAGATGACCGGCAGTACCCACGAACGCGCGTCACCCGGTCCGTAGGTAGTAAAGACCGACGGAAGGTTGAAGAGCATCGTACCGAAATACCGGAAGAGGTAGATATAAGCCAGAGACGGAACCGCGATAATGAAGATGATATAGATCATACCGAGCTTATCCGCAAGTTTGTCTTTTCGTCTCGCCATGAGAAGACCGAAGGGCAGGCCAAGCGAGTAGGCAAGGATCATGGCGATAATGCCCATGCGGAATGACGTTCCGATCATGGAAGGCTGTTTTCTGTAGACTTCGTAGTCCGCATAGTGATCCGGGAACTTCTTTGTATCCATTTTGTCGAGGACTTCCTTGTACTTGAGGGTTCCGAAATTGATGCCGGACTCGCCCTCGACACCTGTCTCATAGACGACATGGCGTTTCGCTTCATCGCCCTGAGACTGGAAAAGGACACGCATGACATCGAGGCCCTGATAAGTCGGGTAGGAAACGCCGAAATTCAGACGGATGAAATTCTGGTGGATCCACGGGAACTTGCTGTTCGTATAGAAGAGATACTTGTAAGTCGTCCCGCTGCCGATGACCGCCAGACCTCCGGTCGGCGTTCTGCCGAGGGAAATGCCTCTCTTAAGATCGGGATTCGCTTCATCCTTAACGGACATCGGTGTGTCGATCACGATGAGGTGGGCAAGCCAGGATCCCATTCGCTTGATGACCGGGATATCCTTGTAGGCATAATAGCGCCCGTTACCGAGGTATTTTTCTACTGTGTAACCCTTAGAAGTATATAATTCCACAAAATCCTGACTTTCTTTGGAATCAGGTTCAACCGCCTTCGCCATTTCCGGACTGCCGGCGCCGTAAAGCTCCTGGCAATAGTCATTGATTCTCACATAGTCGAGATATCCGAGCTTTTCCCATGTGGAATATACGTATTCAGTCTTATCGTCTGACTTACTGCTCAGTTTACGATAGGTGCTGTCCTCGAAGAAAATATTCTCACGCGGGACCAGCGTAAAGATCATCGTAAAGACGATAAGCATGATGATCATGATAGACAAGAGCGACCGCAGGAGCCGCTTCCAAATATATCCTTTACTCATAGAACTAACTATCCCTCTTCATTCAAGTCTCGCCCGCGAGACAAAAGCGCGGGATTTAAGATCAGCGTCAACTGATATTTTCCAAATCGGATCCCTGCGCATCCTCGCGGAGCGTTTATCTCAGTGGGAGACCAGACCTCCGCTGAGACGAGTTTGTCATGACCCGCCGCTTAAGAAGCGGGGGTCTTCTCCCACTGAGATAAAAACGGGGAGCCGGCGAATTCGATCCGACAGGCTCCCCCTCTTTTTAGTTCAGTAAGCTCAACTTTTGAAAATGACTCATGTCATTATTCGCCGGCAAGCCATTTCTCCTTGGCGGCTTCATAATCTGCTGCAAGGACCGGCTCCTCCTGAAGCTCCATGTACTTGAAGTACGGTACACGGTTGTAGGAAGCCTGACCATACATGCCGTAAGCTGCTGTGAACGGCACTACCTTGCTGACTGTGAGGGATGCACCGCTTGTGCTGTACGGACGAAGGATGCCATTGCCAAGCAGCATAGCCTCAGCCTTTGCGAAGAGCTCGATACGCTCGTCGCCCTTGGCTGCGGATGCCTGATCGACAACTTCCTGAATTTCGGCAAGGCCGATTGCCTCAAGGGCTGCCTTCTGCTCGTCATCCTGACCCTGGCTCTCATAGTTGATACCGGAGTAGTTCAGCATGTCGCCGTCATGGATATCGAAGCAGTGGATGTATGTAAGCGGATCGCCGTAGTCCGGGCCCCAGCCTGCGCCAAAGACAAGGTCGATGGAGTTGGAGACGCCGTCCGGCTGATTGTAGAATGCTGAATAGTAAACAGAGGAATCACCCTCGAGGAACTGAAGATCGATCTTGACATAGTCGCCGATCGCGTCTTCAATGGACTTCTGCATAGCAAGCTGCATGTTCTTCTGGTTCTCGCTGGAAGCGTAGACCGGGACATCCAGGTGGATCGGCCACTCGGAAATTGTAGCGCCAAGCTCTTCTTTTGCTTTTTCGGCAAATGTCTTTGCGAGCTCCGGATTGTACCAAGCATCCTGGCCGTCATTGAGGTCGATGCCCGCATATTCCGGAACGAGGGCTTCCAGTTCAGAAGTTACGATAGAACCGTATGAACGTCCGTCACTTGTGGATGTGAATGTGTACGGAACCAGTGTGTTGCGGAGAACGTCATCTGCGCGCTCCTCACCCATGGTGATCGCTTCAACGGCATGACCTGAATAAGCGGCATAAACAGCGCGGCGGAAGTTGGCGTTCAGAATAGCAGCCTTGGTATCGGCCTTCTGCGCATCTGTTGTCTTGGAGGTAGTAGCGACAGACGGATCATTGTACAGAGCATACGCGCGGCGATCCCAGTTGAAGGCTCCCCAGTAGGATGTGGATGTCGTCAGGCTCTTGTACTGATTGTCCGGATACAGCTCGTCGGCCTTGGCTACAACATCCGGAAGAGAGGAGTTGATGGTGGTAGCCGTGGTCTCGCCGTTCACGAACATGTTGAAGCCCTGTGCGGGATCTTCGCCATTGGTATAAGTAACAACGACATGCTTTACATGTACGTTTTCGCTGTCATAGTAATTCGGGTTCGCGTCGAAGCGGACTTCCTGTGACGGAACCAGAGATGACAGGATGTAGCATCCGTTGTAGAGGATGGAATCCGGTGTAACGGCACCGAAATCGCTCCCCTTGGACTCAAGGAACTCTGCGTTGATCGGATACAGGATGGAATATGTTGTCATACCATCGAAGTATGCGCACGGGCCTGTCAGTGAGTAGGTCAGAGTATTGCCGTCTGCCTTAATACCGACATCATCCCATGAGCCTGTTCCTTCGGAGTACTCGCGAAGTCCCTTGATGAGATCGGCGACCAGACCCAGAGTCTCGGATTTGGAATCTGCTGCATGCTTAAGGCCGGTCACGAAGTCTTCCGCCGTGACAGCTTCATACTCCTCACCTTCACTCGTAGTCCATGTAGCGTCGTCACGGATCGTGAATGTCCACTCTGAAGCATCCTCATTGGAGGACCACTCGGTTGCCATACCGGCAACTAAATTGCCGTGCCGATCCTGCGTAAGCAGGCCTTCGATGAAGTTGCTGGTGTAATCTCCGTTTGAGGACTTGTTGTTGTAAACATAGTCCAGTGTGGTGACATCGAAGTTATCGATCATGGAATAGGTATCCACTCCGGATGCAGCACTCTGTGCACCGTCGCCTGATGTCGATCCGCCGGAAGAAGCTGATCCGCCGGAAGAAGCAGATCCGCCGGAAGAAGCAGATCCACCGCAGCCTGCCAGCATTGCGATACATGTTGCCCCTGCGAGCAACGCAGCGAGCGCTTTTTTTCTCTTGAACATTATTAGTTCCTCCCTTGTTTGTTTATTGTATAACGCTTTATGCGTTAAACACTTACCTGTACTGCACCATTATCTGTGCATGGCAGTGAAAAACAACACGAGCAATTTTCCCTTGCCGGCACAAAAAACAGACAGTTGAAAATGAATCATAATTAGATTTTAATACACTGACGTGATGAATGTCAATCGCTCATGTAATTTGCACTAAATAACATTTCTCTATTTCAGCTGTTTTATGAAGAATGAATAAATATCTTTAATCTCTCGCGCGGAATTCCGGTGATATGAGTCTCTTATGAATGCGTAAATTGAAACTTTTCTTTTTTACGGGATACAAGGGCAAGCGTCAGCTTGCACTTTCAGATGCGCACCAGTCGCATCCTCGCGGAGCGTTTTTATGTAATAGGAAACGAAGTTTCCTATTACATAAAAAAAGAAGCCTTCCGATCGGAAGACTTCTCTCATAGCTCTATTCACACTCCGGTGCACCGTCATAAAGTCCGTCCGGACTTTTCCTGTCAGTCAAACAGCTTGCGGAAGAACTTTTCGATGCGGCTCATATTCTCGGAGCTGTCCACTGCCTGGCAGCTGTCCGTCATATCAGGATCCTGCCATTCAGGGCAATAAAATGTAGCGCCGTTCATCATGTAATATTCCATTGAGTATTTCCTCATAACAGATCTCCTTTCTGTAAATTGTGTTTATCTATTGTATTGCTAAGTTGCTTTTTCTTTTGTATCTTATAACTATATAATATACGATTTTCACTCCGCTTCTACAGCCCCTCACCCCAAATCTCAGGGTGTTTATTTGTGCTTACAGCACATATACAGGGGGACTGCTGCTCAGGAATTGCCGGAGGATTATCGAAAATTACGACAATTTGCACAAAAATGGAGACTTTTATGGGATTTACGATCGAGGACATGATGACCGTATCAGGGTCACGCTACAAGATAAAAATGGAAGCAGGAAGGAACGGCTGGGCAAATTCGATCAGCTGGATCCTCATGATCGAAGATATGACGATTCTACAGAATTTTGCGGGAAAGGATCTGGCGGTGACGACCGGACTGGGTTTCAGACAGCCGGAGCAGCAGCTTGCACTTGTAAAGGAACTCAGCGCGCTCGGGGCTTCCGGACTCATCATCAACACCGGCATGTATATAAAGGAAATCCCCGGGAAAGTCAGGGAATTCTGTGAAGACAACGGCTTCCCGCTCATGACCGTTCCGTGGGATATACATCTCTTTGATATGATAAAAGACCTCAATATACGGATCCTGCTGCAGGGAATCACGGACGACGAAATATCCGGCGCACTGATCCAGGCGATAAAGACCCCTGAAGATACGGAAAATTGCCGAAGGAGACTGCTGCCGTATTTTGATGTAGACGGAACTTTCCAGGTCATACTTATCAAGCCGGAGAATCTTGATTCGATGGACACCGTGGAACGGCGCAGGATCAGTTTCCAGCTGCAGATCTACCTTGAATCGATCAGTCATAACGCGTCTTTCTTCTATTATGATGCAGCCTTTGTCCTGGTAGCCAACGATGTTCCGGAGGATCATCTTCGCGATTTGCTGGACAGGTTCGTGAAAAGACTTGAGATCCGGATGCCCGATCACAGAATCTGTGTGGGCATCGGGAGTCCGATGAAAGATATCCGGAATCTGCACCTTGCTTACCGGCGGGCCGGAGCTGCCGTGCGCATGGCTGCAGGGTCAGGGCAGAGAATGATCTGGTTCGACGATATGGGACTTTACAGGATGCTGTGCCTGATCCCCGATCCTCTGCTCCGAAAAGAGATGGGAGAGAACCTTCTTGCGCCGCTGCTCATCCACGACAGAGAACACGGTACGAACTATCTGGAAATGCTGGAAATATATCTCGAGACCGGCGGAAGTATTAAAGCTGTCGCGGAGCGGACTTTCACGCACCGCAATACCGCTATCTACAGGCTTGGCAATATCCGAAAGCTGCTCGGCAGTGAGCTGGACAGCCCCGCTGACAGGCTTCGCTATCAGATCGCCTGCATGCTGCTCCATGCGCCGGGTGAGCGTGATTCATGATGAAAGGATCACAAGACGGCTGTTCAGGCAGATATGCCAGAACAAAGAGCCGCACTGCGGCTCTTTGCGCGCTGGTGCGCGCAAGCGTCAGCTTGCATTTTCAGATGCGCACCAGTCGCATCCTCGCGGAGCGTTTTGTGTAATAGGGAACGAAGTTTCCTATTACACAAAGAATTCCCGCCTCCGGGCACGGCCCAGGGCGGGAAAAAATGTTCAAATAATTCTTTATCCAAAGACCTCTTTCGCAATGTCCGCTCCGGTCTTTGCGTCCTTCGCATAATAGTCCGCGCCGATCCTCTTCGCGTAATCAGGAGTGAGGACCGCGCCGCCGACCATGATCCTGCAGTCGACATTATTCTCCCGGAGAAGCCGGATGGTCTTTTCCATCGCACCCAGAGTCGTCGTCATGAGGGCTGAGAGCCCTACGAGCTTCACGTCCCGGCTGACGGCCGTCTCCAGGATGAGCTCCGGATCGACGTCGCGGCCAAGGTCGATGATCTCGTATCCATAATTTTCCAGAATGACCTTGACGATGTTCTTTCCGATATCGTGTATATCCCCCTTGACGGTGGCCAGAATGATGCGCCCGCGGGTCTTTGAACTGTTTCCGTCCTTTGCGAGATGTGTCTTGATCTCGTCGAAACACTCACTGGCGACGTCCGCGGCGAGGATGAGCTGCGGGAGGAAAAGCTTTCCCGTCTCAAAACGCTCACCAATTGTGTCGAGGGAAGGGATGAGGATATCATTTATGATGCTCATCGGCTCAGTGTTCCGGAGCAGGGCGGCGGTGATCCGCCGTCCGTCCTTTTTCATACCTGTCTCCATCGCCTTGAGGATCCCGGTCGTACGTGGCAGATCTGAACTTTTTGCAGATCCTTCGGAACCATTGTTTCTGCCGGTCCCGGCTGAATCCTCCGCGAGAGTCCCGCTTCCGTAAGAAAGCGCATCTGACCCGGCAGGGTCTGCCGTCCCTTCCTGAGATGCTCCCGCTTTCGCTGTCATCCCTTCCGGACCGGCCGCTGCACGGAGATCCGAATATTCTTTTGTATCTGTCAGTCCGCGAAAGGAGCGGGAGAGGGCACCTCCGTCACCGCCGACCGGGCCCTGCCTCAGTTTCGCGGCAAGCCACTCCATTCTGGCTGCCAGGACGCTCTGGCATCTCGGGCAGGTGCAGTCTGTCGGATGTTCTGCAAAACTCTCGCGCTCGGTCCTCAGTTTTTCATTTTCCGCCGTCAGTTCCCGGACACGCACATCCGCCGGAGTGTGATCCGTCGAATAGGAAATGAATTCGAGCGAATTCTCATCGATCGCCGCCAGCACACGGTAGGATTTTATTGCCCACATCATGGCCGGAAGATTCGGATTCATGATCGGCAGATCAAGCCCTGCGTAGAGCGCCATCGTCAGGAAGGATGTGTTGATGCTGGTCCTGTTCGGCAGCCCGAAGGAAATGTTGGATACACCAAGGACCGTCCGAAGCCCCAGCTGTTCTTTCACCATGCGGACCGCTTTCAGGGTCTCCAGAGCGGCTTTCTGCTCGGCGGAGACGGTGAGGACAAGGCAGTCGATGATGACGTCCTCCTTCCTGATCCCGTATGACTTTGCACGGTCAAGGATCTTCTCAGCGATCCTGAATCGGTCCACGGCTTTCGGAGGGATCCCGTTCTCGTCAAGCGTGAGACCGATGACCGCCGCTCCGTACCTGGCTGCCAGAGGAAGGATCCTGTCGAGGACAGCGTCCTCGCCGTTCACTGAATTGATGATGGGCTTTCCGTTGTAAACGCGGAGTGCGGCTTCGAGGACGTCCGGCTTGGTGGAGTCGAGCTGCAGCGGAACATCCACGATCGACTGGAGCGCTTTGACGGTACGGACCATCATTGCCTTCTCATCGATTCCGGGAGCGCCGACATTGACGTCAAGAATTTCCGCCCCGGCCTCGACCTGCTCGATCGCCTGGGAGAGGATATAGTCCATATCTCCCTCGATCAGTGCCTGCTTGAAGCGCTTTTTTCCGGTCGGATTGATGCGCTCGCCTATGATCCTTGGCCTGTCAACGACCACTGTACGGAGAGGAGAGCAGACAGCGAGGTCACGCGATTTGGCTTTATCCGCTTTTATCACACAGTCTTTCGGGGAAATAAGCAGCTCTTTTAGTGCGCTGATATAGGCCGGATTTGTTCCGCAGCATCCGCCGAGGATCTTAATACCGGCGTCAAGCATTTCGCCGCAGTACTTTGCAAAGTCCTCCGGCATGACATCATAGGCACCTGTGACCGGATCCGGAAGCCCGGCATTCGGCTTTACAATGATCGGAAGGGTGGTCCACTTCGCGATCTCGCGAACGATCGGAATGAGCTCCGCCGGTCCCAGAGAGCAGTTGACACCCAGAGCATCCACACCGAGTCCTTCCATTGTCAGGCACATCGCAGAGACGGAGCAGCCCGTGAATGTGCGCATGTTGGATTCAAAGGTCATGGTAACGAACACGGGCAGTGTGCTGTTCTCCTTCGCCGCGAGAACCGCGGCCTTTGTCTCATAGAGATCGGTCATCGTCTCGATGACGATAAGATCCGCCCCGGCCCTCACACCGGCCCGTACAATCTCGCTGAAAATGTCACAGGCCTCCTCGAAGGAGAGTACTCCTGTCGGCTCGAGAAGCTGGCCGATCGGACCGATATCGAGAGCGACGAGGGCACGTTCGCCGGCGGCAGTCTTTGCATTGTGAATGGCTGCGGAGACGATGTCGTCCACAGAGAAACCCGTCCCTTCCATCTTAAAGCGGTTCGCGCCAAAGGTATTCGCATAAACAATATCGGAGCCGGCCTCAATATACTGTCTGTGCACATCGATGATCCAGTCGGGCCTCAGGATATTCAGTGTTTCCGGAATTGTCCCGGTCTCCATGCCCTTTGCCTGGAGCATCGTCCCCATACCGCCGTCCAATATAATATAGTCTTTTTGAAAGAGCTCTTTTATTGTCATTGGATCCTCCTCTTTTCAACCGCCTGTCTCTGTCCCGCAGGGGCGGAACCTGCAATTTCCCCTGAGGGTACAGATCTCACAGGTCTTTTTGTGCTTCTTTTCAATGTGTTCTCCAAGCCCGATGACTGCAGTCACAGACTTGGTCGGTGTGAGGAGCAGGCTCGGACTCACACAGACCCCGATTCTTTTCGGTGCGTCGAGAATATCAAGAAAAGATCCCTGAATCCCGAGCGGGAGATCTCCGTAGCCGGGGCTGAAGCGCCAGGTATGTTCCCTGAAAGGATATTCAGCGAAGATCCGGGCCTCCGCCTCGTCAAGTACCTGATCTACCGCAGCGGACGCGAGTGCGTCGGTGACCATGGCCTCGGCCATGCTGCCGATCTGTTTTTTTCGGATCAGGCGGTCGACCGCAGAGGAAAGGGTAGCGCACAGAAAGAGCGCTTTGGAAGCTCCCTTTAAGTGCTCCCTGATCGAATTGCCGGGCAGATAAAGTGAGCATCCCGCAGGCTGACCGTCTTTCAGGTCGAAAATCTTATAGACGTAGCGGGCCTGAATCTCTGAGAGGAGCTCCGCCTCGCATTTTCTGAGCAATCCGGAAGTGACCGGATCCGCGGAAGAGGTTCCGTATCCGAGATAACGTTCCGCCGTCTTTTTGTCTATTTCTGTGAGAGAGATCGCGCCGACGTTCATTTTCCCTCCATAAATGCAAAAGCAGACCGCAAATCGCAAAAGAAGTCCCGATTCACAGTCTGCCAAAAATACTGATATTTTTCCGTTCTTCCGTCAGCCGGTCTGCTTCTCCAGCCGCTTTTCAGCCGTCGTCAGCATGAGCTTGATCCTGTTCAGCTGGTTGACTTCAGACGCGCCCGGATCGTAGTCGACCGCCGCGATATTGGCCTCCGGATATCTGGACCGGAGCTCCTTGATGACGCCCTTTCCCACGATATGGTTGGGCAGGCAGGCGAACGGCTGGATGCAGACGATGTTGGGAACGCCGCTCTTAATGAGCTCCAGCATCTCACCTGTCAGGAACCATCCCTCGCCGGTCTGATTACCGTTCGAGGAGATCGGGGAAGCCCATTCAGCGATCTGGCGGATATCCGCAGGCGGGGCGAAGTGTACGCTCCTTGCAAATTCTCTTGAAGCCGCGCCGCGCACCATACGGAGCGCAGCGATCCCGGCATTGGTCTTCATGGCTGCCGACTTCTTGAATCCGAGATTCTCGACCTTGAAATTCAGGTTGTAGAATGAGTAATTGAAGAAGTCGATGAGATCCGGAACGACTGCCTCGGCCCCTTCCCGTTCAAGAAGCTCGACCAGATGATTGTTGGCTGCCGGTGAGAACTTAACGAGGATCTCACCGACGATCCCGACTCTCGGCTTTTTCTCATCCGTGATCGGAAGATTGTCGAAGTCGTGGATAATGGACCGGCAGAGCTGATTGAACTTCTTCATGCCGACATGTCTGCCGGAGACGAAATCCACACAGCGGCGGTTCCACTTCTCATACATCTTATCGGCGGATCCTTTGACCTTCTCATACGGCCGCATCCTGTAGAGACACTTCATGAGGACGTCTCCAAGAACGACCGAGTAGACGAGACGGATGATCGCCGGCACCGTGATCTTAAAGCCCGGCTGGGGTTCAAAACCGTTGAAGTTCAGGGAGATGACCGGGATGTACTCCATGCCGGCCTTCTTCAGAGCCCTTCTTATAAAGCCGATATAGTTCGATGCACGGCAGCCTCCGCCGGTCTGCGTCATGATAACGGCTGTCCGGTGAAGATCGTATTTTCCTGATTCCAGAGCTTCCATGATCTGGCCG
Source organism: uncultured Clostridia bacterium (assembly GCA_946629525.1). Classification (GTDB taxonomy): domain Bacteria; phylum Bacillota; class Clostridia; order Lachnospirales; family Lachnospiraceae; genus Chordicoccus. The sequence continues at coordinate 10,331 of CAMOXU010000012.1, forward strand.
ATGACCAGGAGGGCAGGATAGCAGGCGTCATTGTTTACGTACTTGAGTCCCTCATCGACCGCATGCCTGTTGTCGTTCGAGAGAACGACGAAGTTATAGCCGCAGGAGTTGAATGCCGGCTGCAGGAGACGGAAGTGGATGGGTGACATCTGCGGGGCAAGGATCGTATAGTTCTTCCGCATTTCCTTCGTGAAGATCACTCTCGGGAACTCGGAAGAGCGGATCGTCCTGTCCGCATCCGTATGCTGCTTCTTTCTGACCTTGATCGCCGCAAGAAGGGACCGCACGCGGATCCTCGCAGCGCCCAGGTTATTGACCTCGTCGATCTTCAGGCATGTATAGATCTTCCCGCTCCTCGAGAGGATCTCCTGCACCTCGTCCGTCGTGACGGCATCCAGTCCGCAGCCGAAGGAATTCAGCTGTATGATATCGAGGTTGTTCCTCGTCTTGACGTAGTTGGCTGCAGCGTACAGTCTTGTGTGGTACATCCACTGGTCGTTGACACGGATCGGCCTCTCGATCTTTGCGAGATGCGAGATCGAGTCCTCTGAGAGAACAGCCATGCCATAGGTGTTGATGAGCTCCGGAATACCGTGATTGATCTCCGGATCAATGTGGTACGGACGGCCGCAGAGGACGATGCCGTGCCGGCCGGTCTCCTCAAGGTACCGGAGCGTCTCCTCGCCTTTCTTCTGAATATCGCGTCTCGAGGCCCGAAGCTCTGCCCAGCCCGCTCTTGCGGCGTTCCGCACTTCCTTTTTCGGGATCGAGGAGAAGATACTGACAAGACGTTCTGTCAGGATCTTCTCATCCGTGAAGGCAAGGAACGGGTTCATAAAGTGGATCGAGGGATCCTTGAGCTCCTCGACATTGTTCTTGATGTTCTCCGCGTAGGAGGTGACGATCGGGCAGTTATAATGGTTGACTGCACCCGCGAACTCCTCCCGCTCGTAAGGCACGCAGGGATAGAATATGAACCGCACGCCCTGATCGAGCAGCCACTTTACGTGGCCGTGCGCAAGCTTGGCCGGATAGCATTCGGACTCACTCGGGATCGACTCGATCCCCAGCTCATAGATCTTCCTGGAAGACGTGGGAGAGAGGACGACCTCGTACCCCAGTTTCGTGAAAAATGTGAACCAGAACGGATAGTTCTCGAACATATTGAGGACGCGGGGAATCCCTACGCGGCCTCTCGGCGCATCTTTCTTCGGCTCATAGCCGAAGATCCTCTGATACTTGTAATCATAGAGGTTCGGAAGGTTATCCTTGTTCTTCTTCAGCCCGAGGCCCTTCTCACAGCGATTGCCGGATATAAAGCGCCTGCCTCCCGAGAATTTATTGATCGTGAGACGGCAGTTGTTGGTGCAGCCGTGGCAGCGCGCCATGGACGTCGTATAGGAGAAGTTGTTGATCTCCTCAATACTGAGCATCCTGGAGCCGCGCTTCTCATCCTTACGCTCCTTTGCAATCAGAGCGGCGCCGAACGCGCCCATGATGCCCGCGATATCCGGACGGATCACTTCACAGTCGGCGATTCGCTCAAAGCTCCGAAGGACCGCGTCATTATAGAACGTCCCGCCCTGCACGACGATATTCTTCCCGAGCTCCGATGCATCCGAAACTTTGATGACCTTGTAGAGAGCGTTCTTTATGACAGAGTAAGCGAGACCTGCGGAGATATCGGCGACGGTAGCGCCCTCCTTCTGGGCCTGCTTGACTTTGGAGTTCATAAAGACCGTGCAGCGTGTTCCGAGATCGATCGGATGCTCCGCAAAGAGGGCTGCTTTCGCGAAATCCTGTACCGAATAATTGAGCGTCTTCGCAAAATTCTCGATAAAGGAACCGCAGCCGGAAGAGCATGCCTCGTTCAGCATGACGTCGTCGACCGCGCCGTCCTTGATGCGGATGCACTTCATGTCCTGACCGCCGATATCGAGGATGCAGTCGACATTCGGATCGAAGAATTTCGCAGCATAATAGTGGGAGATCGTCTCGACTTCTCCCTCGTCCAGCATAAGTGCGGATTTGATCAGTGCCTCGCCGTAACCGGTCGAGCACGCGCCTGCGATCTCGACGCCGCGCGGCATGTGGGCATAGATCTCTTTGATCGCATCGATCGATGTCTGCAGAGGATTGCTCTGGTTGCTCCCGTATGTGGAGTAGAGGAGCTTTCCGTCCTCTGAGATCAGCGCTGTCTTTGTCGTCGTGCTGCCTGCGTCAATGCCGAGATATGCCTTTCCCCTGTAGGAGGCAAGGATCCCTTTCTCGACTTTATAACGGTCCTGCCGATCCCGGAAGACTTCGTATTCTTCCTTATTTTTAAAGAGCGGATCGAGGCGGGAGACTTCGAACTCCATCCTGATCCCGTTCTCCAGCTTCGTCATAAGTTCGCCGAGTGTTGTCTTCTCCATCCCGGGAACATATGGAATATCGTTCGTTCTGGCTTCGGACCTGGCTGCGTTCACGGATTCAAGCGCAGCCCCCTGGGCAGCGAACAGGTGTGAATTATCCGGTATGATGCTGTGCTCCTCGTCGAGCTTCAGCGTTTCGATAAAACGTTCTCTCAGCTGATCCAGGAAGTGAAGCGGACCGCCCAGGAAGGCGACGTGACCGCGGATCGGTTTTCCGCAGGCCAGACCGGAGATCGTCTGGTTGACGACCGCCTGGAAAATGGACGCCGCGAGGTCTTCTCTGGTCGCGCCCTCATTGATCAGCGGCTGAATATCCGTCTTTGCAAAAACTCCGCACCGCGCAGCGATCGGGTAGATCGAGTGATGACTTCTCGCATAAACATTGAGGCCGGCGGCATCCGTGCGGAGAAGATCCGCCATCTGATCGATGAAGGACCCGGTTCCGCCGGCGCAGATTCCGTTCATCCTCTGCTCGATATTGCCTCTCTCGAAATAAATGATCTTGGCATCCTCACCGCCGAGCTCGATCGCAACGTCCGTACTGGGACATCTTTTCTTCAGGCATGTGGAGACCGCGATGACCTCCTGCACGAAGGGGACTCCCAGATGCTTTGCGAGCGTCAGTCCGCCGGAGCCGGTGATAGCGGGCGAAACACGAAGATCGCCGAGTGCCTCGCAGGCCTCTCTGATAAGACGGGCGCATGTCTCCTGGATCTCGGCATAGTGTCTCTGATAGTCCGAAAAGAGGAGATTGTTCTCGTCGTCCAGCAGGGCCACCTTCACGGTGGTCGAACCGATATCAATTCCAAGTGTATAGTTTTCCAAGTTTCTTTTCACCTCTGTAAAATCAAGCCGCGCCGCGGAATCAGGGAGCATTTCTCATCCTGCCGGGCTGCGAGCCGTAAAAGGCTGTGATGCAGTTCAATTCCGTTAAACTTTACGTATTATACTTCTACGGTAAGAAAAAAACAAGCGACATATTGGCCGCAGTGTCTGCCTGCAGCAGGGTGTTTGCGAAAACTACCCGCATCCTGATATTCTTTATTGAGAATACCGGATCGTTTCCGTCGGATGATCGATTGTCTGATAAAAAAAGAAGTGCTATACTGTGAAAGTCCGCATTCTCCCGGTCCGGCAGGCGCACTTAAGGAAGGCAGAGTGAATGAGCTTTACGCATCCTCTGCAGGCGTCCGCTTTCGGCGGGAGATCGGAGGCCCTGCCGGGAGGTGCACAGACACTGTTCCTCCGCTGCCGGGAAACGGGACCTCATCCCGTGTACATTAATCAGCTTACGGAGAATAATATATGTACGAACTGCTTAAAAAGGAAGGTCGGGCGAAGCGTGCCCGCCTCACGACCGTCCACGGCGTCATCGAGACTCCGGTATTCATGAATGTCGGCACTGCGGCCGCGATCAAGGGAGGCATCTCTTCACCGGAGCTTGTCGGACTGAAGACGCAGGTCGAGCTCTGCAACACATATCACCTGCATGTCCGCCCCGGAGACAAGGTAGTAAGGGAGATGGGAGGCGTGCGGAAATTCATGAACTGGAAAGGTCCGGTCCTCACGGATTCCGGCGGGTTCCAGGTCTTTTCTCTGGCTACCCTCCGCAAGATCAAAGAGGAGGGCGTGACGTTCCGCTCTCATATAGACGGACACAAGATCTTTATGGGACCGGAGGAGAGCATGCAGATCCAGTCAAATCTGGGATCCACGATCGCGATGGCTTTCGACGAATGTCCGAACGCCCTGTCGGAGAGGGCATACGTGGAGGCTTCCGTCGACCGCACTACCCGCTGGCTCGTTCGGTGCAAGGAGGAGATGAAGAGGCTCAACAGCCTTCCGGACACCCTGAACCCTCATCAGATGCTTTTCGGGATCAACCAGGGAGCGATCTTTACCGACATCCGGATACGCCACGCTAAGGAGATCGCAGAGCTTGATCTCGACGGCTATGCTGTCGGAGGTCTTGCCGTCGGCGAGACCCATGAGCAGATGTACCATGTGCTCGATGAGGTCGTCCCGTATCTGCCCGACAATAAGCCGACCTACCTCATGGGAGTGGGGACGCCGCAGAATATACTGGAAGGCGTCAGCCGGGGGATCGACTTCTTTGACTGCGTCTATCCGAGCCGGAACGGCAGACATGGGCATGTCTACACGAACCACGGCCATCTGAATCTGTTCAACGCAAAGTATGAGACGGATCCGGCCCCGATCGAGGAGGGGTGCGGCTGTCCGACCTGCCGGAATTTCTCGAGAGCATATATCAGACACCTTCTGAAAGCGAATGAAATGCTCGGAATGCGCCTCGCGGTCCAGCACAATCTCTGGTTCTACAATACGATGATGGAGGAGATCCGGGATTCTCTGGATGCCGGAAATTTCACGGAGTATAAAAAAAGGAAGATCGCGGGCATCGAGGAGGGGGAGCAGGCGCGCAGAAGCGGGAGCTGAGCGGCAAATGCGGGCACGGCTTTCACAAGAAAAGACTTGCTTCTCCATATTAAATTGTGTATGATGATATCACTGCGGGCAGATGAAGTATTTGTCTTTGAAGCAGGTGGAAAAACTTATTATCGGAGGAATCATAATTATGAGTTATATCGCAGCAAGCGCTCCCGGAAGCAGCGGAACACTGCTCATGGTCGTCTATATGGTGGCGATCGTGGCCATTTTCTATTTCCTGCTGATCCGTCCTCAGAGGAACGAGCAGAAGAGAATCAGTGCCATGCTTTCCGATCTGGAGGTCGGAGACAGCGTCGTAACGACCAGCGGCTTTTACGGTGTGATCCTTGACGTCACGGAGGAGGATGTCATCGTCGAGTTCGGAAACAACAAGAACTGCAGGATCCCGATGAGAAAGACAGCAATTGCTGAGGTCGAGAAGGCCGACGCCGCATCGGAGGCCCAGTCAGATTCGGATAAAAAGTCCGTTGATCTGAAGAAGAAATAAAAAGATTTGCGGGAGGGCGGTCATAAGGACCGTCCTCTTTTACATAGAATAAACGGAGGGGAAGATCAAAATGCAAAGGAGCGGTGCTGATATTGTCATCGAATGCCTGAAAGAGCAGGGCGTTGATACAGTTTTCGGTTATCCCGGCGGTACGATCCTGAATATCTATGATTCACTCTTCAGGCATCCGGAGATCAGACATGTTCTGACCTCCCATGAGCAGGGCGCTGCGCACGCGGCGGACGGTTATGCACGCGCGACGGGCAAAGTAGGGGTCGTGATGGCCACATCCGGTCCGGGCGCGACGAATCTTGTCACCGGGATCGCGACCGCGTACATGGATTCGGTCCCGATCGTAGCATTCACCTGTAATGTCGGCACTTCATTTCTTGGAAAAGATTCATTTCAGGAGGTGGATATCGCCGGCATCACGCTTCCCATAACAAAGTACAGCGTCATTATCAAGGATATTGCAAAGCTGGCTCCGATGATCCGGAGAGCGTTCAAGATCGCAAGAAGCGGGAGACCGGGGCCAGTCCTCGTCGATATCACGAAGGATGTGACGGAGGCGTACGCGGATTTCTTCCCCAGAAGACCCGAGATGATCGGTCCCCGCACTTCCACCATCCGGGAAGAGGCGGTGGATCGGGCCGCAGACATGATCAACGAGTCGGAACGGCCGGTCCTCTTCGTCGGGGGAGGCGCGGTTGCGTCCAATGCCGCTCAGGAGCTCATCGAGCTCGCACACCGGGCAGATATTCCGGTATGCGATTCGCTGATGGGAAAGGGAGCATTTCCGGGGACGGATCCCCTCTATATGGGGATGGTCGGCATGCACGGGACGAAGACCGCGAACAGGGCGACCCATATGTGCGATCTGCTGATAGCCGCGGGCGTGCGGTTCTCGGATCGGGATACCGGGGAGACGGACTCCTTCGCAAAGCAGGCGAAAATCGTGCAGTTCGACGTCGATGCCGCTGAAATCAATAAGAATATCCTTGTGGACACCAGTGCGATCGGAGATCTCCGATCGATCCTTCAACGGCTGAATCCGCGGATACAGCGCAGAGAACACACGGAATGGATCCGCGAGATCGACAGGATGAAGAAAGCTTTTCCGCTGAAATATGACCGGACACGTCTTACCGGACCGGCTGTCATAGAGGAGCTGTACCGCCAGACGAAAGGAAATGCGATCATTGTGACGGACGTCGGCCAGCACCAGATGTGGACGGCGCAGTATTATAAATTCGAGAGACCGAGGTCTCTTCTCACGTCCGGCGGACTCGGGACGATGGGCTACGGTCTGGGTGCCGCGATCGGCGCCAGGATGGCATTTCCCGACAAACTCGTCGTCAATATCGCGGGGGACGGCTGCTTCAGAATGAACATGCAGGAGCTCATGACTGCGGTGAGATATAACATTCCGGTGGTCGAGATCGTTCTCAACAACCATGTACTCGGAATGGTACGGCAGCTCCAGACCCTTTTCTACGGGGGCAGGTACTCGAATACTGTGCTTCGCGATCCTTCGGATTTTGTGAAGATCGCTGAGGGAATGGGCGCTCTTGCGATGCGGGTCAGCGATCCGGCAGAGCTTCCGGAGGCGATCAAAACGGCACTGCACGCCGGAAGGCCGGTCCTCATCGACTGCATCATAGACGAGGACGATATGGTCTTTCCGATGGCGCCGTCCGGAGAGCCGATCGAGAATGCCTTCGACCGGGACGATCTTTCACGGACAGAGGAATCGGGACTTGACTGAAAGTATGATTAATGCTTGAAATTGAAGGACTGCATGAGTATCATAAGAGATGCGCGTATGCGGCCGGACAGCCTGCCGGCACAACTTTTTTTAATGAGGAGTAACGAATGTATACTTATTATTGCCTGAACAACATATCCGAAACAGGCACAAAGAAATTTACCAAAGATTTTGTACAGACAGATTCGCCGGATGCAGATGCGATCTTAGTTCGCAGCGCGAACATGAAAGATATGGAGTTTGACGATAATCTTAAGGCGATCGCGAGAGCCGGAGCGGGCGTGAACAATATCCCGATCGACGTCTGCTCGGAGAAGGGCATCGTTGTCTTCAACACGCCGGGCGCCAACGCCAACGGCGTAAAGGAACTCGTAATTGCCGGAATGCTGTTGGCTTCCCGCGACATCGTCGGCGGGATCGAGTGGCTTGAAAAGCAGGAGAACACAGAGGATCTCCCGAAAAAGGTGGAAAAGCAGAAGAGCCAGTTCGCCGGAAATGAGATCAGCGGGAAGAAGCTCGGGATCATCGGACTCGGCGCCATCGGCGTCATGGTCGCGAATGCCGCTGCAAATCTCGGCATGGAAGTTTACGGATATGACCCGTTCATTTCCGTGAAAGCTGCCTGGAGCCTTTCCCGCAATATCCGCCACGTCGACGAGCTCTCCGAGATCTATGAGCGCTGTGATTACATTACGATCCACGTCCCCCTGTCCAAAGACACCCGGGGCATGATCAACGCGGCAGCCCTCGAAAAAATGAAAGACGGCGTCGTCCTGCTGAATTTCGCCCGTGACGCCCTGGTAGAGGAGACTTCGCTCATCGCTGCTCTTGAATCCGGCAAGGTCAAGAAGTATGTTACGGACTTTGTTACGCCTGCCGTGGCCAGGGCAAAGAACACGCTGGTCACACCGCACCTCGGAGCATCCACCGCGGAATCCGAGGAGAACTGCGCGGAGATGGCTGTCTCCGAAGTCATGGACTATCTCCTGCACGGAAATATCAGAAATTCCGTCAATTATCCGGCATGCGACGCAGGTCTGTGCTCCTCGGTCGGCAGATGTGCCCTGAACCACCACAACGTACCGAATATGATCGCTGAGGTCACAAAGATCCTCGGCGGAGCCAATATCAATATAGCGAACTTCTATAATAAAGGCCGCGGAGATTACGCCTACAGCGTGATCGACACAGACTCGTCCATTCCGGACGAAGTGGCGGAGAAGCTTGCTGCGATCCGCGGCGTTCTGAAGGTTCGCGTAATCAAGTGATCCTTTGTGGATTCGCACGGCATGGAGAAGTCTCATGAAAAGGATTATTTCGATCTTGCTCGTGCTTATTCTGACCGTCTCCTGCATCGGATGCGGTTCCGGAAAGGCGAAAGGGAAGAACTCTGACGGATCCGACGAACCGATCGATATCTCTGAAAAGTCAAGTGAGCAGTTCGCCATTATTACGAAGTCTGCGGACAACGATTATAATCTGCGGATGGCCCAGGGATTCCAGGACGTGATCCTTGATTCCGGAAAAGGATGTGTCATCTACCATCCGGAAAACGGGCTCGTCACAGAACAGGCTGCATTTATCGAAAAGCTTATCGATGAAAAAGCCGCGTGCATTGCGATCGCGCCTGTCGATGCGGAGGCCCTCGAGCCGGTGCTCAAAAAAGCGATGGACGCTAAGATCTGCGTCTGCTCTTTCGATGCGCCCGCGACACCCGACGGGAGAATGCTTGATATCAGTGAGTGCGAGGGCGGACAGATGTCCGAAATGCTTCTCGACGAGCTGTATGATATTACGGAGGGAGAGGGCTCTTTTGCCATTGTCTCTTCCTTTATAACTTCCTCCAACCAGAAAAGCTGGATCAGTGAGATAGAAGGTCTGATCGAATCGGATCCCAGATACAAGGGGCTCTCCATCGCGAACATCGCGTATGGGGATGACGATTACAGAAAGTCTTATGATCAGACTGTCGCCCTCCTGAAGACAGATCCCGATATCGAGGCGATCTGCGGTCTCAGCACAGTTGCCATGCAGGGGGCTGCGCAGGCGCTCCGGGACAGCGGTTCTTCCGTGAAGCTGACCGGACTGGGGCTTCCTTCCGAGCTGGCGGAATACACCGGGGAGGAGAAAGAGATTCCCTGCTTCTTCATGTGGGATCCCATTCATCTCGGTACGATAACGGCCTATGTATCGATGGCCCTTCGTACCGGCCTCGTGGACGGGGAGGAAGGGGAGCAGTTCAAGGTCCAGGACAATATTTTCTCTGTGACAAAGTCGGACGACGGCGGAACAGTCGTGATCGTCGGGGAACCGCTCCGTTTTGACAGTAAGAATATAGAAGAGTGGAAGGACGTGTTCTGAAAGATCCGGCTTCCCGAAATACTGCTTTCAAAAAAAGGACCTGCCTGGCAGGCAGGGTCATGATAACAGGGTTCGCGCAGCGGTCCCTGTACCGGATTTGATCGGAAGTTCCGTAAGGATCTCCCGATCAAAAGGCGATTTATCGGGTGAATTATGATTACAGGGTTCGCAAAGCGCTTCCTGTAGAAGAAAGAAGGAGAAATACTATGGCAGAAAACTGTACCACAAATGATTGCGAATCCTGCGGAATCGATTGTCCGAGCAGAAAGTCCCCGCAGAGCCTTCTTGAGGCACCGAATGCCGCATCCAACATTAAAAAGGTGATCGGTGTCGTCAGCGGAAAGGGCGGTGTAGGAAAATCCCTCATCACGTCCCTGCTTGCTGTAGCGGCACAGAAGAGCGGCAAGCGGGCAGGCATCCTTGACGCGGATATAACCGGACCGTCCATCCCGAAAATGTTCGGCCTCAGCGGACAGGTCTACGGGAGTGATCTCGGGATCATCCCGGCCGTCACACGCAAGGGGTCACCGGTCATTTCCACAAATCTGATCCTCGACGACGTGGAAACGCCTGTCATCTGGAGAGGACCGGTCATCGCCGGAGTCGTCAAGCAGTTCTGGAACGAGGTCGTCTGGGGAGATGTGGATTATCTGTTCGTCGATATGCCTCCCGGAACCGGCGACGTTCCGCTGACTGTGTTCCAGTCGCTTCCGGTCGACGGGATCATCGTCGTCACATCCCCGCAGGATCTTGTATCGATGGTCGTTGAGAAGGCAGCCCGCATGGCGGAGATGATGAATATCCCGATCCTCGGGATCGTCGAGAACATGAGCTATCTGGTATGTCCGGACTGCGGGAAGAAGATCTACGTATTCGGACAGGGTAAGGTCGATGAGATCGCCGGAAAGCACGGAATCGACAAGACCGTGCAGATCCCGATCCGGCCGGAGATCGCCGCGCTCGCGGATGCGGGAAAGATCGAGGACGCGCCGGATGAGCTTCTCTCTGCGGTCGCAATGTTCCTCTCTGAATAAAACTGACATAAAGAGCCCGGTGAGCCGGGTGGGAGACGGGGCATGGAGGATTCCATGCCCCGTTTTATTCAATAAATGACTAAAACTTCCAACATGCGTAAATACACCGGCTACCAGGAATAAAAAATTTCCTAAGGAGGGCGTTCAAGCACGGCCCGCACTTCAGAAATCTAAGGGCAAAGGCTTCAAATTTCTGTTAGTACCGCTGCCAGTGCGAGCGGGAGCGTCCCGACGAGGAAATGTTTATTCCGGGAGCCACGTAAATCCGGAAGTGGGAAGTTTTAGTAAATGACACAAAAAAACCTGAAACATCTGAATGAACAGAAGTTTCAGGTTTATGAAGCCGATAATCGGACTCGAACCGATGACCTACGCATTACGAATGCGTTGCTCTACCAACTGAGCCATATCGGCGTGACACTTGCTTATTATATACATCGTTCCTGAAAAATGCAAGGACTATTTTTTAAAAACTGAAACTTCCGCATGTCTTGCGTAAAAAAGCGGCTGTCGCATTAGACGGACCGCCGCTATGTATGGCAGATATTTGCGAATAACATCTGTCATATATAGTGGTGATTTGTCTTACTGCGACAGCCCCTTTCCCTTCACACGAGCTGTGCTCCCGCCGCGCGCGCTTCCTCTCTGGTCTCCTTATCAGGGCTTTCACAGCAGATCACGCTGCTGCAGCAAAGCTTCACTCCGAAGCCCGTGATCTCCTTTTCCCAGGTCCGCATCCATTCTCCGCCGCCCCATCCGTAGGAGCCGAAGAGCATGACCTTCTTCTGCAGAAGATCTTCCCTGATCGAATTGTACATCGGCTCGAAGATGTCATCGTCGATCTCCTCAAAGCCCATCGCCGGACATCCGAGGGCAACGCTGTCATAATCCCTGATATGCTTCACCTCCTGAGGCCTCAGAAGGTCCGCCTCGCCGCCCGCTGCCCGAACGCCTGCGGCGATCTCCTTCGCCAGTTCCTCCGTGTTGCCGGTCTGGCTGTAAAAAATGATCGCAACTCTGCTCATATCGTATCCTCCCTGGTCTCATCAGGTGCTTTTATTCACCATGACACAATACTCGTGAATCCGTTTTATGAGGTGCGTGCATAAAGTAAAATCATGCGGTTCTTTCCGCTCATGATCCCTGCCCTTACGGCATCCTCTCTGAGATATATATTGGGCTTCTTTACATTTTCTGTCAAGTTTTGCATCTGTCAAAAAAGCGTGATATAGTTATCTCCGGAATGTCTCTGTTTTCATGAGATATTCCGAAAAGAACGCCCCGGCGCCCTGCCGGACTGCGCTGAACGCGGAGCAGAATCCCGTTCGCGCGGCTGCACTGCGCCGGAGGCTTTGAACTAAGAGGCGCAATATGGATATTTATGGCACTCTCGGACCTTCCTGTCAGGAGAAGGAGATCCTTACGGATATGTTCCGGGCCGGAATGACCGGCATGAGACTCAACCTTTCACACACTGCGCTTCGCGAATCTGCGGAGCTCATCGATACATTTCACGCGGCGGCAGCTGCTGCCGGAGCTTCGCCGAAGCTTCTCATCGACATGCAGGGACCGGAGCTTCGGATCGGAGCCCTGCCTTCCGGCATTTCCCTGAAGGAAGGAGAGACCGTGACCCTCGGGGAGGGAGGGATCCCGATCCCGGACTGTATTCTAACTGCAGCCCGCCCCGGTTCTCAGGTCCTGCTCGATGACGGAAAGATCCTGCTTGCGGCGGAGCGGACATGCGGAAATCACCTGCAGGCCGTCGTCATTCGGGGAGGAATGCTTACGGGGCGGAAGAGCATCCTGCTCCCCGGAGAGGAGATTGCCCGGCCTGCCATGACGGAGATGGATCTCGCCAATATCGCCTGCGCGCAGGAGTTCGGGGTGACAGGGATCATGCAGCCTTTTGTCAGGAGCCGGGATGATCTTGTCACGGTGCGGAGGGCCCTCAGTCAGGCCGAATGCACGGATATCCGTCTCTTTGCGAAAATAGAGAATCTGGACGGAGTCAGGAAAATCGACGAGCTGCTGCCCTGGGCGGATGAGATCGTGATCGCCCGCGGGGATCTCGGAAATGCAGTCCCGCTTGAGACCCTTCCGGGCGTACAGAAGGATCTTGCGGAAAAATGCAGAGATTTCGGAAAGCCCTTCATGGTCGTGACCCAGATGCTTGCATCCATGGAGCAGAATCCGGTGCCGACAAGGGCGGAAGTGAGCGATATCTTTAACGCTGTCCTCGACGGAGCATCTTCCGTCATGGTGACCGGGGAGACAGCGGTCGGACGGCATCCGGTCCGTGTGATCGAATATCTTGCGGGGACTGCCCGTGAGGCACAGCGTTATATGGAGAAAAGACGCCCCTGCATGAAAAGGGAAGCGGGCGGGACCGCCTGCCAGGAAGACTGAGAGGTCAGGAATGAGGAGGAGAGGAAAATGGAACGGATAGTCACAGCGGCGCAGATGAAGGCCTGTGATTCCGGAACGATAGGCGGGATCGGGGTGCCGTCCATGGTGCTGATGGAGCGCGCCGCACTCGCGTGCGCCCTGGAAGTCATAAAGGAGGCCGACCGTACCGTCGGGGCGAAAAGGATCCTCTGCGTCGTCGGAAGCGGAAATAACGGCGGGGACGGCGCCGCATGTGCGCGGATCCTTGCTCTTAAGGGATATAAGGCAGATCTCTGCGTCGTCGGGTCGGAAGAGCATTTTACCGAAGAAATGCGGCAGCAGATGAGGATCTGCAGAAATCTCGGGATCCGGGAGATCCCTCCTCGGGATATCGGCGGCTACGATATCTACGTGGACTGTATCTTCGGGATCGGGCTTACACGGGATGTGCAGGGACGTTACGCGGATGTGATCGCGGCGATCAACCGCGAGAATGCGTATGTCGTCGCTGCGGACATCCCTTCGGGCATTCATGCGGACACTGGCGCTGTCATGGGCTGTGCCATACAGGCGGACGTTACGGTGACGATGCAGTTCAAAAAAGCAGGTCTTCTTCTGAATCCGGGCGCAAAATATGCCGGCCGCGTGAAGGCCGCCGATATCGGGATCACCGATCGCTTTCTACCGGAAGACGGACCGCAGATCCATTCCCTTCTGCCGCAGGACGCGGAGCTCCTCCTTCCCGCGCGGCAGAGTGACGGGAATAAAGGAAGCTTTGGAAAGATCCTCGTGATCGCAGGATCTTACGGCATGTGCGGAGCCTCGTATCTCTGTGCGCTCGCTGCACTGAGAACGGGTGCCGGGATGGTGAAGATCGTCGCGCCGGAGGAGAACCGGGAGATCCTTCAGACGCTCCTGCCGGAGGCGATCCTTGGTCTCTATGAGGATGCCGAATCAGCTGTGAGAGCCGCAGATGAGGGCATTTCCTGGGCGGATGCAGTCTGCATGGGGCCGGGACTCGGGAAGGGTGATCTGTCGAGGCAGGTCGTTCTGCACGTCCTTTCAACCTGTTCCCTTCCGCTCGTCATCGATGCGGACGGCCTGAATATCATTGCCGATCTCAAAACATTTCCCCGGGTTCTGTCGGAGCGCGTATATCTTACCCCGCATCTAGTGGAGATGGCCCGCCTCACCCGGCTTCCGGTGAGCCGTCTTAAAGAAGATCCGATCGCGCATGCACTGCATTTTGCGGAGGAGACCGGTGCCGTCGTCCTGATGAAGGACGCGAGGACCGTGACCGCGTATCCGGACGGCCGGGCCTTCATCAACTGCTCCGGGAACAGCGGCATGGCGACTGCAGGAAGCGGAGACGTGCTGAGCGGGATCCTCACAGCTCTCGTCGGGAGAGGCTGTGATCCCGATACCGTCGCAGCGCTCTCGGCATATCTGCACGGGGAGGCGGGAGACCGGGCCATGGAGCGGCTGGGACCGGACTATATGAATGCATCGGATATCATCAAGGGGCTCTCGCCCGAATAATACATAAGGGAAGCAGCATGGAGGAAAAGAGTATGTACACAAGGATCCGTGCGGACATTGATCTGTCCGCCGTAAAAAGCAATTTTGACAATATGGCAAAGAATCTCGTGCCGGGCACGCAGATCGCCGGCGTGATCAAGGCGGATGGATACGGTCACGGAGCCGTGGAAATTGCCCTGCTCATGGAAAATGTTCCCTATATGTGGGGATTCGCGGTCGCAACGGCGGGAGAAGCGCTCGTCCTCCGGGACGCCGGGATAAAGAAGCCGATCCTGATCCTCGGATATACCTTTGCCGAGGACAGGAGGCAGCTCATCGGGGAGGACGTCCGGATGTGCGTGTTCGACACGGAGACTGCCGCTCTTATTTCACGTGAGGCCGTAAGGCTCCACAGGAATGCGATCATACATATCGCGCTGGACACCGGCATGGGAAGGATCGGCTTCCTGCCGAATGAGGAGTCTCTCGAGGCTGTGAAAAAGATCAGCGAGATGCCGAATCTGCAGATCGAGGGACTGTTCACGCATTTTGCAAGGGCGGATGAGACGGATCTCACGCCCGCCCTTGTCCAGTTCTCGCGCTACCAGGATTTCTCCGAAAAGATCCGTGCGCTCGGCATAGACATCCCTGTTCATCATGTCTCGAACAGTGCGGGGATCATTCGGTTCCGGGAGGCCAATCTCAGCATGGTCCGCGCAGGCATCACGATCTACGGTCTCTACCCGTCCGACGAGGTGGAGAAGGACATCGTACCGATCCGTCCGGTCATGAGCCTCATCAGCCACATTTCCTATATAAAGACTCTTCCGGCGGGATATGAGATCAGCTACGGCGGTACATTCACGACGCAGCATGAGACCCGCGTCGCGACGATCCCGGTCGGCTACGCGGACGGATATCCCAGACAGCTTTCCGGAAAGGGATCTGTCCTGATCCGCGGGAAGCGCGCCCCGATCCTTGGCCGCGTGTGCATGGACCAGTTCATGGTGGATGTGACGGATATTCCGGATGCTGTAAGAGGGGATGAGGTCGTTCTGGTCGGAGCGCAGGGAGATGACCGGATCACGGTCGAGGAGCTCGGCGCGCTGTCGGGCAGATTCAATTATGAATTTGTCTGCGACATCAGCCCGAGGGTCCCCAGATGCTATGTGAACCGGCCGGCAGAGCATTAAACAGAGGAAAACAGCCCGATTGACGAAAGGTCCTCAAAATGTTATAGTTAGGAGTAATTGCCGAACAGGGCACTATTTGCGAGGACTATACTTCATGGGCGCATCTTCGATACCGCTGCCGGCAGCAGCTGCGTTTTTTGTCATTCTGACGATCATAAACGGAATTCTATACGCCTGTACGGCAGCTTTGAAAACGGTCACGGAAGCGGATGTGCTGAAGAATGCCGACAGTAAGAGCCGCAGGGATCAGAGAATGCTGGACCTTATGGCGAGACCTGCACACGCTGTATATACGCAGCGTGCGGTGCTCGTGATAACAGGTTTTTTCATTGCGATCTTTGCCGTGATCCCTTCCTGCCGGGCAATTGCGGAAGCTTTTTCGGATTCCGGTCTTCTGCGCGTATTATTATGGGGACTGCTTCTCTTTGTTCTGCTCCTGTTCTTTCTTTCGTTCGGAATGGTGATCCCTTCCCGCGCGGCCATGCAGATGCCTGTGAGGACGCTTTCCCGTTACTGTACTTTCTGCAGTGCGGTGTGTTTTGTACTGGCACCTCTGACGTATGCGGCAGCAGGCATTTCCAATACCTGTATCCGTCTGATGGGGATGGACCCTCTGAAAGAAGAGCCGGATGTCACTGCGCATGAAATCATCTCGATGGTCGATGAGGCCAACGAACAGGGACTCATCAAAGAGAACGAAGCTGAGATGATCCAGAATATCATCAACTTCGACGAAAAGACTGTCCGTGAGGTCATGACGCCCAGGAACCAGATCGCGGCGATAGACTGCAGCGAGACCCTTTCCGAAGCGATTCTCAAGATGCTCCAGGAGAACCGCACGCGGTACCCTGTCTACCGGGAAGATCCGGACGATGTGATCGGGATACTGCATTTCAGGGATTCCATCATCGAGATGCGGGAGAATCCGGAAAATGCCCGTACACGGATAGAAAAGATCCCGGACCTTATCCGAAAAGCCCCGATCGTGCCGGAATCCAGGAGCATCGGAGCGATCCTCCAGTTCATGCGCAGCGAGAAGATCCACATGGTGCTCGTCGTGGACGAGTACGGTCAGGTCTCCGGCCTCTGCACGATGGAGGATATCCTGGAGGAGATCGTCGGCAATATCCTCGACGAATTTGATTCGGAGGATCACTATATAGAGACGGATCCCGTGAACGGGATCGTCATCGACGGACTCACCCCGATCGAACAGGTCGAGGAGGTCCTTCACTGTAATTTCCACACGGAGTTCGAGACGCTGAACGGGTATCTCACAGATCGTCTGGGAAGGATCCCGGATCAGAATGATACCGAGGTCCGGGGAGAGCATTTCCTCTTCCAGATACTGGAAGTTGAGAATCATGTCATAAAAAAAGTAAAGGCCAAACGCCTGCAATAATTACTAAAGGAGAGAATCATGTCAGGACATTCTAAATTTGCCAACATCAAGCACAAGAAAGAGAAGAACGATGCCGCAAAGGGCAAGATCTTTACGATCATCGGAAGAGAGATCGCGGTTGCGGTAAAGGAAGGCGGACCGGATCCTGCGAACAACTTCAAACTCGCGACGGTAATTGCGAAGGCCAAGGCCAACAATATGCCGAATGACACGATCGAGCGCGGCATCAAGAAGGCAGCCGGCGACGGCAGCGGCGCGAACTATGAGACCATTACCTACGAAGGTTACGGTCCGAGCGGCATCGCGATCATCGTGAAGACCCTTACCGATAATAAGAACCGGACTGCAGCCAATGTGCGCAGCGCCTTCACAAAGGGGAACGGCAATATCGGAACGCCCGGCTGCGTATCCTTCATGTTCGACGAGAAGGGCCAGATCATCATCGACAAGGAAGAGTGCGAGATGGATTCCGACGATCTCATGATGGAAGCCCTCGACGCTGGCGCGGAAGATTTCCGTGAGGAAGAGGACAGCTATGAGATCATCACGGATCCGGAATCCCTGAAGGATGTCGAGAAAGCCCTGAGAGATCTCGGTCTCCCCATGGCACAGGCTGAGGTCACGATGATCCCCCAGACGTACACATCTCTCACGAACGAGAAGGACAAGGCTTCCCTCCAGAGGATCCTCGATCTGCTGGACGAGAGCGACGATGTGCAGGACGTTTACACGAACTGGGATGAAGAATAATTGAAACAGAGGGTACAATGGATATACTGCAGTCTATATTACTTGGAATACTGCAGGGGATGACTGAGTTTTTTCCCGTCAGTTCTGCCGGGCACCTGATCCTGGCAGAAAGATTCATCCAGACAAGCGGAGACCCGGCTCTGTTCAATCTGATCCTTCACGCGGGGACGCTCGCTGCACTCCTTCTTGCCATGCAGAAAGACGTCAGCAGGCTTCTCGGTGAAATGTTCCGCATGATCGGCGGTCTTTTCCGCAATCTGTTTGCCTATTTCAGGAGCTCGGCATCCCACAAGGAGCCGGATTACGCGCGGATCGTATCGTCGAACTACAGAAAAATGTTCCTGCTGATCCTCACCGCATCCGTCTTTTCCGCAGTCACTGCGCTGCCGCTTCGGCATCTGGGACTGACAGCTTCGGACAATCTGATCTTTTCGGGAACGGGTTTTCTCCTTACCGGAGTCCTGCTCCTTGTTACGGACCGGATCGAACCGGGGACAAAGGTTCCCCGGGATATCACCTACAGTCAGGCGGCAGTGATCGGACTTATTCAGGGAGTGACGGTGCTGAACGGTATCTCGAGGACCGGGATCATGATCGCAGTATGCATCCTTCTAGGGTTCGGAAGAAAATTTGCGATCCGCTTTTCTTTCCTGCTCTCTGTACCGGTCGTTCTCGGCGCGCTCATTCTGAATCTGGGAAGCTTCCTGCAGACGGAAGCTTCTGCGGATCTTCTCGCAAATTATGCCGCAGGATCACTGGCAGCGCTGATAGCAGGCCTCATAACGATCGGATTTGCCATGAACAGTATGCGGAAAGCAGGTTTTAAGGTGTTCTCCTGGTACAGCTTTGTAATCGGGACGATCTCCATCATCTGCAGTTTTGTTCTTTGATCTTCGTGAACCTGTGAACAGTATGGGACGCGGCCGGGAGCGGCCGCGTATGTGCTTTTTCCATAATACAGGCGGAACGAAGCAGCTCTGAATGCATGGACCGGTGCCGTGCATGGAGGTTATTATATGTCGGAAACGAAAAAGAAAGCGGGAACAGGGAACAGGAAGGGAGCTGCGAAGTCTGAGAAGAACGCGGCTTCAAGGAATGCAGCCCCGGATCTCCGGCTTGAAGAGAAAATCGATACGGAAGGCATCGTGAGAGATATCGTGCTCCTTCTGTGCCTTGTGTGCTGCGTCGTCCTCGTCATCAGCAATTTCGGACTTGGAGGCCCGATCGGCAACGCCGCAAAAAGCATTCTCTCCGGACTTTTCGGCATAATGTCCTATCTGTTCCCGTTCTGTTTTTTCTTTCTGCTGGCGTTCGGAATGGCGAACAGGCAGAGCCCGCTGATCCGCCGAAAGATCCTCGGGTTCATACTTCTTTACATTTTTCTCTGTGCGTTTTTCCAGCTGTCCATCATCGGGAAGTTCGACAGCGGCATATCGATCCCTGACTTTTTTAAGATATGCTTCAGCAGCCGAAACGGAGGCGGTCTGATCGGAGGACTGATCACTCACATCTTCACACTTGGATTCAGCGAGGTCATAGCATATATCCTCACTTTCACCGCTATTTTCATATCCGTGATCCTGATTACTCAGAAACCTCTCGTCTCGGAGCTCAAGGAAAAGACGAGGCAGGGAGCCGGAGAGCTTCGCAGGATGCGCGACCGGTATTACATGGCGGAAGATGTTTATGACGAGGATGAATTCGATCCGTATCCGGACGATATCCCGCTGACAAAAGCTTCTTCCGGGAAGTCTGCGAAGAAAAGGAGATCCGGAAAGCGCTCTGACGCCGCATCCGGAAAAGATATCTCCTCTGCGAGCAGAAAGATCCGTGATATTGATCTGAACTCGCTTCTTATTGAGGAGGAGCGCCGCGAACCGGAACAGGCTGAGAAGAAGAGCCGCAGGGCACCCCGTAAGGCAAGAGAGCAAGGCACTCCCGAAAGCAGCAGGATGCCTGCCTTCCTTCGGGACGCAGATACGAAGAACAGCCTGAAGGATCCGGCCTCCGGATCCGGACGGGAGACTGATTCGCTCTATCCGGACATCACGATAGAAGGAATTTCCGCTGAATCCGCTCCGGACGAGGGCGGCAGTGGAGATGAGGTCTATACGAGCCTGTCCCTCGGGAAGAACGGCGGGAAGTCGAAAGCAGGATCAAAAGCCGATAGGAGAGCAGAGTCCCGTGACGGCGGCCGAGAGGATGCACAGGCATCCGATCCCGCGAAAAAGAGATCGCCGGAACGGAATCCCAGATCCTCGAAAGCTGAAATTGAGGAAGGGATCGAATCGATCCGGACAGAGATCGGCGCAAACAGCAGTGAAGGTCCGGTATACGAACTTCCCTCCACAGAGCTCCTTACAAAGGGGAGCCGGGAGGCCGGTGATACAAAAGAGCATCTGATCGAGACAGCTGCGAAGCTGGAACAGGTCTTCCGCGATTTCGGAGTCAACGTGCATGTGATCAATGTGAGCCGCGGACCGACAGTCACGAGATATGAGCTCCAGCCGGAGCAGGGCGTCAAGGTCAGCAAGATCGTATCCCTGAGTGATGACATCAAGCTGAATCTGGCCGCTTCCGAGATAAGGATCGAAGCACCGATCCCGGGGAAGGCCGCGGTCGGGATCGAAGTCCCGAATAAAGAATATACTCCTGTCAATTTCCGGGAGCTCATCGAGTCCCAGGATTACAGAAGATCAAAAGCCGCGCTCGTCTTCGCCGTCGGAAAAGACATCGCCGGAAAACCGGTCATCGCGGACATCGCAAAGATGCCGCATCTTCTGATCGCCGGAACCACCGGTTCCGGAAAATCCGTGTGCATCAATACACTGATCATGAGCGTCCTCTTTAAATCCACTCCGGAAGAAGTGCGCATGCTCATGATCGATCCGAAAGTCGTCGAGCTGAAGATCTACGACGGGATACCGCACCTCCTCATCCCGGTGGTCACCGATCCGAAGAAGGCTGCCGGCGCCCTGAACTGGGCTGTACATGAGATGAATGACCGCTACAATAAGTTCGCGGAATACACCGGTGTCCGGGATATCCGTTCCTACAATGAGCGGATCGAGAGGATCAATGAGACGCTCCCGCCGGAAGAGAAGATGAAGAAGCTTCCGCAGATCCTGATCATCGTCGATGAGCTCGCGGACCTTATGATGGTCGCGCCCGGAGAAGTCGAGGATGCGATCTGCCGGCTCGCCCAGCTGGCGAGAGCTGCCGGGCTGCATCTTGTCATCGCCACACAGAGGCCGTCCGTAAACGTTGTCACGGGACTGATCAAAGCGAATATGCCTTCGAGGATCGCGCTGGCCGTATCCTCCGGCGTGGACAGCCGTACCATTATAGATATGAACGGTGCAGAGAAGCTTCTCGGCAAGGGCGATATGCTGTTCTACCCGCAGGGATATCCCAAGCCTGCCCGTGTGCAGGGTGCATTTCTCTCGGACAATGATATCGCGGAGGTCGTAAAGTTCCTGTCCGGGCAGACACAACACGCAGTGTATAACAGTGCCGTGGAAGAGAAGATCATTGAGTCGATCAATCATTCGGGCCCGGACAGTGCCGAATCCGGCAGCGAGCAGGATGAGTATTTTGTCAGGGCCGGGCGCTTTATTATCGAAAAGGACAAAGCGTCCATCGGTATGCTGCAGCGGATGTTCAAGATAGGCTTCAACCGCGCGGCAAGGATCATGGATCAGCTCAGCGAGGCCGGTGTTGTGGGACCCGAGGAGGGGACCAAACCCAGAAAGATCCTTATGAGCATGGAAGAATTCGAAAATAAATTTGGGGAGTAAGGCGTTTACCGACACGCCGTGTGAAGTATTCATGATATGCAGAAAATGCGGCCGTGAGATTCCGAACGGCCAGCTCATATGTCCGCATTGCGGTGAGGAAGTTCGCCTCGTACCGGATTATTCCACTGTAGGGGATATGCTGAACCGGAAGGAAAGCAGCCTGAAGAATCAGGAAGAGAGCCGCAAAGCAGGGCAGAAAAAGAAAAAAGGAAGGGCGGAAAGGCGCGTCAATCCCGTCGCCCTGACCATAGTCATGATTTTCGGTGTGATCATTTTTGCGCTGGCCCTCAAGCTGGCAATTGATTACAGAAATCAGGGCGACTATGACCTTCAGCTCGAACTGGCGGAATATAATTTTTCCGAGAAGGAGTATGCCCGGGCGGAAGAGTACGCAAATCAGGCGATGTCGCTTGAACCGACCCGTTCCGAGCCCCGTCTCCTTCTGGCCAGGATCTATTCCGCACAGAACCGGGATGACGAGTCCGAGCTTGTCCTCCTGAATCTGATCGCCCAGGATCCCGGGAACGCCGATGCCTATGGACTTCTGATCGGGCTTTATGACGAGAACAATGACAAAGCGGCGATCAAGCAGCTCATGGATAACTGTACTGCGGAGACGGTCCTCTATGCATACAGCGATTATATCTGCAAAGTGCCTCTGATCTCTCCGGTCGAAGGGACTTATGAGCGCACTGTCAGCGTTACGATCACGGCGCCCGAAGGAACTGTCCGCTACACGACGGACGGGACAGAGCCGACGGAGAGCAGTCTCATCTATGAAGGTCCGATCGAGACATTTCCCGGTGAAAATGAGATCCGTGCGATCGCGATCAAAGACAACGGGATCTACAGCGACACCGTTGTCAAAAAATATACGATCACGACGAAGCAGCATGACGCTCCGACGATCACTCCCGGATCCGGGACTTACGCTCCGGGCACGGAGGTGACGGTCGACGTCCCCTTCGGCTATACCGCCTACTATGAATTCGACCATATCCCCTCCGCGGAGTCCGAAGCGTACAGCGGTCCGATCCTGCTGCCGGAGGGAACGCACGTCCTCACAGTCGTCCTTGCAGACGGCGATGGTAATTTCAGCAAGACTGCTTCGGCGACATACACGGTGGCTTAAGGAGCACATTCTGTGTTTTTCATGGAACGCACGCGGCACAAATGCCCCGGGCTGTTTGCAATCAATCGTTCTTTTGATATCGATTTTCTTGTACGATTCATTTTTATTTCTTTTCTTGCAGCATTATTAGTGCTAAAATCAGTTTGCATATAGCTGGGAAGACAATCGCAATAAGTATGTGCGTATTCTTGCAGTTATGATATTTAGGAGGTAGTCATGTACAAAATATTAAAAAAGGAACAGCTGAGCGAAGTTGTCTGGCTTATGGTCGTCGAAGCTCCGCTTGTGGCTCGCCACTGCCAGCCCGGCCAGTTCATCATCGTAAAGTGTGATGAAAAGGGAGAACGCATCCCGCTCACGATCTGCGACTATGACCGCGAAGCAGGAACGGTGACTATTGTATTCCAGCCGCTCGGAGTTTCAACGTTAAAGTTCCTGAAGCTTGGTGAGGGCGATTATTTTGAAGATTTCGTAGGTCCCCTCGGAAGACCTTCGGATATTGTTGAAATGAGCCATGCTGAACTTTGCTCAAAGAAATTCCTTTTCGTGGCCGGCGGCGTGGGCACAGCCCCCGTATATCCGCAGGTCAAGTGGCTCAGGGAACATGGCTGCGAAGCGGACGTTATCATCGGCGCAAGAACAAAGGATCTCCTTTTCTTTGAAGATGAGATGCGGGCCGTCGCTACGAACCTTTATATCACGACCGATGACGGCTCCTATGTCCACAAGGGCGTCGTAACGTCAGTTATCGACGAGCTGGTCGCTGACGGCAGGGAGTACAATCACTGCGTAGCGATCGGGCCTATGATCATGATGAAGTTTGTCTGCCTCACAACGCAGAAATATAATATTCCGACCATCGTCAGCATGAATCCGATCATGGTCGACGGTACGGGCATGTGCGGCGCCTGCCGTCTGACCGTTGGGGACGAGATCAAGTTCGCCTGTGTAGACGGACCCGAATTCGACGGATTCAAGATCAACTGGTCTGAAGCTATGAAGAGAGCGCAGATGTACAAGACGGAAGAGGGAAGAGCAAAGCTTCGCTACGAAGAAGGCGAGACCCATTCCGGCAACTGCGGCAATTAACTGTGGAGGTGACAAGCAATGCCAAATATGTCCAAGACTAAAGTTCCGGTAAGGGAACAGGAACCGCTCGTAAGGGCAACGAATTTCGATGAGGTCTGCTACGGTTATAATGAGGAAGAGGCTGTCGAGGAGGCCACCAGATGTCTGAACTGTAAAAATGCCCGCTGTGTGCAGGGATGCCCGGTCAGCATCGATATTCCCGGATTTATCAAAAAAGTCACCGAGAGAGATTTCGCGGGTGCATATCAGGTCATCAGCGAGTCCAGCGCACTTCCGGCTGTCTGCGGCCGTGTCTGCCCGCAGGAGACCCAGTGCGAGGGCAAGTGTGTACGCGGACTCAAGGCGGAGCCGGTCTCCATCGGCAAGCTTGAGCGTTTCGTTGCCGACCGCGCGAAAGAGGACGGCATCAAGCCGCAGGGCGCAAAGGTAAAGAACGGTCATAAGATCGCAGTCATCGGATCCGGCCCTGCAGGCCTCACCTGCGCGGGCGATCTGGCCAAGATGGGCTATGATGTTACGATTTACGAAGCCCTTCACAAGGCCGGCGGCGTTCTGACCTACGGCATTCCCGAGTTCCGTCTTCCGAAGGACAAGGTCGTTGCCGAGGAGGTAAAGAACGTTGAGGGTCTCGGCGTAAAGATCATCACGGACGTCATCATCGGCCGTACGATCACACTCGACGAGTTGATCGAGGAAGAAGGCTTTGAGGCCGTCTTTATCGGATCAGGTGCAGGTCTTCCGATGTTCATGGGAATCCCGGGCGAGAACGCGAACGGCGTCTTCTCTGCGAATGAGTACCTGACGAGAAACAACCTTATGAAGGCTTTCCGTGACGACTATGATACGCCGATCTACAAGGCGAAGAAGTGCGTTGTCGTCGGCGGCGGGAACGTTGCGATGGATGCTGCCAGAACAGCGCTCCGTCTCGGCGCGGAGGTACATCTTGTATACCGCCGTTCCGAAGCAGAGCTTCCCGCACGTGCGGAGGAAGTGCATCATGCAAAGGAAGAGGGAGTCATCTTTGACCTCCTCACGAATCCTACAAAGATCCTTACCGATGAGAACGATAACGTGACCGGTATCGAATGCATCCGCATGGAGCTCGGTGAGCCGGACGCTTCCGGAAGAAGACGTCCTGTTCCGGTCGAGGGATCGGAGTTCGAGATGGAATGTGATGCTGTCATCATGTCCCTCGGAACATCCCCGAACCCTCTGATCTCCTCCACCACGCCGGGCCTTGAAGTCAACCGCCGCAAGTGCCTCGTCGCGACTGAGGACGAAGGCAGGACCACGAAGGAAGGTGTTTATGCCGGCGGCGATGCCGTTACAGGCGCTGCGACCGTTATTCTTGCCATGGGTGCGGGACGTGCAGGAGCAAAGGGTATCGACAACTATATCAAAAGCAAGAACGCTTAAGAAAGACTAAGGAGAGCTGCCGCGGGAAGACCACGGCAGCTTTCTTGTAACAGGCGGAAAGTGAAACACTGGTCCTTAAGGGACCGGAAAGGAAAGAATCTTTGCATATCCGTATTATCTGTGTCGGAAAAATAAAAGAAAAGTTCTACAGGGATGCCGTCGCTGAATATCAGAAGCGTCTGTCCAGGTATGCCAGACTGGAGATCGAAGAGTGCGCGGACGAAAAAACACCGGAAAATGCCTCCCCGGCTGAACGTGCACGCATAATGGCCAGAGAGGGAGAGCGCATCCTCGCAAAGATCAGGGACCGCGACTGCGTCATCGCACTGGCGATCAGGGGAAAGGCGCTCACGTCCGAGCAGTTTTCGGAAATGATCGGACGACATATGCTCGGCGGTACCGGGACCCTCGATTTTATCATCGGGGGATCCCTCGGTCTTTCGGAGGAAGTGATGAAGAGAGCTGATCTGTCCCTCAGCTTTTCGGCATTTACATTTCCGCATCAGCTCATGCGCGTGATCCTTGTCGAACAGATATACCGGGCATTCCGCATTCTCTCCGGCGAACCTTATCACAAGTGAGACGGCTCATGTGTCCGGAGATATAAGACATAATTATCACAAGTGAGACGGCTCATGTGTCCGGAGATATAAGACATACAGATGTCGGGCAGAAGGGAATGCAGGCAGCTGCAAAACTCTGTACAGATTGGAATTTGATAAAGTACAGCGTTTCGCAATGGTCCAAAAGATGATACAATACTAAGATGGCTTTCCGCAGACTGCGGGAGAGAGTCCCAACGGCCGTCAACAAAGAGGAGACGGCATACGCTTTGGCGGAGCGATTGCCCGGCGAACAAATGGGACCTTCATTCATGCAAGGAGGATTTTGAATGGCAAGTCACGTTGACCTTTCCGTCGACATACCGGCGGAACACGCGCGCAATATATTCGGCGAGCTCGATGAACATGTCAAGTCCATCGAGAGGACGCTCGATGTCGACATTATTCCCAGAGGGGATTCCGTACATATTCAAGGGGGATCCCTGCAGGCTGCGAAAGCGAAACGGCTTCTCGCCCAGCTCCTGATCCTCTCCGAGCGGGGAGAGACGATCACTTCTCAGAACGTAGCCTACGCTCTGTCTCTTCTCATGGATGATATGGAGCAGGCGATGGGAGAGCTTGGCGAAGATACGATCATACACACCATAAGCGGACGTCCTGTCAGACCGAAAACGATCGGACAGAAGAAGTATGTGGAGTCGATCCGCAGCAGGATGATCACTTTCGGGATTGGACCGGCCGGTACCGGAAAGACCTATATGGCAATGGCCATGGCGGTGCGTGCGTTCCGTCGGGATGAAGTGTCGAGGATCATCCTGACCAGGCCCGCGATCGAGGCCGGGGAGAAGCTGGGCTTCCTTCCGGGCGATCTGCAGAGCAAGATCGACCCCTATCTGAGACCGCTCTATGACGCGCTTTACGAGATCATGGGGGCGGAAGCATTCCTGAAAAACTCCGAGAAGGGCCTTATAGAAGTTGCGCCCCTCGCCTACATGCGCGGCCGGACGCTCGACAATGCCTTCATTATTCTGGATGAGGCGCAGAATACGTCGCCTGCACAGATGAAAATGTTCCTGACCCGCATCGGCTTCGGCACGAAAGTCGTCATCACGGGAGACCGTACCCAGAAAGACCTGCCCCGCGATACGGAGAGCGGACTGGACGTGGCGGCGAAAGTTCTCCAGAAGATCGATGATATCGGATTCTGTGAATTGACGAGCAAGGACGTTGTCCGTCATCCGCTGGTCCAAAAGATCGTGCAGGCTTATGAGAATTACGAATCGAAACAGGCAAAGAACAGGACAAAGAGCGTAAAGTACCGCGGAAGAATCCGCACGAGGGAGTAACGATGCAGATCCATATCGAGAATGAATATACAGGCTCCGACTTCTCCGAGATCATTTATTTTGACTGCGAAAAGACCGCGTCGGAAGTGATCGCCCGCGTCCTCAGGAACGACGGCTGTCCGTATGAGGCGGAAGTAAATATCCTCTTTACAGGGGAGGATGCGATCCGGGAGATCAACGCGGATACCAGAGGGATCGACCGTGCGACCGATGTGCTCTCATTCCCCATGCATGAGTACGCAGCCCCGGGAGATTTCGACGAGCTCTCCCCGGACAGCTTTGACGATTTCGATCCGGAGAGCGGGAATCTTCTGCTGGGCGATATCGTGCTCTGTATCCCGCGGGTCAAAAGCCAGGCGGAGGAGTACGGCCACAGCACTCTCCGGGAATTTGCCTTCCTTATCGCACACAGTGCGCTCCATCTTATCGGCTATGATCATATGGAGCCGGAGGAGGAGCGCGTGATGCAGGAGAAGCAGAAGGAAGCCCTCGACGGGCTCGGTCTTACGAGAGACGTGCGCTGAACGCAATGCGCGTGCGGCCGGGAAATCTGCGGCCGGAAAATTTCCGCGCAGGACGGAAGATGTAAAGGAGTTTTGATTTGGATATCAGACAGACGCTCAAGAATAAGAACAGGATCGTCATCAAGATCGGATCCTCATCCCTGGTGCACAGCGAGACCGGGAAACTCAATTTCACAAAAATGGAGATCCTTGCCCGGGAAGTGTCGGATCTGCACAATCAGGGGAAGGACGTCATCATCGTCTCCTCCGGAGCGATCGCAGTCGGCCGGAGCACCATGGGGATCGACCGCCTGCACTCACTGCAGGAAAAGCAGGCCTGCGCGGCGATCGGCCAGGTCAGGCTCATGATGATCTACCAGAAGCTCTTCTCCGAGTACGGCCAGACGACCGCCCAGATCCTCATGACGAAGAAGACCGTCATCGACGGGGAGAGCCGTGTCCATGCGCGGAATACGTTCAATCAGCTTTTTAAGATGGGGATCATTCCGATCGTGAACGAGAACGACTCCGTGGCGACTTATGATATCGAATTCGGCGACAACGACCGTCTGTCCGCAGTCGTCGCCGCCCTGGTCAAGGCGGATCTTCTCCTGCTCCTCTCGGATATAGACGGTCTCTACACCGACGACCCCCACAGGAATCCGGACGCCGTATTTATCTCCGAAGTGGAGCATCTGGACGATCACTTCATGAAAATGGCAAAGGATTCCACCGGAAGCGGTTTCGGCACGGGAGGAATGGCGACAAAGCTCATCGCCGCAGAGATCGCCACCTCGACAGGGTCGGACATGGTGATCGCGAACGCGGATGACTTCCACATTATTCACCGGATCATCACGGGGGAACATGTCGGAACGATCTTCAGGAGCCACCCCAGAGAAGAGTTTTACTGGGTCGATTATCTGGAAAAGATGCGGCACGGCGAGTAAACGGAAGAATACAGATTCGAGAAGAGTTATGACACGGAGGTTTTATGCAGACCAGTTTGAAGAGTATGGAGGAGCAGCAGTCCGAAGCGAGGCGTCAGCTGGAGTTCATTGCGGAGGCCCGCTCGTATGTCCTCGAGCTTGAGCAGGCGCTCGGGCGGCCGCTCAGATCCAATGTGACGACATTCGGGTGCCAGATGAATGCCCGCGATTCCGAGAAGATCCGCGGGATCTTTGCCGCTGCCGGATTTCAGAATACAGAAGACGAGGACGAGGCGGATTTTGTCATTTACAATACCTGCACCGTCCGCGAGAATGCTGATCAGCACGTCTACGGCCGGCTCGGTCATCTGAACAGCGTCAAAAAGAAAAAGAAAGATATGATCATCGGTCTGTGCGGCTGCATGATGCAGGAAAAGCATGTCGTGGAGAAGATCCAAAAAAGCTATTCCTTCGTGGATCTGATCTTCGGGACGCACAATCTCTATGAGTTCCCGGAGCTCCTCATGAAGACCATGCGGGAAAAGAAGAAGATCGTCGAGATCCTTGACTCGACCCCGTATCTTCCGGAGAGCCTGCCGGTCGCCCGGAAGTACCCGTTCAAATCAGGCGTCAACATCATGTACGGCTGCAACAATTTCTGCACCTACTGTATCGTCCCCTATGTGCGGGGGCGTGAGATCTCCAGACGGCCGGAGGATATCCTCGGGGAAGTGCGGAAGCTCGTGAGCGACGGCGTTGTCGAGATCATGCTGCTCGGCCAGAATGTCAATTCCTACGGCAAGACATTCGAGGAGCCCTGCAGCTTTGCCGACCTTCTCCGGGAGGTATGCAAGGTGCCCGGGCTCAGACGGGTCCGGTTCATGACCTCACACCCGAAGGATCTCTCGGACGAGCTCATAGAGGCGATGGCGGAAAATCCGATCGTATGCCGGCATCT
>CAMOXU010000013.1 GCA_946629525.1 uncultured Clostridia bacterium
TGACCGACTGTTCTGTCGGTCATGGATCCCCGTCTTATTTTTATATTTTCATTTCAGAGGCAAGCCTGCTTCCCTGCCGCGCAGGGTGCGAAGCAGCTTCCCATCTGCACGCAGTCCGTTTTATTTCTGTCCGTTCAGGAACACGCTCTCGTATCTGTCAGTGATGTATCTCCAGCTGTAGGCATCCCTGATCCTCTTCTTTGCCCTTCTGCCATACTCCGCTCTCTTCTCCGGGTCCATGGCATCCGATTTTTCAATCAGGCCTGCCAGACTGCCCGGCTTCCGGCTCCAGTACAGAGCCGCGTTCTCTCCGACCTCCCGGTTGAAGCCTACGCCGACAAGAAGATTCAGCTCTGTGCTGCCCAGAGCCTCGAGGAGTGACGGATTCGTGCCGCCGACCTGATGACCGTGGATATAGGCCCAGGCATTCTCCCTGATCTTCTTCAGGAGCTCCTGATCATATACCGTTCCGACAAATTTGATTCTCGGATCCGCAGAAAAATGAAGCTTCTCCTCGAGCTCCGCATGGAGCTTCGGATTCTCTGTGGTGATGATCGCAAGATCCTTCGTCGTATCGGAATCCATGAACTCGCGGATGATCGTCTCCACGTTATTCTCCGGGACGAAACGTCCGACGACAAGATAGTATTCGTTCGGACGGAGGCCCTTCTCCGTAAGCCAGTTCACATACGCCTCATCGTCATCGGCAAGCGTCGACGGCTCCGTATCCGCGCCGTAGGCGATAAATGTGGTGTGCGGATCATGCTTTTTGTATTCTTCCTGAATATACTGCTCGATGCACTTGCTGTCACAGATGATCAGATCGCTCCACTTAATCATTCCGTTTTCGGAGATCTTCCAGTACTTGCGGATCGGAAGAGACCACTTCGAGCGCTTCCATTCATGGCCGTCCGGATTCAGGTAAAGGATTCCGCCCAGCGCCTCGATCTGCTTTTTGATCTGATGAATGAACGGACCGATCCGGCTTGCGAGGACATAGAAGATCGGGCTCGGAATGCTGTTCTCTTTGCAGTACTTTATCGATGCCCTGAGTGCGAGCAGGTCGTAAAGAACAGCCTTTCCCGGTCCGACATTCGGGACCTTCACGTTAAATACCCGTGCAGTAAGATATGTGAACTCGTCGTTCTTATCCGACATGCGGGCTACATGATACTGGAGCGCGTCCGTCGACTGATTCTGCACAAGCTTGTCGACAAATGTCTCAAATCCGCCGTACTCCGCAGGGATCCCCTTTGACCCGACAATAAATACATGCTGCTTTTCCATGGTATCCTCCTCTTTCCCTTACTTTGCTCCCGATCCCGTAAAGATCATCGCGACTGTCTTCAGGATGATGCGTATATCCTCGAGAATCGTCCAGTTATCAATATACTCCATGTCCAGATTGACGACCGTCTCAAAATCCGTGATATCACTTCGTCCGCTCACCTGCCACATTCCGGTAAGGCCGGGCCTGAAGGACATACGTGCGCGGTGATGGAGCTCGTAGTGCTCCCACTCATCAACTGTCGGCGGCCTTGTTCCGACCAGCGACATCTCGCCGATCAGGATATTCCAGAACTGCGGGAACTCATCGATGGACGTCTTCCGGATGAACCAGCCGATTCCGTGCCTCGTGCCGTCCGGACCGCTGCCGATGATACGGGGGTCATTTTCCATCTTGAACATGTTGCCCTTGATCTCGTTCTTCTCCATCAGCTGCTTCTTCCGCTCCTCCGCATCCTTATACATGGAGCGGAACTTGAACATCAGGAACTTCTTCCCGTTCTGACCGATACGGACCTGGCTGAAGAAGATAGGCCCGGGATCCGCAATAAAGATCATGGGGCCGATAATGATCGTGATGATCGCTGTGAAGAAAAGACCGACGATCGCTCCCAGGATATCCATGGCCCGTTTTACCATGAGTCCCGCCACGTTGGCCCTGCGGATGTTCTCGGTGACGACCATGGTCCCGCAGAACTTCTCGACGAAAAGTTCAGCCGAGCGCTCGATCTGCATATTGATATAGGTGTGTGTCGTGATGCCCATGGCAGAGAGCTCCGCCATTGTCTTTTCCGGAAGTCCGTCGTCCGGTCTCGTAAAAATGAAGACGTCATCGACCCATCTGTCCTGAATATCTTCCGCCAGGCTATTCTTGCGGGCGAGGACCCTGACGCCTTCATATTCCTTTCCGAAATACTCGTCTGTATCGGTCAGGACCATACCGACGATCGAGTACCGGTCCTCTCCATAGAGCCGGATCTTTCTCATTACCGCATCAAAGGAAGACGTATCCGTCACGATCAGGAGCAGTTTATTGAACATCCGGATCTTGAAAACATGCCTGAGCAGGAATTTCCAGAACTCGTGGAAAGCAAAGACAGCGATAAAGCCGAAAACCGCGAAGAACTGGATCACGCGCCGTGTCTGATCAAGGTCATCTCTCGCAGCGAAGTAATAAAAGACCAGCATGACGACAAGGAGAGCGATCTCCTCCAGGCAGATGAAAAATTCCTTTAAGGTATCCCTGCCCAGCAGATTGTGGTGTACCCTGAAAACGATCGATTCGAAAAAGATCAGTGTCAGGATATTAATGCTGATGCCGATCACGTCCCTGGACGGAGGAAAGAACGGCACTTTGAAATATGTCGCATAGGAAAAACCAAATACGAGAGCAAGAATCAGAGAGTCCAGAATGATAAATTCCAGATACCTGAACCAGCCTTGCCGCTGCATACTATACATATCTTATTTCACCCCTTTAATAAAACTGAATACTTGATTCTTTCTGCTGCCTTTTATAATCGTATCGTTCCCATTTTACCATAAAGAATAATCGGACGTTCCTATTAATTATTTAACTTTATTAATAAATTTCACCCTGCTCGTTTCTTCCCGGGGAAAAAGCCAGATCTCTTACGACTTCTCCCGCAATAATAAGGCCTGCCGCAGACGGCACGAATGCAGTGCTTCCCGGCACCGACCGCCTTGCGGCGCTTATGTGATCGGCATGCGGCTCCTCCTCCGCCTGATCCCGGTACAGAAGGATCCTCTCCTCCGGGATCCGGATCGGCTCCTCCTCCGAGTAGACGACCTTCAGCCTTTCAACACCGCGCTTTCTGAGCTCCCGGCGCATCACTTTCGCGAGCGGACACACCTTCGTCTCATAGATGTCCGCCACCCTGAAAAGGCTTGCATCCAGCTTATTGCCTGCTCCCATGGAGCTGATGACCGGTATGCCCAGCTCCTGCGCGCGAAGAATAAGTTCGATCTTTGCGGTCACCGTATCGACGGCATCGACGATGTAATCATATTCCTCAAACGGGAACTCCCGTGAATTTTCGGGAAGCACAAAAGCCCTGTATGTCCGGACCCGGACATCCGGATTGATCGAGAGCATCCGCTCTTTCATGACATCGACCTTATACCGGCCTACAGTCTCTCTTGTGGCTATGATCTGCCTGTTCAGATTGGTGAGACAGACCGTATCATTGTCGATCAGATCGAAAGCTCCGACGCCGCTTCTGACCAGAGCTTCACAGACATAGCCTCCGACACCCCCGATGCCGAAGACCGCAACGCGTGATTTTTGAAGCCGGTCTATCCCGCTCTCTCCGAGAAGAAGTCCGGTCCTTGAAAATTGGGTAAGCATATTTATCTCTCCTTTTTTTTGCAGTGACTGCCTTTCTTGCGATCCTCACGGCGCGATGAAGGCCGATCTCGCTTTACATGTGTATCGTATGTATACATCCACGGGTATTGCGCGATGAAGAATATTCCTGATCACCGCTGCATCTATGCATGTGGGTAAGTTTTAGCAAATGTCATGATTTCATGGATATTCTCGCTGCAGAGTTGTAAAATATAAGAAATGACGCGTCCCCCCGGAGAAGCTTCTCAGAAATGTCGAGAACGACATCAATGTCTTTATAGGAGACGCTCCCCAGTTCGATGATCTCACGATGATGGCCGTGAAGCTTTCAAAAGATCCGGAACCTGCTGAAAATTCTGACCCCGATCAGGAAACAGCCGGTGCCTGATCAGGCTGTACCGCGCCTTTTCTGTCTTCCGGCTGCACGGGTGGGCAGAGACTCAGATCTGCTGCCGCTCCACGCCTCTTCCATCTCCGGGCTGCACAGGCTGGCAGAGACTCAGATCCAGCTGTAGTCTCCTCCGGTGACAGCGAGGGACAGGAGCCTGTCGTATAATTCGACGTCCTCTCCCTCCACCACGCGGACGAGCTCTGCATCCTCGCGGGTCTCCGGCATCGGATCGTCAGGACCGAGCTCCATATCCGGCTCTTCGCCGCAGTACGGGCAGACGATCCTCGGCATGATCTTTGTGTCAAGGAAACGGGTACTGCAGCACTCGCATTCATAATATCCCGCTCTCAGGGTATCATCCGGTACAAAGTACATATTCTTTACCTTCTTTCTACATATACATGTCTGTATAGAATCATTTGTTAAGCCCCGCATCTGCGGGGCTTTAATTGTCCGGAGGCTTTTTATTCCGTCTCCGAATCCGGCTTATAAGCCCGGCCGTTTATCTCAAGGTCCGAGACGAACTCCGCCTCGACGGGATTCTTTGCATTTTCCGGAAAAGATACATTCCGGAATGTCACGTCTGTGAGCGCGTACCCCGGTTCCTCGAAACCGCGGAGGACGACCGGCTGGCAGTCCTCATAGATCTCGGTCTTCTCGTTCTGCCCGCGCCCCGTGATCCTGATATTCCGAAAATGAAAACCGGAGAACACCGGCGGATGCTCCGCACCCTCCCCGTCGTCATTGTATTTGACGTTGTGGACCTGGATCCTCGGCGTGACGCAGTCCGTAAAGGAGATGTCTTTCACGTATCCGCCGCGCTTCGCCGTCGCCTTCACCTCCAGTCCGTAGCAGGAACCGGCGAGATCGCAGTCCCAGAACTTCACGTCCCGGACGCCGCCCGACATCTCGCTCCCGATCGCAAAGCCGTGACCGTAATGAATCTTACAGTCGAACACCCGGACCCGCTCGGTGGGGATCGCCAGCGCATTCCCCTCCGGATTTTTGCCCGATTTCACGGCGACAGCATCATCTCCGGTAAAGAACTGCGAGCCGAAGAGGACGCAGTCGGACGAGGAATCCGGATCCCATCCGTCCCCGTTCCAGATATGCTTTGATATCAGCGTGATAGCATCCGTCACAATGTTGCGGGAATAAATCATGTGGATATTCCAGGCAGGCCCGTCCCGAAGGATGAGGTCACTGATCCGGATATTCTCCGCGCAGGAAATATTGATCAGTCTTCCCCGCACCCGGCCCGGGACCGTGTCCACCCTCTCGATACCGTACGTATCCTCCGGCCTCGCGAATCCGGCTTCGGACAGGAGTACCTTCTCCCGCTCGATCGTATTTTCCATGAGGGCCCTTCCGCCGCCGCAGATCGTCCCGCCGCCGGTGATCCGGACATTTCTCGCGGTGATTCCCCGCTCCCTGTCGAGCTCTCCGATGTTTATGAGCGATGCATAGCACATCCCCTCGATTCCCTCAAAGCGGCTCCTGATGCGCGGCTCATAATCGGAAGGCTCCGCTGTCCCCAGAAGAACGCCCCCCTCGCTGATGAATAGCTCCATGTCACTGTGCAGATTGAGCGCGCCGGTCTTAAAAATGCCTTCAGGGATCACGACCGTACCTCCCGCCGGGCAGTCGTCGATCGCCCGCTGGATGGTGCTCCGGTTCATGGTCACCCCGTCTCCGACAGCGTTATAGGGAGCCTGCGTCACATCGATCTTCGGTCTCTCCTTCTCCGTCCGGACGCGCCGGGTGAGTTCCCAGACCGGCTCTCCCTCGTGCATATAGCGGACTTCGACAATATACTCGCTGTCCGGGAGGAGCCCCTTTGCCGTGACGTGGGTCACGACAGCGCTCTCCCGCCGGCTCACCGGTCCCGTGAGCAGGAAAATGAACTTATCCCCGGGGATGAACTCTTCCGGTTTTTCCCACCAGGCTGTTATAGAATTTTCCGTTCGTAAAATGTGCAGTTCCTGCATAAATCTTTCTCTCATTCCTACTATATTGTTTTTATGGTCGGATCCCCGTCAGCCGGATGGATCCCCCCTACTCTCTTTCTCAATTCAGGAACGTCACCGCGTTCCTGCCGCGCCGCACATGGCACCAAACGCCATCCGGAGCTTCGCGGTCTTGCTCCACTTTAAATCTCAGTCCGGGAGCGCGCAGACGCAGGTCGGCTGTACCATTTCCATCCTGCTGTCCGTGAGCGAGAGCGTCTCCGTCTGTCTGTCAAAATGAAGGACCGTGACGAGATCCGAATCCTTGTTGGCCGCGATGAGATCATCCCCGAACACGCCGAAATCTCTCGGCGTGATCCCGCCCGTCCGTGCTGTGCAAAGATAACTGAGTCGTCCGTCCTCCTCCACCCGGAAGGCGGTGATCGCCTGATATCCGAGGCGCAGGGAGACAAAGAGATATTGTTCATCCCCGCTCAGTTTGATCGCCGATCCGACACTCAGAACATCCGCGCTCTCAGGCACGCATAGTTCCTCCGAGAGGGCGATCCCGGGCAGCGCATCCGCCCTGTCAAGAAGCTCCCAGCCCGATTTCGTCTCCCCGAACGCAAAGACCTCCGCGCTCATCTCCGTCAGCACATAGAGGATCTTCCGCTCTCCTCCCGCCATGATGAGATGGCGCGGTCCGGAACCGGGCGGAAAGGCGATTCCGGGTCCGGCGGGGATGAGGTCCTCATTTTCCCTGTCGATATCATAAATGAAGATTCTGTCCAGCCCCAGATCCGCGACAAAGAGCTGTCCGTCCCACTCTCCCGCAAAATGCGTGTGCGGCACCGCCTGCCGGTCAGGCCTGGCACCATGTCCTTCATACTGAATTTTACGGGCGAAACGAAGACCGCCGTTCTCCAGGATGCGGAAGACCGCTATGTTTCCCTTCCCGTAGCTTGCACAGAAAACCAGATCTTTCCTCTCGGAGACCGAGATATGGCAGGGGCCGATCCAGTCCGCGTCAAATCGGGAGAGCTCCCCCGCACCTTTCTCCCCTATGAGAAACGCGACGACCGCGCCTCCCCGGTCTGTCCGCTCAAAAGTGTAGAGGATCGTGTCCTCACCCTTTTTCAGGACAGCCAGATATGTGGGGGCCGAGAGGCCGCAGATCCCTGATAGTTTTTTGAGGCTTTTCCTCTCAGGATCGAACTCCGCGAAACAGACGGCCTGCTCCGGCTTTTTTCCGTAGCCTCCAAGGGCTATCTTTATCTTCCTCTCAGCCATAGATGAAACCTCCGAAAATCAGATCATATCCACCGGAAGAAAGCTGCCGGCGGATCGCTGTAAATGCAGAACAGCCCGAGACACATTTATTATACCCCCTCACAGTTTCATTCACAATCGTGCTTTCCGTCTGCTATAATGGAATGGCACACGCAAAGCGCGATGAAGCATAAAAATCCGGCTCCGGCCTTCCCTAAGGAGAACCCCTATGAAGCATCTGATAAGACAGCTCAAAGATTATAAGAAGGAGACGATCCTCGCCCCGCTCTTTAAAATGCTCGAAGCCCTCTTCGACCTCTTCGTCCCGCTCGTCGTCGCCCGCATCATCAACGTCGGCATCGGCGGGAATGACCGGCCATATATTATCAGCCAGTGTCTTCTCCTCGTTGCGCTGGCCCTCATCGGCCTCGCCTGCAGCGTCACCGCCCAGTACTTCGCTGCCCACGCAGCTACCGAAGGGGCGGCAGGGCTTCGACGCGATCTCTTCGCTCACATCCAGAAGCTGGACTTTCAGTCGCTCGACACGATCGGCACGAGCACTCTCATTACCCGCATCACAAGTGACGTGAACCAGGTCCAGAACGGCATCAATATGACCCTGCGCCTTCTTCTGCGCAGCCCCTTCATCGTCTTCGGCGCGATGATCATGGCCTTTACGATCAATTTCCGTGCAGCCCTGATCTTTGTCGTGACGATCCCGGTCCTCTCCGTCATCATATTTTCAATCATGCGAGTGACCGGTCCCGGCTACAAAAATATTCAAAAACGTCTGGACCGGATCACAGGCGTCACCCGCGAGAACCTGACCGGTGTTCGCGTGGTCCGCGCCTTCGGAAAGGAGCGCGAGGAAATTGCCCGCTTTGAAGAAGCAAACAGCTCTCTCAACACGATGCAGACCCGCATCGGACAGATCTCCGCGCTCATGAATCCGCTCACGTACGTCGTCGTCAATCTCGGTATCATCGCGATCCTATATGCCGGCGCCCGCGAGGTCGATGGCGGAGCGCTCCTTAGCGGTGACGTCGTCGCGCTCATCAACTACATGAACCAGATCCTTGTCGAGCTCGTCAAGATGGCCAACACGATCGTACTGATCAGCAAGTCTTTCGCGAGCCTTAACCGGATCAGTGAGATCCTCGACACAGAGCCCGCGATGAAATATGAAAATGATGAACGGGCGCTCTCTGATCCCGAAGAGGCCGTCCGATTCGACCATGTAAGCTTCACCTATGCGGGCGCCGGCGACGAGAGCATCACAGATATCTCCTTTACGGCAAAGCAGGGTCAGACGATCGGGATCATCGGCGGCACCGGCAGCGGCAAGTCCACTCTGGTCAGCCTGATCTCCCGGTTCTATGACGCAACAGCCGGCAGTGTCCTTCTCTTCGGTCGTCCGATCACGGAACTCAGCCGGGACACTCTCCGCTCCAATATTCATGTCGTCATGCAGAAGGCCCAGCTCTTCAAGGGCACCATCCGCTCGAACCTTCTGTGGGCGGACAAAAACACTTCTGACGAAGATCTCTGGAAAGCACTGGAGATCGCCCAGGCTGCCGAGGTCGTCCGCGGCAAAGCTGGCGGACTCGACGAACCCGTCGATCAGGGCGGCCGGAATTTCTCCGGCGGCCAGCGCCAGCGCCTGACCATCGCGAGAGCCCTTGTGGGGGATCCGAAGATCCTCATCTTAGACGACAGCTTCAGCGCCCTCGATTTTGCGACGGATGCGGCCCTGCGGAAAGCGCTGCACGATCTTCCGAAGGAGACGACGATCTTCATCGTCTCCCAGCGCACGTCGAGCCTTAAGAATGCCGATCAGATCATCGTCATGGACGACGGAGAGATGGCAGGGATCGGAAAGCATGACGATCTCCTTAAGACCTGCGAGGTCTATCGGGAGATCCATGAGAGCCAGTTCCGGAAAGCGGAGCAGGAAGCAGTCTGACATTCATCACATAGATGAAATCATGAGCATTCTGCGTCTGAGATCAGAAAAAGAGGCATCCTTTGACAGAGGCCGGACAGGATCCTGCATTTGCAGGACCGTACAAATACCTGAACCGTACACCGGCCCGCACGAATATATAGCGGTATAATGACATGACTGAGAAAAAGAAGAAATCCAATCATAAAGAGGTCCTTCTTCGGATCCTCCTCTTCACAAGACCATACACCCTTTACATCGTGATCAGCTTTCTCTGCGCCGCAGCAAGCGTGGCCGTCTCCCTGATCGTTCCCGTCTTCTGCGGAATGGCGATCGACGAGATGATCGGAGCCGGATCCGTCAACTTCGAAGGTATTGCGACGATCATCGGCGGAATCGGAATCGTCGTCGCTGTTGCAGCTCTCGCCCAGTGGGTCATGGCAGTGTGCAACAACAAGATCACCTTCGGCGTGTCCAGGGACCTCCGGAACGAGGCGATCAGAAAGATCCAGGCTCTGCCTCTGTCCTTCCTCGACAGACATCCTTCCGGAGATCTGGTGAGCAGAATTACGGCTGACGTGGATACATTTTCAGACGGGCTCCTCATGGGATTCAACCAGCTCTTCTCCGGAGTCATCACGATCCTCGGAACATTGGGCTTCATGCTCTACGTAAGCCCGCTCATCACGCTCGTCGTCGTTGTGCTCACGCCGATGAGCCTTCTGGTAGCCCGCTTCATCGCAAGCCACACCTACCGCTACTTCCGTCAGCAGACGGTCGCGCGAGGGGATCAGACTGCCTACATCAACGAGATGATCGACGGAATGAAAGTCGTTCAGTCCTTCGGCTACGAGGAGGAGAGTCAGGAAAAATTTGACGGTCTGAACCGGAGCCTGACGGATGCCAGCAGGCAGGCGACCTTCTACTCCTCTCTTACGAACCCCGTCACCCGCTTTGTGAACTCGATCACCTACGCCGCTGTCGCTCTCGCCGGAGCCCTGTACGCGATCTCCGGAGGCATCAGTATCGGACAGCTCAGCATCTTCTTAAGCTACGCGAACCAGTACGCAAAGCCGTTCAATGACATATCGAGCGTCATCACCGAGCTGGAAAATGCCATCGCCTGCGCAGACCGCCTCTTCCGCCTCCTGGACGAGGAGGAGCAGCCGAAGGAAAAAGAAGCCGTCCTGCTCTCGGACGGCCATGTCGAGATCTCCGGCGTCGATTTCTCCTACGTCCCTGAGATCCCGCTGATCGAGAATTTCAACCTTGACGTCGCACCCGGCAGGCGTGTCGCGATCGTCGGCCCGACAGGCTGCGGGAAGACGACGCTCATCAACCTTCTGATGCGCTTCTACGATGTGAACAGCGGATCCATCCGGGTCGCGGGCACGGATATCCGCGATGTCACCCGGCATTCGCTCCGCGGAAGCTACGGAATGGTGCTCCAGGATATCTGGCTGAAGGCCGGAACGATCCGTGAAAATATCTGCTACGGAAAGCCCGATGCCACCGATGAGGAGATGATTGCCGCTGCCAAAGCCGCGCACGCCCACAGCTTTATCCGCAGGCTTCCGAACGGGTACGATACGGTCATCACGGAGGACGGCGGAAATATCAGTCAGGGTCAGAAGCAGCTTCTCT
Source organism: uncultured Clostridia bacterium (assembly GCA_946629525.1). Lineage (GTDB taxonomy): Bacteria > Bacillota > Clostridia > Lachnospirales > Lachnospiraceae > Chordicoccus. The sequence continues at coordinate 10,848 of CAMOXU010000013.1, forward strand.
GTATCACACGCGTCATGCTCCATCTCCCGCCGATGCTGATCCTCGACGAGGCGACCTCCAGTATCGATACCCGAACGGAGATCAGGATCCAGGCCGCTTTTGCACGAATGATGAAAGGCCGGACGAGCTTCATCGTCGCCCACAGGCTCTCGACGATCCGCGAGGCGGATGTGATCCTCGTCATGAACAGCGGCCATATCGTGGAGCAGGGGAACCATGACTCCCTGATGGCAAAGAACGGAGCTTACGCAAAGCTCTATATGAGCCAGTTCAGCGCGGAGTGAATTCCAATTGTGTATTCAAAGCTTGCGTCATAAGCATTACACTATGAAAATTGGCATGTACAAAGGGTCCGGCTGAAGTCAGCCGGACCCTTAATCGCATTGCAGCTGTTCACTGCGCCGTTATTCACTGCGTCCGCGTACGGGACGAAGCATCTTTACCAATACTTCACACATGCATGGATGCTGCGGCGTCCAGGATTTCTGAAGCCGGAAGCTCCTGATCTTTATTTGTATTTCTCCATCGCTTCCGCGAGCGTCATTCCTTCCGCGACAGCCTCCCTGCGAAGACCGTTTATCTTCTGGATCTCCTTCATCTTCTCGCCTGTCAGGATATATCCCTTCATGGCCAGAAGCGTCAGTCCCCAGGCGATCAGCGGAATGACACAGAACAATATGATGACAACGATATTCATGCCGTCTGTATACGGTGTCTCCGCAGTAGGCAGGTTCGCCAGACCGATCGCCGAGACCGCAAGGCCTACGATCGTCGCCGAGAGCGAAGAGACCAGCTTGTCGACCAGTGAGAACAGTGTGCCCATGATCCCCGGAATGTATTTTCCGGAGCGATACGTCTCATAATCCGAGCAGTCCGCGACCATCGGGATCGGCATGTCCGCAGTCGCATAATACGCTCCGTATCCCACGCCGAAGAACAGGATAAAGAGCACCGTGTAGAGGTTCACATGAAACTTTCCGTTCTGAATGATCGTGAGATTCCAGGCCGGATCGCCCTGCTTCCAGAGGAAGAGAAGCGCCAGAACCCCCAGATAGCAGACGAAGGCGAGCGCTACATAGCGAAGCAGAGACGCCTTCTGTCCCTTCTTCTGAGATGTCCGCACGGTCAGAAGGAAGAACGGTACGGAGCAGACATAGCCGATGATCATCATCGGAAGGTAGAGTCCGTCATAATTTCCCATCATACAGCCATAGAGCATGCAGAGGACCGTCGTGTTGGTCGCAATGGACAGGGCAAGCTTGCAGCCGGCGCCGGCGACCATCAGTCTCTTCATCGGGTCATTGTTCCGGATGATCTCGAGATATTCGGACACTTTCACTTTCTCGGCTTTCTCGCCGCCGATCCCGTAATATTCCGGTCTGTCTTTCTCGGAGATCCCGATGATTGCCAGAATGGTCAGACAGATGGATACGATAATGCCGATCGGTGTGAACACCTGATAAAATCTCGGACTTGCGTAATCTGCGACGCGCGCACGGAGGATCGGCGCCAGGAACTGCATGACCCCCATACCGGCCAGTGAGCCGACGGTATTGAAGATCGTGAACAGCGGCCTCTGATTCGGATCGTTCGTGAGGACGGTCTGTCCCGCTCTCGTGCAGGACGTCTGGAATGTATAGCCGATGACCCAGACCGCATAGAGAAGAACGAATGCGGCATAGCGCGCAAATTTCATGGATGCCGGAATGAGCGGTGTCAGAATATAGAGCGACAGGATGCTCAGCGCCATGATCAGGTTCCCGATGACCATGAATGGACGGAATTTTCCGAAGCGAGTGCTCGTCCTGTCCATAAGTGCGCCGATGATCGGGTCTGTCACAGCATCAAAGAGACGCATACCCGTGACCATGAGAGACGCGAAAATGACACCGAGTGCGAGAACGTTGGAGCCGAAGGTCGCTATGTAAGAGAGAACAAGGACAAAATATACATTCGTCGCGCCGTTGTTCAGAGGGAACAGGGCAAGCTGATACGGCTTCGCCCGATTCAGTCCGACGGTGCTGGTATTCTTTTCATTTGCCATAATAAACTCCTTATCGGGAACGCCCGGGCGTTCTATGGGAGAGGGGCTGCCGCCCTGGCGATGACCGCACTGCATCCGTAAGGTGCTCTGCATCCTTTGCAACGCGGCACACCGAGGCGTTCTTTAATTGCGATCAGTATCTGCTGTATAGTATGGTTTCGCCTCTATGCGGCAGCCCTTCCCGGGTCCTTTACTGCTGTGATTTTTTGAGCTTAATGTTCTTTACAAGCATAAATACCGAAAGGACCGTAAGGAGAGCCGAAACACCGATGAGTCCGTAAATTGCAAGCTGCCACCACGGAGTGTTGGGCTCAATGTGTGTCTCGGAATTCCATCCGTTCATCGCGTTGGAGTTTACGACCGTATAGAGGATCCTGTGCATCGCTTCGCGCATCTCTGTGACCATGTACGGATTGCCTGCCATCTGACCTGCTGCCGCCGTATGGATCATCGGCATCGGGCTGTCCCAGATGTCGGATCCGCCGATCAGTCCGTCCGCAACGTCCATATACTGTGACAGACCGGAGAAGTCTGTGATGGACATGCCGCGCATTCCTGCCTCGCCGCGGAGATAGCCGTTCATAAGGTTCGCGTTCTCACCGCACCACTGAGCGCCCCAGCGGTTGAAGCCGGACATGACGCACCATGCGCCGCCGTCGATGATCGCCTTATCTGCCACTTCAAGGTAGATCTCACGGGCAGTCTGCTCCGTGAGCCATGTGTTGACGCCGCGTCTGGAGGATTCGGAATCGTTCAGTGCAACATGCTTCAGATATACATAGACACCCTTGCTCTGGATTCCCTTTGTCTCCGCCGTGCAGATGGTTCCCGCCACGAACGGATCCTCAGAATAGTACTCGAAGTTCCGTCCGCTGTACGGTGTGCGGTGCATGTTGATGCCGGGTCCGTAGAGTCCGGAATAGCCCATGTCAAGGCAGTCATTTCCGATGCAGCGTCCTACATCCTCCATAAGCTCTGTGTTCATCGTCGCTGCCATCACATCCTCCGATGTGTAGCACATTGCGGACTTGCCGCCTGTAAGGGATGCAGTAAGACCCTGCGGGCCGTTCTCATCCTTCGTCGCCGCCTTGGATACTGTCTCGCAGGCTGCCGTGTTGTGGAAGCCCAGCGTGATCGTGTTGACCATTTCTTCAAATGTGAGCTGATCGAGCAGCGCTTCTCATCTCTCATCGTCATATTCAGCCCCGATCATCTCGGAGATCGACATATCGCCGCCGGATGCCAGCGTCGGCATAGCTGTATCAGCATGCTCTTCCGCCTTATACTGTGTGAATGCAAGGGCATTGGCCAGCTCATCATTCATCGTAAGGGCCTGACGGGCTGTCGGGAATGTGCCTTCCCAGTCGCTTCTCGTGAGGAATGTGACCGTGCCGGGTGTGAGGGAGCTCTTGTTCGGGTCGGACTCGTCGAAGAGGTTCGTGATCTCATTACCCGTCGCAGCGGAATTGCGGAAGATCTGTGTATCCAGCTCCGCCTGTGTGAATTTGCCGACGAGATCTGCATTTCCATCAGCAGTCATACCGTTCGCGGAGCCAAAGCCCTTGGCTGCGAGTATATTGTTGACCGCCTCATGAGATCCGTTCGCTGCCGTGAAGTAATAGTCCCCCGCATCGAGAATATAGCCCTTTGCGCCGTTCGCATCGTAAGCGCGAAGCTCTGTCTTCGGGATCTCGATCGTGACCTTCTCGGAAGCGCCCGGCTCGAGGACTTCCGTCTTGTCAAAGCCGCAGAGCTCAACGGAGGCCTTCTCGATGGCATTCTGCTTATCATAGTCCGTATACGGGCTCTGGAAATAGATCTGGACCGTCTTCTTTGCAGCCGCGTCTCCCGTATTTGTCACGTTGACGCTGACCGTGAACGCGTCCGCTCCTTCCGTGAACGTGAAATCACTGAAGTCGAACGTCGTATAGCTCATGCCGTATCCGAACGGGTAGGCCACTGTGGAAGAGTAATCGAAATCGCCTGCCTTCTCTGTACCCATGACGACATCCTCGTAACGTGTTTCCGCGTAGCGGTAGCCGAGGTAGATGCCTTCCTGGTAGACGCTGTACATTCCCTGTACGTCTGCGCCTTCGAGTGCAAGACCATACTGCTCATAACCGGCGTAAGGAACTGTATAGAAGTTGACCACTGCCGGGTTCTTCATGTTGTCATACCAGAATGTATCCACGATCGAGCCGGAGGGAGCAATGCTTCCGGAGAGCAGTCTGCCGACTCCGATGGCACCTGTCTGCCCTACGTCACCGATCCACATGCAGGAATCGATTCCGTAATCCGCGCCGCAGATCTCCGGGTTCAGGAAATCAAGCTCGAGCGCATTGGATGTGTTGAGAAGGACGACGATCTTCTTAAATGTTCCATCATCCTTTAAAGCTTTCAGACCTGCCAGAAGATCCTTCTCCTCCTGGGAGAGGACGAGATAATCCCCGTCGCCTTCGGCTCCCACGCCGTAAAGGACAGTGTCGACATTCTCCGCCACCTGCTCCTTCTCGCCCGAAGCGTTCAGTCCGCCTGCGTTGGTATTCGTCTCCAGAGAGACTGTGGAATCTCCGTCCGGAAGATCCGCGCCCTCACCGCCTGAGCGGGAGAGGACGACGATCGCTGCGTCGCCGTACTCTGCGAACGAGGACGCATTTGCGCTCTCGACCTCAGACCAGGGGGCTTCGTTGACCGCATACTGCGTGTTTGCCGCAAGTGCGTCAGAGATGGAAGCCGGCGTCACGCGTCCGTACTTCTCCGAAGTGGATTCGTACCATGACCAGAGAGTCTCGTTGACGGAGATGCCTTCGTTCGTCAGGGCTTCCTTGAGAGTCGGAGCCGCGCTCGTATCGACCGATCCGGATCCTGTTCCACCGTAGACCAGCTCAACGCTGCCGCGCGCAAAGAGCGAGACCTTCGCGCCGGAACCGAGCGGGAGCGCGCTGTTGTCATTTTTCAGAAGGGCTGCGCCTTCCGCCTCCAGCTGAGCGCAGAGCTCTCTCTCGTATTCCCATCTTGCATCCTCGTTCTCAAAGTCGCTGGTGTAATACATCGAGTTTTCATCATATCCCACCACCTTCGAGTAGGATGTGTCGAGAGCGACGTTGATCGTTGTCGCATAGCGGTTCGCGAACACGTTTCCGACGATGGATCCGATCGTGAGGACCGAAGTAAGCCCCGTCAGGATCCCCCATGTTACTATTTTTGGTTTCTTAGCCATTTCTCTCTCCTTTCCTTAGTCTTTATAAACCTTTATACCCAGTTCGCACTCTTCCCTTTTGACTTCTTCAGCTTATATTCAGGGTTCGGGCGGATGACTTTCCGGAAGGTCACCTCATCGGAGGCATGCTCCGTCACGACCTTTACTGCTGTTTCGCCGGAGAGATCCACCTTGAAAATGAACACCTTCGAACCCGCCTGCGTCTCCCGCTCTTCCCCGTTCACGTACAGGGTGACGGAAGGCTCGTTGGTATAGACCCGGATCTCCGTCTGCTTCTCCTCACGGTCTTTTCTGCGTCTCCCCGCGATGTAGACGAAGGGGTCATCGCTCCAGTAAGCCTTGTAGAGGAAGAAGCAGTCCTTCTTCGTCCTGCGGTCAAAGGTGACGAGCCCTTTATGATTCATGCCCGGCTCACCGCCCTGATCTCTCGCATCTGCGGCGAAGTCGAACATGTTCCAGACGTAGGTCCCCCACATATACGGATGCCGTTTGAAGCATTCCAGCATGAACTCATGATAGAGATTCTGGTAATCTTCCGTCTGATCCCCTCTTCTGGGCTTCCTCGCGTGGAGATTCGGCATTCCCTCCGCACCGTATTCGCTGTAGCAGAGACGTCTGCGGGGCCAGACCCGGTGGAAGAAGTTCAGGAAAAGGTCGTTCAGCCATGGGAACGGCACATACCAGCCGAGATACAGGTTATAGCCGACCAGATCGCTCACCTTATGTACGACCGGGTCGAACGGATTGCACATCGCGTAGCAGGCAAGGGTCGTGAGTCTCGTATGATCCATCTCATGGATCATGTCATTCAGCATCCGGTGGTTGCTCATCATATCCTTATGGTCTTTCGTCGAGATCGTGATCTCGTTGGAAATGCCCCAGCAGACGATGCACGGATGATTGTAATTCTGAATGATGAGCTCCTTCATCTGGCTCACCGTATTGTCCCGGCCGTTCGGCATGTGCTCGCTGATGTAGGGGATCTCCGCCCATACGATCATTCCGTACCGGTCGCAGAGGTCATAAAAGAACTGATCATGCTGGTAATGTGCAAGCCGGATCGTGTTCGCTCCCACTTCCCGTATGAGCTCCATGTCCTCCTCGTGCTCTTTCTGCGTGATCGCATTGCCGCTCCCCCTGCGATCCTGATGACGGGAAACGCCGTGAAGCGGATAGGATCTTCCGTTCAGAAAAAAGCCGGCTTCCGGATCAAAGCGGAATTCCCTGACACCGAAAGATGTCCGGATCCTGTCGACGATCTCTCCATCCCTTATGAGAACCGCCTCCGAACTGTAGAGGTACGGATCCCTGATTCCGTCCCAGCGATGGACGTCAGAAAGTTTTATGCCGGCGCTCTTCCGGGAAGTACCTTTCCGTTCTTCGCCATCCTTCGCGGTCTTCTCCGCAACGACATCGCCTTCCGCGTCCAGGATCCGGATCTTCACTTCGCCCTCTCCCGCGACCCATGTATCGACGAGAACTTTCGCGTTTTCTCCCTCCGGTCTGGCAGTGACACGGATCCCGGGTCCTCCGTAATAGAGGAGATCAAAGTGATTTCTGTTCACGATCAGGATCTTTACATTCCGGTAGATCCCTCCGTAAAATGTAAAGTCCGCTTTCTGCGGATAGACCCGGTCATTTACGGAATTATCCACGAGGACACTGAGCTCGTTCTCCTGCAGAAGCAGATCCGTGATATCGGCCCGGAATGTCGAGTAACCGCCGTCATGACTCATGATCTCCGTGCCGTTGAGCGTTACCTTGCAGCTTGCGTTCACACCGTCGAATGCCAGGAAGACCCTCTCGCTCCCCGGCGAAAAGTCAGGGATCGGAAATGTCTTTTCGTAGACGCATGCTGTTCGGAGATAATCGTTGCCGCCGTCCTGTCCGTCCACCGCATTCCACGTATGCGGCAGATCGCAGGTCTCGGGCTCGGCGCCCGGCATGGTGAAGCGCCAGTCTTTCATAAGAAGTGTCTCGCGTCTCATGCTCTCCTCCTTCCAAAATACAGTTTTGAAATTGTTGTCTTTCATTTTTAGAAGTCTGAAAATGAAAACAACCGGTTTTACTTTTGTGGTCATTTTTGCGACATAAGTGGTAAGGTATGACGGTCCATCGCGCTCTCCGGTACGGGACAGAGCAGAGATCCTTCTCCGGATCCCGCGGCCGGCTTCAGAAAAAAAGCTGCGGCCGGTGCCAAATATGACACCGGCCGCAGCCTGTTCATTCATCATAATTCAGTTCCCGCTCATGTCGTGAAATACGCCCGCAAAGCAAGACCCGTGTCTTTCGTCCCGCGGGCGGGATCTGACTTCCTAATGCGGTACCGGAACAATCATCTTCAGAGAAAAACATCCTGAATCCGTACTGACAGTGATATGTCCTCCGTATTTTTCAATCGTATGCTTTATACTTTTTACCCCGTACCCATGATAGCCGTTGTCCCCCTTCGTCGTCTGCGGAAGATTATCGACAAATTTCGGGACCGTCCTGAGCGGATTGATCACCTCAATACAGACGAAATCCTCTCTGCGGAAAACGATCACATCGATCTGACGCATCTCAATGTTCTCGAACTGCTGGACTTCCTCGATCGCATTGTCGATCGCATTTCCGAATACAGAATAGAGATCTGCAAGATCCATGAAGGAGAGCCGGCCGCCGTCAGCCACACAGTTGATCCTGATACTGTTCTCCCTGCAGTGGAGGCTTTTCTCCGTCAGTATCGTGTCCAGGGCTTCATTTCCTGTCTTGACGATGGATTCATAAATCTGGATCGAGTCAGCCAGTTCATCGAGATATTTCGGATCCTTTATCCGCCCCTCTTCCCCTCTCAGCGCGCGGATCTGATGCTTCAGGTCATGGCACTTCCGATTGATCAGGTCTATGTTTTCCTTCGCCAGATCGTACTGCGCTTTCTGTTCGTTCCAGAGCAGATTGAGGGCCTGCATTTCCTTCTGGATGGCGCTGCTGCGGAACATAACATATTCCAGATACAGGATCACGACAAGCAGAAGCTGACCGAAAAACACCACCATCCTGACGTACTCGCCGGTATCGCCCTGATTTCTCATGTGGATCCGGACACCCATCCCCATGGCCGCGAACAAAGTATATTCCATAAGAGCCAGAGAGATCTGCCTTGGACCGATCTCATAATGCCCCTCAACGGGCATGGTGGATGCAAAGAAATGGCAGGTCAGAGGAACAAGAACGACAGGCACAATGAGACGCTTTACCGGTACCGCGATCTCCGGGGAAAGAAGACCTGTCTCCGGTATGCCGCAGATCCACTCCCCCAGTGTATAAATGATCCCGAGCACCATCCCGGCGCAGATGCTCACGTAGAAAGACTCCCGCCATCCCTCTTCCGTGATAAAATGCACGGCTGCAGCCTGAATGCCAAAGAGCAGTGCCATCATAATGCCGACAGGAACGGCACCTGTTCCGGGAAAGCTGAACTCAACGAACCCCGCAGCCGCCAGAAAAAGAGTTCCGAACAGCAGCACCCTTTTGCCTCTTTTTTTGCAGAGCGGATCAAGAAATATATAAAAGACAGCGGCAGTACATATACTGCCGTAGATTGCGTCAGCCATATCCGCCTCCCATATATGCCGTCAGGGCGTCCAGAAATCCGGTCCTCGCCCTGCGGCTCATCTCAAGCTCCTTGTCTCCCACAGTGACCGTATCCTTCGTGATCCTCTTTACATGGGCAAGATTCACGATATACCAATGATTGCACTTTGCGAAATGATGCGGATAAAGCATCTCTTCAGCGCTCTTCATCGTGCCTCTGAGTTCAATCGTGCCCCGCCTGGTATGATAGTAGAGCATCCGGTTCTGGACCTCCACATAATAAATATCCCTCACCTGAATTTTCTCAAATCCGTCATGGCAGGCAAGCAAAATCTCTTCATTTTTCCTCATTGCCGCACGCTCCGCCGCGCGCCGGAAACGCAGCTGGAAAGTGAACCACGTGACAGGCTTCGTGATGAAATCCAGGGCACCGACCTCATATCCGTAGATCGCATAGCTTGCCAGGTTGGTGATAAAGACCAGCACAACATCGGGGTCGACGGCCCGGATTCTCTTCGCTGTCTCCATCCCGTTGATCTCAGGCATCTCGATGTCGAGCAGAATGATATCGTACTTCGGTTCATATTCTTTTAAGATTGCGGATCCGTCTCTGTAAATAAAGACCTGGATGTCCTGACCGTTCTCGCGGCCATAGCGCTCCACATAGCCGGAAAGCTCCTTCACACAGGCCTCATCATCTTCAACGATTGCAGTTCTCAGCATTGCCTTTTCCTTATCTTTATTTAAGTGATACTTATGCTGTTCTTATCCGACTCTGTTCCGGATCTTTGCTGCTCTTATCCGATCGCTCTCTGGATCTCCCCCTTGGTCCGGAGGACATGCTCGGAGAGCGTGTGGATCCTGTCATTGTCCATGCGCTCCACGGGCGCGGAGATACTGAACGCATACTGGGTACTGCCGCCCGCCGGAATGACCGTCGCCGCTATACAGCGGACGCCGGATTCATTCTCCTCATTGTCGAGCGCATACCCTCTCTTCCGGACGTCCTCCAGCGAGAACATAAAATCCTCATAGTTGGTGATGGTGTACGGCGTGATCCTTCTGACATCACTTGCAGCCCAGACCGCGGCAGTTTCATCGAGGCTCAGTGCCGCACAGATAGCTTTCCCGACTCCGGAGCAGTACAGGGGGATGCGTCCGCCGATCCTCGATCCCATCTCCGTGGGATGGGCATGCCCCAGGACCTTGTCGATATAAACAGCATCCGCCCCGTCGCGTTTCACAAGATGAACCGTATCACCCGTCTCCTCGGACAGCCTGGCAAGGAACGGGTGCGCCACCACGATGATATCCGTTCTCGAGACTACTTTATGTCCGAGGGAGGCGATTTTCATCGTGAGGGAATACTTCCCGTTTTCCCCGTTCTGGGTCACATAACCCATAAAGATCAGGGACCGAAGGATCCTGAATGCCGTCGTCTTGTTGAGCTCAAGGGCCTGTGCGATCTCCATAAGGCCGAGCTCGCCTCTGTCAGCGAGCAGCTCGACGGCGCCGAACAGCCTGTCTGCGACCTGTATCGGGTTCTTCTCCGTATATTCTTCCGGCATAAGCGTATTCTCCTCAATGTACGGGCGTATCTTTTCTATTCGGGATGCTGAGCGGAAACACATGTCTTCTCCCTTTCAGCATTCAGGAATGCAGGGGCGTTCCTGTCTCACTGTGCAGGGCGTTATGCCCCCTCCGATCCCGGGGCAGATCCCTGACTGCCTGAAACCCGTCTCTTCTGTCCTGAATTTTATCATATCAGCAGCATCTTTTCAAGTCTTGTGTTTCATAATATGAAACTCGAGCCGCGTATTTTTTCTCGGTTCTTTCATATTTTGACTTGACATTTCACAATGCGGCACTATAATTAAGGTAAAGGTCACAAAAGACGATTCAATTTTGTTTTACAATGCGAAACTCATAAACACTAAGATCAAGGAGGACAAAATCATGAATGAAGTATTGAAGAAAATCGGCGAAATCGGCATCATCCCGGTCGTAGTTCTGGATGACGCAAAGGATGCTGCTCCGCTTGCAAAAGCGCTCATGGAAGGCGGTCTTCCGTGCGCCGAAGTCACATTCCGTACTGCAGCCGCTGCAGACGTCATCCGCGAGATGGTAACAGCTTATCCGGAAATCTTCGTCGGCGCAGGCACTGTCCTCACGATCGATCAGGCCAACAGAGCAATCGAAGCAGGCGCTAAGTTCATCGTCAGCCCGGGCCTCAATCCGGAAGTCGTTCAGTACTGCATCAACCGCGGCATCGCTGTCTGCCCCGGCACATGCACTCCTTCCGAGGTTGAGCAGGCACTTGCTCTCGGTCTCGACACAGTTAAATTCTTCCCGGCAGAGCCGGCAGGCGGACTTGGATTTATCAAGGCGATCGCCGCTCCGTACACAGACGTTATGTTCATGCCCACAGGCGGCATCAACGCAAAGAACGTCCGCGAGTACCTTGCATATGACAGAATCCTTGCATGCGGCGGAAGCTGGATGGTCAAGAAGGATCTCGTAAAGGCAGGCGACTTCGCAAAGATCACTGAGCTTGTCCGCGAAGCAGCTGACATCGTAAAGGAAGTCCGCGGCTGATCATAAGGAACGTACCTTTTCAGAATACATATGAATCAATCGGCAGGGAAAAGCGGAACGCTGAAAGGAGCAGCGTTCCGCAGCTGCCGGAATATTTAGAAGAATAAGGAGATATATCATGAATCTGAATCTGAGACCGAAAGAAGAATGCATGTATGATGCTGTATCCCTCGGAGAAGTCATGCTCCGTCTCGATCCGGGCGAAGGCCGCATCCGCACAGCAAGATCCTTCCGCGCATGGGAAGGCGGCGGAGAGTACAACGTTATCCGCGGTCTCCGCAAGTGCTTCGGCATGAAGACGGCTGTCCTCACAGCTCTCGCTGACAACGAAGTCGGCAAGCTCCTCGAGGACCTTATGATGCAGGGCGGCGTTGACACATCCCACATCTTCTGGAAGAAGACAGACGGTATCGGCCGTATCTGCAGAAACGGTCTCAACTTCACAGAGAGAGGCTTCGGCATCCGCGGCGCAAAGGGCTGCTCCGACCGTGCGAACACAGCGATCTCCCAGGCTAAGCCGGAAGATTTCGACTTCGAGTACATCTTCGGAACACTCGGCGTTCGCTGGCTGCACACCGGCGGCATCTATGCTGCTATCTCCGAGCAGACCTGTGAGACAGTCCTCGCAGCGATCAAGACAGCCAAGAAGTACGGCACGATCGTATCCTACGACCTGAACTACCGTCCGTCCATGTGGAGCGCGATCGGCGGTCAGGCAAAGGCTCAGGAAGTCAACAAGGAAATCGCCAAGTATGTCGACGTCATGATCGGCAACGAGGAAGATTTTACAGCATGCCTCGGCTTCGAGATCGAAGGCAATGACGCAAACCTCAAAGAGCTGAACCTTGACGGTTACAAGAAGATGATCGGTGAGGCTGCCAAGGTCTATCCGAACTTCAAGGTCGTTGCGACCACTCTTCGTACAGTCCGCACAGCTACTGTCAACGACTGGAGCGCGATCTGCTGGGCAGACGGCGAGATCTACAAGGCAAAGCAGTATGACGGTCTGGAGATCATGGACCGCGTCGGCGGCGGCGACTCCTTCGCTTCCGGTCTTGTATACGGCCTTATGACGACAGGTGATCCGGAGAAGGCTGTCAACTACGGTGCAGCACACGGTGCACTTGCTATGACAACACCTGGTGATACAACGATGGCTTCCGTAGACGAGGTCGAAGGTGTCATGGGCGGCGCTGGCGCTCGTGTTGCAAGATAATAATTCCGGTCTTGTCAGGCAGGATTCATCAACTGACGCAGGATTCTCCATAAAGCAGTTTTCGAGATGAATGCGGCGGGAACGCCAAAGCGTTTCTGATGATCATCGGCAAAGCGAAGTGCCTGAAGCTCGCCGGGACCTGCCAAAGTATGGATCAGTTCGATTCAGACAATGAAAGGCTTAACGCCGGAAGGAGTACGCAGAAAGCGCATCTCTCTTCCGGCGTTTCTTTTTCTCTTCCGGTATTTTTCTATTATTACGAAAATCGGAGCGGTTCCACGGTGAGCCCGTATGCTCCTCTTCACTCCCATCAATCTGCACCCGCATTCCATTGCGGTCTCTAAAAGGACATAATTATGAAACACATAGTTGCAGATAATAAAGACTTTGATATGCTGACTTTCGGAGAAGTCCTTCTCCGCCTCTCCCCCACCGGCGACGGCCGTCTTGCGGATGGAGAGACATTTGTAAAGCGTGTCGGCGGAGCCGAACTCAACGTCGCGACAGGCGTCTCCCTTCTCGGGCAGCGCACAGGCGTCATCTCTGTTCTTCCTGCCAATGACATCGGCGTGTACGCGAAGAACCGTATCCGTTTCAGCGGCGTCAGCGATGACTTCATTGCATTTGATGAAGCCCATGACGCAAGACTCGGCGTCTATTACTATGAGAGCGGTGCATATCCGAGAAAACCGGGCGTAGTCTATGACCGTGCACATTCCTCTTTCACAAAAGTACGGATTGAGGATTTCCCTGCAAGCATTTTCAGCTCCACACGCCTTTTCCACACAAGCGGAATTACTCTCGGCCTGTGCGAGAATACCAGAAAAACCGGCGTGGAGATGATCCGCCGTTTCAAGGAGGCCGGGGCAGTCATTTCATTTGACGTAAACTACCGCGCTAATCTCTGGACCGGAGATGAGGCGAGAGCCTGCATCGAACAGATCCTTCCCTATGTAGATATCTTCTTCTGCTCTGAGGACACAGCTCGCCTGACATTCGGCAAGACAGGCAATGCCCAGGAGATTCTGAAGAGCTTCACAGAGGAATATCCGATCAAAGTGGTCGCAGCTACGCAGCGTGTCGTACACAGCCCGAAGCATCATACGTTCGGCTCCATTCTCTATGCTCGTGAGACCGACACCTTCTATTCTGAGGAACCATACCACAGAGTCCAGGTCATCGACCGGATCGGAAGCGGCGACGCTTATTGCTCAGGTGTCCTCTATGCACTGCTCACTGATGCCCATGATTATCAGAGAGCTGTCGAGTTCGGCGACGCGACAGGTTCCGTCAAGAACACGATTCCGGGCGATATGCCTTCGTCCGATCTCGATGAGATCGAATCTGTTATCAAGTCGCATAAATCGACCGGTTATCAGAGCGAGATGAACCGCTGAGTGATCTTCCCCGTGCGGTCGTTCTTCCTCTGCCGCAGGCACTTCTTATGAGAACCGCTTCAAATTACAGGTACAGCAGTTCGCAGTAATGAATAAAAAGACCACTGTACGGAACGGCATCCATCAAAGGCTGCCTGCCCGACAGTGGTCTTTTTGCATATCGGTATTTTTACATGCCGGTCTCTTTTATGCGCCGGTGCAAGAACCAGACCGGGATCATCCGATCCCGTATTCTCATCCGAGAACCTTCTCCTTATCGTATTCAGAGATCTCATCCTCTCTCAGATATTTGCGAAGCTTCGGAACCTCCGGAGATTCTTCATCCGCAGCGCGCTTTTCGAAATTCCCCTCCCGGTCCTCATAGAGACATCCGTATTCCGCGAAGAAGGTGGTCTCCTCCGCCTTCTCCTTTCCCCAGTCATGCCATCCTTCTTTTTTGATGTGCCTGCCGATCCTGCAGTCGATCAGCACGCACTTTGCATAAACTCTCCAGGGTCTGCCGAGATAGCAGGAGCCATCCGGACATTCCGGGCCGGTGAATGTGCAGTTCTTGAAGACATACCCGTATTTCTGGCCCTCCGGCGTGGACGGAGCAGTCACATATCCGAGAACAGGGCATTTCTTCGGAGGATTTCTCCGATCCAAAGACACCCGCTCCGCAGACACATAATTCGAAGAACCCTGCTTCGCAGACGCCTGGTCCGCAGACACTTGATTGGCAGTCTCCTCTTTCCGGTCGTTCAGAGAAATGAGCTCACAGTCCTCAAAATACGCTGTCGCACTTCCGAATATGAAATCGACCGTCCCGCAGATCCTGCAGTTCTTATAGTGCTGTCTGCCATTGATCCTCGGGCTGTGCTCGAGCGGTCCCCGGAAGCCTCCTGCCTCCTGCTCTTTTGCCGGAAGCGGTCCCGTAAAGAGAGTGTCCTGGAAGCCGATGAGGTCTACATTTTCAAATGTCAGACGGTCCCCGTCCGCATACAGCGCGATCGCCTGTCCGGCATAGTGTCCCGGGCCGGCAGCATTTTCGAAAGCGATATTTCTGGCAGTGAAATCATGGGTGTGGACGAACACCGTCTGCGTCCGAAAAGTACCTCTCTTTTCTCCGTTTTCAAGAATCTCAAAAGCCCCGAGACGGCCCGTCACACGTGTCTTATCCGCACCGCTTCCTTCCAGGATGATGAAAGCGGTCTCGATACTGAGGTTCTCCTCATAGATCCCGGGAGCGACCCGGATCACTGTAAGCTCATGATTATCTGAAGGAAGAGAGGCGACCGCCTCCGAAATCGTCCGGAAACAGGCCGCCCCTTCCCGCGTGTCTACACAAAGTTCACGCATATTTTTCTCCTTATGCGGCAGCTACATCACTTGCTTCAAAAGGCAGTCAATTGATTGCTTTATACCTGACTCAATCCTTCGAAAGCGAAAGTGTATTGCCGCTTACTTCCTTTCTTTTAAGAAAATGACGCCTTACGGCTGCTTTCCGATATAGGCAAGGATACCGCCGTCAACATACAGGATATGACCGTTCACGAAATCAGATGCATCCGATGCAAGGAATACAGCCGGTCCCATCAGATCTTCCGGATCTCCCCAGCGGGCAGCCGGTGTCTTTGCGATGATGAAGCTGTCGAACGGATGTCTGGAGCCGTCTGCCTGTCTCTCACGCAGTGGAGCCGTCTGCGGTGTAGCGATGTAGCCGGGTCCGATGCCGTTGCACTGAATGTTATACTCGCCGTACTCGGAAGCAATATTCTTCGTGAGCATCTTGAGACCGCCCTTGGCAGCCGCGTACGCGGAGACTGTCTCACGGCCGAGTTCGCTCATCATCGAGCAGATGTTGATGATCTTGCCTTTCTTCTTCTCCATCATGTCCGGAAGGACTGCCTTGGAGACGATGAAAGCAGCATTCAGGTCGATGTCAACGACCTGGCGGAACTCATCCACAGTCATCTCATGCATCGGGATCCTCTTGATGATACCCGCATTGTTCACAAGGATGTCGACCGGGCCGAGATCCTTCTTAATGTCTGCGACCATCTTCGCAACTTCGTCTTCTTTCGTTACGTCGCAGATATATCCGCGGGCGTCGATGCCCTTCTTTGCGTACTCCTCGAGCGCTGTGTCGAGATGTTGCTGTCCGCGGCAGTTGAACGCGATCTTCGCGCCTGCATTTGCAAGGGCTTCCGCGATTGCAAATCCGATTCCGTAAGCTGCTCCGGTCACAAGCGCGACACGACCTTCAAGTGAAAAGGCTTTATTGATATCCATGCTTTCATCCTCCTGCAATGTGGTGTTTGTATGAAATCAGGGAACAGGCTCCCGCCTGCTCCCGCTCTTAAATTCTCATTGGAATGAACGCCCTTATCCTCATATAATGCATTCATCTCATGTTCAAGTCCCGCTCACGGGAATTCTGCTTCAAAGATCAAAGGCTCTTCAGGTACTCGGCGATCTCCGGGACCTGGCAGTTCGGGTAGAAGAGCTCGGCGAACTTCTCACCGGAAATGGTCTTCTTCAGGAAATCCTGATCGATCTCTTTAAGGATCGTAAGCATATCCTTGTGTGTGACTGCTTTCACGGAATCCAGGATCTTCTTGTTCGCCTGCTCCGGAGCAACTCTTTCGGGCGGGTATCCGCCGCCGAATTCTGTGTTGAAAAGTTTCTCGAACATCCATGTCAGCGTGAGCTCACCGCCCCAGCCGAACTTCTTCGCGAACGGAAGCGAGATGGCATTGCCGTTGTTGATGCGCGCGAACATGTAGGCATCCTCGATATCAGCAATGTGGCCGCAGAGTACGTTCGGGTAAACGTTGGAGGCCAGCATGGCGCCCTCTCCCGTACCGCAGCCCGTGATCACGAAATCGGCTGCCTTCGAGTTGATAAGGATCGCGGTGAGAAGACCTGCCTGTACATAGGTAAGCTGGCAGGCATCATCCGCCGAATACATACCGTAGTTAAATACCTCATGACCCATGGGAGAGACGACCGACTTCAGACACCCCTCGATCAGACTGTTCTTAGCTGCCTGTGAATTTTCATTGATTAATGCGATTTTCATTATTTCCCTCCGTAATTATCTCAGATCAGTTGTCAGAATATTGTCCATATCATCGAAGGCCTGGTTCTCTCCGCCCATAGCCCAGATAAACGTATAGTTGCTGGTGCCTGCGCCCGAATGGATGCTCCAGGACGGGCTGATGACCGCTTCCTCGTTCTGCATCACAATGTGACGCGTCTCTGTGCCCTCGCCCATGAAGTGCATAACGACGTTGTCCTTCGGAATCTCGAAATACATGTAGATCTCCATCCGGCGCTCATGTGTGTGGGCAGGCATTGTATTCCATACGCTGCCGGGCTCGAGGACCGTCATGCCCATGGACAGCTGGCAGGTCTCAAGGACATCCGGGTGAATGAACTGGTTGATCGTGCGCTTGTTGGACGTCTCCATCGCGCCGACCGGTCTCTTGTTGGCCTTCTCGATCGGAATGAACGTCGTCTTGTAGGCTCTGTGTGCCGGTGCGCTCACCATATAGAACTTTGCCGGATTTTCCGGATCAACGCTCCTGAACGTGACCTTCTTTGTGCCCTGCGTGATGTAGAGGCAGTCCTTGTAATTCATGTCGAATGTCTCATCGTCCGCACAGACAACGCCTGCGCCGCCGATATTGAACATTCCGAGCTCACGTCTCTCAAGGATGAAATTTGTCCCGAAATTATGCCATACATCGATTCCCTTGTCGAGGGATACCTCCTCATTGACCGGCATGCATCCGAATGTGACCATGCGGTCCACATGAGAATATACGCAGACGACTTCATCCGCCTTGTAGAGGCCGGTAATAAGAAATTCATTGCGAATCTCTTCCGTCGTGTATCTCTTAAAGTCCCTCTGATTTACAGAATACCTGATATCCATCCCATATTCCCTTTCCTGGTGCAGGTCTTTGCCACTGCAAAGTGCCAAAAACCATGTAGTTCACAGATTTTCCTGATGCGGCGGAGACACAAGCGCTCCGGCCCCATTGCGTATATATTATCACTAAACATGGTTCCCATTCTACTGTTTTTATATGTTTTTGCAAATATTCTACAGATTATTTGTCAGGCATATTTCTTTTTCATTTCGTACAGATTATAATAAAAAATGTATTGCAGATACAGATTATCCGACCTACTGATCCCGCAGAACGGAGAGTTATCATATGGATGCCACGATCGACCCCAAAGACCTGACACGTCTCAGGAACAATTTCAATATCGACAAGAGACGCAGAACCGGACATCATCATCAGGTGCAGGCACATTTCCATCCATTCTATGAATTATTCTTTCTGACCAGGGGGAACTGCCGTTTCTTCGTATTCAACAAGAACCAGGTCCTGAAAGACGGAGACTTCCTGATCATCCCGCCGGGCGAATATCATTACAACGTATACGGGGACGGCATGCATGACCGCTTTACCATTTATTTTACCGAGAGCAGGCTGCCGCAGGATATCCGTCCGTATATCGAACCTCTCATGAGTTCGATAAAGAACCACACCCGGCTCCATGTCGAGCCAAAGGCCATGCCCACGGTAAAGGATTATCTCGAAAAGCTCAACACTTTCTACTACAGTGAAAAAGCAGTCGGTGATGTCCTCATTAATTATGTTTTTCCTGAATTCCTTCTATATCTGTCCCAGCACGTCTCCGAGCCGGAGCTCGAGGAGACAGCCCCCACCGTCGCATCCATCCAGAAATCGGTCCAGTATATCAAGGACAATTACGCGCAGGACCTGACACTGGATATGGCCGCATCGGAAGCAGGGCTCACGCCGACCTATTTCTCCAGAAAGTTCAAGGAGGTCGTCGGTACCGGATTCCGGGACTACGTCAATTTTGTCCGCCTCGGCGGAGCCGCTTCTCTCCTTCGTACGACGCAGCTCTCCATTCAGGAAATTGCAAGGCGCTGCGGCTTCAACAGTGCGAATTACTTCGGAGATGCCTTCCGGAGCGCCTACGGCATTTCCCCGAGAGAATTCCGAAAGAGCGAGGACATCCAGCAGAGGGCGATCGCACTGAATCTCACAGGAGAGGATGCAGGGACAAGTTCGGAGAGCGATGCAGAAGCACTGCAGGCACACGAGTCAGGCCACGATCCGGAGGACGGCGCAATCACCTGAAAATTCCTTCATGCATGCTATGACAGCGGCCGGAGATCCGGCAGCGGGTTATTTTTGCATGTGCATTTTCCGGACAACTGCACTCACTGAACGAAAACTTCCCCTATATATAGATGAAGCGGCGAACGGGAACGTCCCGACATGGAAATATTTATTCCGGACGCCGCAGAAATCCTGATGGGGAAGTTCTGGCACTAAATCTTCAAGGAGGTACCCATGATTCAATACGGCATGCGCGCACACGACCTTTGCCCGAAGCTTCCGCTCACGGAGGTCCTCGACACTGTCAGCGCCCACAACATCAGACACATCCAGCTCGCCTTCGGAAAATCCGTCTCGGACTACGATTTTAAGACCGGTCATTACAGCGCCGGTTTTGCCGGCTACATCGGCAGCGAGCTCAGAAAGCGGGATATCCATATCGCTGTACTCGGCTGCTATATCAATCCCGCCAACCCCGACGAGGAGGCCCGCAAGGCAGCAGTCGCCCGCTTTATCGAACATCTCCGTTACGCAAAGCGCATCGGGGCGGACATGGTCGGAACGGAGACCGGACGGTTCTCGACCGATTTCTCGGTGACTCCCCTCACGAAGACAGAGGAATGCTACCAGACAATCCTGAAATCCTTCCGGGAGATCGTCCGCGCAGCGGAGCAGCTGGGCGTGATCGTCGGCGTGGAGGGCGTCTATAATCATACGCTCCACTCTCCGGAGATGATGGACCGCTTCCTGAAGGACATCGACTCTGCTTCCGTCGAAGTCATCCTCGACGCCGTGAACCTGATGACGCCGGATGTGGAATTCGACCCCGAAGGACAGGCTGCGATCCTTGAAAAAGCCTTCTCCCTCTACGGCGACAGGATCTCCGTCCTTCATCTGAAGGATTTCGTCTTCGACGGGGAAAAGCAGCTCTACCGTCATCCGGGCGAAGGTCATATGAACTACGCCCCGCTGATGAAGTATCTTGCAAAGGAAAAACCGCACATCATCGGTCTTCTGGAGAACTCTTCCCCGGACCGGTTCGAGTCGGACTGCGCGTATCTTGAGCAGCAGTACCAGCTTGCGGCCAAAGAAGGCTGAGGCCCTGCCTGCCGCTCCGCGCCTTACGGAATCCATCGGGCATTTGCAGATTGCCTGCTTTGGTGAGGCCCTGCCTGCCGCTGCGCGCCTTACGGCACGCCCGTCATTTTGTGGCTTTTGACGGTTTTTGGTCAGTTTTTCATTTATCTATTGACAATCACGAGCACAGGCACTATCTTTAATGTAAGGGCTTACATTCCTGTTTTGTTTTGGTACTGAATAAAGTTTTTATATAAGGAGGATTCACTATGCAACCGTTCATGGGAAAAGACTTCATGCTGAAGAACGAGACGGCAAAGCACCTCTTCCACACCTACTCGGAAGATCTGCCGATCATCGACTACCACTGCCACATCCCGCCGCAGGAGATCTATGAGGACCGCAGATACAACAATATCGCGGAAGTCTGGCTTGGCGGCAAGGCTGCAGACGGCTCGTATTTCGGAGATCATTACAAGTGGCGCGTCATGCGTTCCAACGGTGTTCCGGAAAATGTCGTGACCGGCGATGCGGATCCCTATGAGAAGTTCCTTGCATTCACGAAGGCTCTCGAGATGGCGATCGGAAATCCGATGTATCACTGGTCGAACCTCGAGCTTCACAAGTATTTCGGCATTGAGGAGCCCCTCACCGTCGCCAACGCGAAGGAGATCTGGGACAAGACTTCCGACATGCTTCAGAATGATCCGAACCTCACGGTCCGCGGCATCATCCGTCAGTCCAACGTCAAGTTCGTCGGCACAACGGACGACCCGATCGATTCCCTTGAGTGGCACGAGAAGCTGGCAGAGATCGACGACCTCGGCTTCATGGTCCGTCCTTCCTTCCGTCCGGACAAGGCCATCAACATCACAAAGGCAGGATTCGCTGAGTACATCGGAAAGCTCGCGAAGAGCGTAGGCAAGGACGAGCTGAAGTCCGCCGCGGAAGTATGCGCTGCCCTCGACGAGAGGATCGACTTCTTCAAGGCTCATGGCTGCCGCGCATCCGATCACGGCATTGACTACGTACCGTTCGCTCCGTGCTCGATCGAGGAAGCTGACGCTGCGTTCGCAAAAGCCATGAAGGGCGAGAAGCTGACAAAGGAAGAGGCCGACAAGTACATGACGACCATCCTCCTCTCTCTCGCAAGAAAGTATCACAAGGAAAATATCGTCATGGAAATCCATTACTCCTGCACGAGAAACGTCAATGCAAGAATGTTCAGGATCGAAGGTCCGGACACAGGATTTGACACGATCGCGAAGACGAACTGCACAGACGAGCTTGGCCAGTTCTTCTCAGAGCTTGAGATGACCAACGATCTTCCGAAGACGATCGTATTCTCCCTGAATCAGGCAGATTTCGATCCGATCACGACGATCCTCGGATGCTTCCAGTCCGATGAGGTCCCGGGCAAGATGCAGCTCGGCGCAGCATGGTGGTTCCTTGATACAAGAGATGGCATGGAAGCGCAGATGAAGTCCCTGGCCCGCCTCGGACTCCTCGGAAACTTCGTCGGCATGCTGACGGATTCCCGTTCCTTCCTGTCCTACACAAGACATGATTACTATCGCCGGATCGCCTGCAACCTGATCGGCCAGTGGGTCGAGGACGGCGAGTACCCGAACGACGAAGCTTCCCTGAAGAAGATCGTCGAGGGCATCAGCTACACGAACGCTGCAAGATATTTCGGTATCTGATGTGACATTTCCCGGGAAAAGGGCCTTCATTTTCATGAGAGACTCTCTCCGGAAATAAAAGCGGGATCCTTCCCGCTGAGAAAACGTATAAATCCTTGTTCCGCGGGACGTCCGATCCTGACAGTCCCGCGGGCATCTTAAGAAAAACAGTTCCTTATCATCCCTGACAGGCAGCCAAATAGCTGCGGAAAGAAGAGAAAAATGGATAAATTAAATTACAAGGTTCTTAAAGAGTCTGGTTACGACGGATATATTCTTGAGAAGGCACCGGTCAAAGTACTGCAGTTCGGCGAAGGTAATTTCCTCCGCGCATTCGTGGATTACTGGTTCGATATGTCCAATGAGCTTGTCGGATGGAACGGCAAGGTCGCCCTTGTACAGCCGATCGCTCCGGGTCTTGCAGACCTGATCAATGAGCAGGAAGGCCTCTACACACTGTATCTCCGCGGCTCAGAGAACGGCGAGAAGATCAACAGAAAGCGCGTCATCTCCGTATGTGATGCATGCTACAACCCGTATGTCGCTTCCGACTGGGAGAAGATCAAAGAGATCGCAAAGAGTGACGACCTCGAGTACATCGCAAGCAACACGACCGAAGCCGGTATCGTCTACGATCCCGAGTCGACCTTCGATCAGGTTCCTCCGAACTCCTTCCCGGCCAAGCTGACCGTCCTCCTTTACGAGCGCTTCAAAGCCGGCAAGAAGGGTGTCGTCATCCTCTCCTGCGAGCTGATCGACGCGAACGGCAAGGAACTCAAGAAGTGCGTAGAGAAGCATATCGCAGACTGGAAACTCGGCGATGATTTTGCGGCATGGATCGAAAATGAAAACCTCTTCTGCTCCACGCTCGTCGACAGAATCGTTCCCGGACGCATCCGCGACCCGCAGGAAGTTGCAGAGCTCGAGAAAGAGCACGGCTATGTCGATCCGCTGCTCGATGTCGGCGAAGTCTTCGGCGTATGGTATATCGAAGGTCCGGAATGGCTTGCAGAGAAGCTTCCGTTCAAGAAGGCCGGCCTCAATGTCCATGTCGTACCGGACGTCGTTCCGTACAAGAAGCGCAAAGTCCGCATCCTGAACGGCGCTCACACTGGCTTTGTTCTCGGCGCTTACCTTGCAGGCCAGGACATCGTCCGCGACTGCATGCATGACGACACGATCCGCGGATTCATGAACAAGATGCTCTTCGACGAAGTCATCCCGGTCCTGCCGCTTGACAAGGCTGACTGCGAGGCATTTGCCGCTGCGGTCACAGACCGTTTCAACAACCCGTTCGTAGATCATCAGCTGATGTCCATCTCACTGAACTCCACATCCAAGTGGCGCGCACGCAATATGCCGTCCTTCCTGGAGTACATCGAGAAGTTCGGAAAGCTTCCGGCTGCCCTCACCATGAGCCTTGCAGCTTACATCGCTTTCTATTCGAACGATGTCGTCCGCCGCGAGGACAACGCTCTGATCAACCGCCGTCCGGCAGGCAACGAGTACGCAGTCTCCGATGACGCATGGGTCCTTGACTTCTACTATGCACACAAGGATGATGATGCAGCAACGATCGTTCCGGCAGTTCTCAGCAACGAAGAGATGTGGGGACAGGATCTGACGAAGGTCGAAGGCCTCGTTGAAGCTGTAACAGCTGACCTTGAGCTCATCCGCAAGGAAGGTGCTCTCGCCGCTTATAAGAGCGTCCTTTGATAAAGGTGTATGCCAATGAAGACGATTAAAATTCATCCTTCAGATAATGTCGCTGTCGCTCTCAGCGCCCTCACATGCGGCGAGACCGTGACTCATGACGATGTCACGGTGACCGCCACAGAGGACATAATGAGAGGACACAAGATCGCTCTCTGCGATATCGCAAAAGATGAGCCGATCATCAAGTACGGCAATCCGATCGCTGTCGCGACCCGCGATATCAAAAAAGGCGAATGGGTCCACACCCATAACGTCCACACCGGCCTCTCCGAAGGCGGTGAATACGTCTATGACCATAAGGTCTATGATCTGCCGAATCCCGCTCCCAGGACCTTCAACGGCTATCTGAGAGACGACGGCAGAGCTGCCATCCGCAACGAGCTCTGGATCGTTCCGATCGTCGGCTGCGTGAACGGTATCGCAAAGCAGCTCGTCGACGCAAATCAGGACCTTGTAAAAGGTTCGATCGACGGACTTTACAGCTGGTCGCATCCTTTCGGATGCAGCCAGCTCGGCGATGACCTGCAGCAGACAGGAAAGCTTCTGGCTGCCCTCGTACGCCATCCCAACGCGGGCGGTGTGCTCTGTCTGGCACTCGGCTGCGAGAACCTGACGCAGGACATCTTCAAGGGAATTCTCGGCGAGTACGACGAGAACCGTGTTAAGTTCCTCGTATGCCAGGATTACGAAGACGAGATCGAGGAAGGCACAAAGCTCCTTAAAGAGCTTGCTGCATACGCTTCCAAATTCGAGAGGCAGCCGCTTCCGGCAGAGATGCTCGTCGTCGGCATGAAGTGCGGCGGGTCCGACGGACTCTCCGGCATCACGGCCAACCCGACTGTCGGCCGCTTCTCCGACCGTCTCATCGCCCTCGGCGGAACGACGATCCTCACGGAAGTACCGGAGATGTTCGGTGCAGAGAACATTCTCTTCTCCAGATGTGCGGATGAGCAGGTATTCGAAAAGGCCGTCAATATGGTCAACGACTTCAAGAAGTACTTCGTCGACCACGGCCAGGTCGTCTACGAGAACCCGAGCCCGGGCAACAAGGCAGGCGGAATCACAACGCTTGAAGACAAGTCCTGCGGCTGCGTACAGAAGGGCGGATCCGCCCAGATCGTCGACGTTCTCCGCTATGCTGAGCCGGTCACAAAGAAGGGCCTCAATCTCCTCTCCGGCCCCGGCAACGACCTTGTCAGCGCGACAGACCTCACGGCTGCCGGCGCGCACATGATCCTCTTCACGACAGGCCGCGGAACTCCGTTCGGAGCTCCCGCACCGACCGTCAAGATCGCTACCAACAGCGCTCTTGCCAACAAGAAGAAGAGCTGGATCGACTTTAACGCAGGCACCTGCGCAGAGGGTGAATCCCTTGACAGCGCGGGCGACCGCCTCCTCGACTATGTCCTCTCCGTCGCAAGCGGCGAGCGTACATTGGCTGAAAAGCATGGAAATCGCGAGATTTCCATTTTCAAAGACGGCGTTGTGCTCTGATCTTCAGGGCACAAAGTGCCGGTAACATGTCCTCCTTTTATTCAGACAAAGGCTGCAGCGAAAGAAGCTGCCGATCCTTTCGGATCGGGCTTCCCGCTGCAGCCTTCCGTTTTTTCCATGCAGTTTCTGATTCAGACCTTATCTACTCCGAACACGATCCCCGCGCTCTTCCTCGCCTTCTCGAGCGTTCGCATGACCTCGAGCGATTTCTGAAGATAATACTCCGCGCTCGCGGAATCCTTCTCATCAACGATACGGGCAAAATCCGCAAATTCCTGCGTCATGCGGTGACGGATCCCTTCCGAGACGTACTTACCGGCAACCATCGCGCGGCTCATGCCTCCCGCGGCGTTCGGGACCGGCGGCTTGTCATTGTCCGCATACTCAAAGTCCACGCCTTCGATCACATTGGGCTTTCCGATCAGGCGCATCCACCCGTCCTCTCCCTGGAAGATACAGAAGGAAGGACTGTCGGAGTCCTTGGCACCCGTACAGACTGCCGTCACTCCGTCATAGGTGTAGACTGCCGTGCCGGATGTATCCGCGCCGTTGAAGCCGAGATTCGGGAAATAGTGTGCATCCTTCGGCTCTCCGAGGAGTCCGACCGTAAGGTACGTATTGTACAGATTGATGTCATAGAGGGCTCCGCCGGAGAGCTCCGGATTGAATGCCGGCTCGACCTCTCCCGCCAGATACTTCTTGTAGCGGCTCGAATACTGCGAATAATTGCACTGAGCCATACGCATTCTGCCAAGCTTCGGGAGAATGTCTTTCATTTTCTCAAAAATATCACTGTGAAGCGTCGTGATCGCCTCGAGACAGAAGACACCCTTCTCTCTGGCAATCGCTGCGAGCTCCTCCGCCTCAGCGACAGTCGATACGAAAGGCTTTTCAAGAATAACGTGCACGCCTGCCAGCAGAGCCTGCTTCGCATAGGAATAGTGCGCGCTGTTCACGAGGCCGATATAGACGCAGTCCACACCGCTCTCCCGAAGAAGCTCCTCATAGTCCGTGTAGATCTCGCGGATCCCGTACTTTGCGGCAAGATCCACGGCCTTTTCCCGGCTGTGCGGTCTTGCAAAAATTGCTGTACGCTCGATCTCGGCGATCTCTTCCATCGCAAAGAGAGCTTCATGGACAATCTTGCCGGTGCCGATAATGCCCAGTTTCATCTCGATCCCTCCTCAAATAAGTGTAATACGCCGACATTCGCCGGACTATGCGTTCCGCTGAACCGCATCATGCATTCACCTGTTTAACCCCGCATAATTCCGAAGTGCCCGGCGTGTGCTGCAGACTTTTCTTATACGAATATTTTAACCTAAGGATGACGCAGTGTCCATTCCATATAATATCTGCATCTGCTACAATAGAAGTACTGTGGCGGAAGCAGCCGGATGCACCGGCAGCCGAAATTTCGGCCGAAGAGCCTTCAGCCGAAAATGTAGCGTCCGAGGAACCGGCAGCCGAAATTACAGTACCGGACGCAGCTGCATGCGAAGATGCAGGATCAGAGGCCTATGAAGACCTCGCTGCTCCATCCGCAGGTGATTCCGCACAGTACAGCGAAGCAGCTTAAAGACACACACGGCCGGCATGAACAGAGAGGACTACCCCATGAATTTTAACGGAGTCGTATTTGATTTTAACGGGACGCTTCTTTTTGATGATGCCTTCCACGTGGAAGCATGGGACAAGATCTCCATGGAAGTCTGCGGAGAACATCTGACTGCGGAAATAATGGATACCAGATATGCGGGTTTCCCAAATAAAGAAATCCTCCGCCGGCTGTCTCACGACACGCTGACGGAGGAACAGCTGCTCTCCCTCTCTCTCCGCAAGGAGGAGCTCTATCGGGAGATCGTCCGCAATGTTCCGGGCGGTCCAAAGCTTGTACCCGGAGCGGAGGATCTTTTTGATTATCTGAAGGCGAACGGCATTCCCTGTACCATCGCTTCGGCTTCCATCATCCAGAATATCGAGTTCTTTGTGGACATTTTCCGCCTCGATCGATGGTTCCCTATGGACCATATCATATACGACGACGGTTCCTATGAGAATAAGGTCATGATGTTCTCGGACGCAATTGACCGGATGCACGTAAAAGAGAGAGTCCTTATCTTCGAGGACTCTCTCTCGGGAATCACCTGCGCGGGGAAAGTCGGGGCTTCGGTCGTTGCCATCCGGAAAGAGACGATGGTGCCGTATTATCCGAAGTTCCCGCACATCATCGGAATCGTTCCGGATCTCGTGGGCGCCGAGGCGTTCTTAAAAACCGAAGTCGATGAAGCGGGATCGGAACAGTAGACCAGTACTATGCGAATCTGTTTATGATACTCCTGACAGCCGAATAATACCCGCCGCCGAACATATTCAGATGATTGAGAAGCTGATACAGATTGTAAATATCTCTCCGGTCTTTATAATCAGGACTCAGCTTCCCATATTCTCTATACGCCTCATAAAAGGACTGCGGGAAGCCTCCGAACAGTTCCGTCATGGCCAGATCCGCCTCAGGATGACCGTAATACACAGCGGGATCGATCACCCAGCCTTTTCCGTCATTTCCTGTAATATGATTTCCTGTCCATAGATCTCCGTGCAGCAGGGACGGGCGGTCAGGCTCCACAAGATATGAATCCAGATGAGAAAGAAAATACTCAATTTTCCTGCGCTCTGGCGATTCGAAATAATCAGCAGCTGCCTCAAACTGCGGGCTTAATCTGCAGTCCCGGAAGAATGGGATCCATTTGTCATGCGGCGTATTTATCTGCTTCCGCATGCCGATGAAATTATCCATAAAGAACCCATAGCCGATCTCCGGATGAGAGACAGAAAATCTGTGCATGGAGGCGAGTTCCTTCGCAAAAGTCTCCCAGTATCCCTCCATACGCGGACCTCCTGCAATATATTCCAGAAGGAGAAAAGAACACGAACGGTCCTTGCCAAGACCGAGAACTTTGGCCGCTCCGATCGTCCGGGTCGCGGCAATCTCCTCCAGTCCAATCGCCTCTGCGCGAAGATTCGGCAAGGCATCCGGAGAATTGTATTTCATGAACAGTATCGTCCCGTCATTCAGCGTCAGGGCGCACGCTTCATTGATATCTCCGCCGCTGATGCGTCTCCGCTCCGTAACAGAGCGTTCATTTCCATAAAGATCTCTGACAGCTTCATCCAGAGAGGAATATATTTTCTGCATTGAACGTATTCCTTTAATCCTCAAAACTTTTCTTTCCTGCGGGGCTGCTTCGTCGTTCGTTTCAGTTTTTTACAGGTGAAGCCTCACACGACTTAAGTCGCGTGCTTCCTACTCCCCGCCTTGCGGCGGG
>CAMOXU010000014.1 GCA_946629525.1 uncultured Clostridia bacterium
AATGTTTGAATTGCTCACACAATTCCATTCCGCACATAGTTTCGCAATTCCTTATAAACTTTGAAGCCCGACATAATGACTTCGGATGACTATTTTGCACCCACTCATGCAAAACCGGCATTCGCGGGCAAGCTATGTCTCCTCTCAAAATGTAAATTTGAAGCCCGACATACTGACTTCGGATGACTATTTTGCAGCCGCTCATGCAAAACCGGCATTCGCGGGCAAAATATGTCTCCTCTAGTGATAAAATCCGGTCCGCTCCCGCTCCGCCTTCGGCGGGTCCGCGAGGAGCATCTCCGCGAGGGAAATGAACTTCCTGCTCACCGGATGCTCCGGATCTCCCTCCACGACTGTCTTCCCCAGATCCTCGAACCGGTTGATCTCATCGCTTCTGGGGATGTCCGCGACGATCGGGACACCGATCCTGTCTGCGAATTCCCGCACCCTGGCTTCCTCATCCGGAATGTTTCTGCGGTTAAAGATCACCCCTCGGACCGTCGCATAGCCCCGGTCCTCGAAATTTTTCACTGCCGTAGCGATATTGTTCGCGGCGTAGAGTGCCATTTTCTCTCCCGATGTGACGATCAGGACATCCTCGGCATAGCCTTCACGGATCGGCGCGGCAAATCCGCCGCAGACGACATCTCCCAGCACGTCGTACAGCACGATGTCGGGGTTGATCCTTCCGAATACGTCCAGCTCCTCGAGCAGATTGAAGGTCGCGATGATCCCCCGCCCCGCGCAGCCGAGCCCCGGCGTCGGTCCGCCGGTCTCGATGCAGTAGACTCCGCCGAAGCCGGTCTTGCCGACATGTTCAAAGTCCGGCTCCTCGTCATGGTCCCGGTAGTAATCCATGACCGGTACAAGGGGCTCTCCGCCCAGCAGGTTGATCGTGGAATCCGCCTTCGGGTCGCATCCGATCTGCACGACCTTCTGTCCGAGGACGGAGAAGGCCGCGGACAGGTTGCCGGTCATTGTGGACTTCCCGATTCCGCCTTTGCCGTAGATTGCAATTTTCTTCATGATTTTATCCTTTCGGTCGTTATAGCATCACAGAGGTTTGTTAAAAAATCTGCTGCATGGAGGTTGTGTGATCATTCCGCACATAGTTTTTCATATATCTGAAATTGACAGAAGACTATTTCGAAACACCGGACAGCGAAAGCCACCGGTCAAGCCGTTCGCCTGTCAGCACCGGCATTTCATTCTCATAGTATCTTCCGGAATACGCTGTGTGGGGCAGGGAAATGAACTTCCCCTCCTCCCCCGGAAGCAGCCTCCGATACAGCGGATCCGCTATGATCCGGTCCGCGATCCGGCAGGCCTCCCGAAGCTCCTGCTCATAGAGGATCTGCTCCTTTCCGGAAAGAAGCTCCGACGGAACACCGGGCATGGGACAAACGATCCGGATCCTGCGAAAATCTCCGGACAGGGAAATTTCCCTGGCGAGCGCGTCTCCGAGGACCGGCTCTCCGATGATGAGGAGCTGCCCTCCCGCATCCGGGCCGTCCTGGCTTTCTGCCCGATCTTCTTCGGGAATCTCCTGCTCTTTCGTCTGCCCTCCGGACTCTCCCCTGCATGAAGCCGTTCCGGCCCTGGCAGCTTCCCGGAGTTTTTCACAGATCTCGCGGGAGTTCTCCCGCCCGACCGGGACTCCGACGACAAAGGGAGTTCCGAACCTCCGGAAGAGGACCTTCGCCGCGGCCAGACCGCATGCGCTCACGACCAGATTCACATCCGCATCCGCGGATGAAAGGATCCGGTCCAGTGTATTTCCCATCGCCCAGGTGGAGATCACCGAAAATCCCTGCCCTTCGAGATACTTCTCCATCTCCCGGACGCTCCCGTTCACGGAAAAGTCGAGCGGCGTAGCGCCGAGCAGGTTGATCCTTATTCTGGCGGGGAGTGTAAAACGCTTCTGTCCGGCCGGGTGCACCATTTCCGCGATCTCCGCGAGCGCACCGCCCGCCCCGCTTATATAGCTGTCCATCCCGTTCGTCTGAAGCCCAAAAGACGGGATCCCGGTCCGGCGGCCGACGGCTTTGGCCACGGCTCTGAAATCCGTCCCGATGATATGCGGCAGCGGTCCTCCGCAGACCGCAACGAACCGCGGATGCAGCTCCTCCGCCGCTTTTACGAGGTCGTCGATCAGGCGGCCGTCATTTCCGAAGATGGCATCCTTCTCAGTCAGTCCGGATATAAAGACCAGACTGTCCGTATCATACCACCGCGGCTCGTCATGTGTATTATAGGTGGAGTTGCATCCCGACGCGTCGTGCATGACGACAAGCCCCCCGAGCTCGTAGAGGGCGGAGCAAAATCCGAAATTATCTGCCGAGTAGGTCGAAAGGACCCTCTTTACGATTCTCATATTCTCATCCTCTCGCACTGTTCCCTGCAGCCAAGAGCCTTCTCAGAGATCAGTTCTCTTACCTCCTTCGGGTGCAGCGCGCCTTCCGTCATCTGCTTCGCGAGCCTGATCATTCCCCGGAAGCCGTAAAGCCCTCCGTTCTCCACAAGATTCACAAAGTACTTCGTGCCGGTAAAATACGCTGCCTTCTGCCCGATCGCCAGAACGTTCCTGCCGCCGGCCGGATTTCTCCTCTCCGCGGCCCGCATGCGCCAGTCCGTCATCGGCAGAATGCAGATTTCCGGCACTCTGGCTCTCAGATACTCGAAATCCTCCTTCTCCTCCGGGGAAAATGCGTCCGCATAGAGAATCCGGACCCGGAAGCCGTGCAGAAAGAGTCTCTTCGCGAGGGATACCGGCCGCGTCACGGCGGATGCGTCAATTGCAATATCAAAATCCCGGAGGACTCGTGCGGCCGCATCGAACGCCTGACCGGCCTCCGCGGCGAGCGCTCTGCGGTCCGGAAGCGGTCCGGTGAAGCCGATGGCTTCCGCGAGACGCTTTTCATTGTCGAGCAGCGCTTTCGTCTCATAGACTGCCGGAAGATAGACAGGTTTCATCTGAAGCCTCTTTGCAAGGTCCTCCGCGGCGTACGAGACGATCGGATTAAAGTACACATTGGCCTCCGCCTCTCCCATCCGCCGGTATTCCTCGTAGGTCCCGATCGTCGGAAGCTGGCGCACGGTCATTCCCGCCCCGCGCAGAATATCAAAGATCTCACTCTCCGGATCGATCTCGTAATAGGAACCGATCAGGTTGACTGCCCGGGGATTGCGGGGGATCGACGCATCGATGCCGCGGTAGAGCTGGCGCCACTGCATTTTTTCCGGAGAAAAATGCTGCCGCATCGTCGGAAGCATATAGCAGTCGATAAAATCCACCTCCGGGAACTTCTCCGCAAGGGACCGGTAGACCAGATGCAGGTCGATATTCAAAAAATGCTGTACACAGCTCGTATAGAGAAGCACACAGGTCGGGAGCGCGTCCATCTCCCCGAGGATCTCCGAAACACCCTCGATGATCATGTCCTCGAGATCGCCCCTCAGAATGTGGTCGTCCGTGAACTCAAGCATCGAGAAGCGCTCCATCGCCCCCATCTCCTCCGCGGACAGAACGACGCCGCGCAGACAGCAGCTTGGACAGACGAAGATCTGATGACTTCCGGGAATCAGCATGGAAGTGTGTGCGATCGTCCAGGTGCCGCGGGCCGGGGAGGAATAGACGAGCCCTGCCTCAAAGGGAGACGGGAATTTTGCATCCTGGATCCTGACCTGCGGATCCGTCTTCTTCTTTTTCTCTTTTCCGTGCGCATGCAGATCGATCAGCGGCATATTACTCCTCCGGATGTTCTTTACAAATACTTAAAAGTCTGAAGTGCCGTGCCGGACGAACCCGGCATGGTCGCCCCGCCCGACGGTCACATGGTATCCTATCCGCTCCATGCGCATTTCCATACAGCGCCTGCACTCCGCCGCCTCATCTCCGGTACAGATCTTCCCGTCATACAGGAGATAATCTCCCCGCACAGACGCGGGGGAGAGGTTCGGCATCACGACATTCGCGCCGTTTTTGATCCCCATCTCCCGTCCGAGCGGGTGGATCGTTCCGAGGGCCGTCGTCGCAGGGAGAAGGGCTTCCGGGAATACGAGACGCAGGAGGGCGAGGAAGAACAGCGTATCCTCAAGCGTTCCCTTCGGGCAGTCCCGGAAGGGCGTGTCATGGTGCGGGATAAAGGGTCCGATTCCGATCATATGCGGCTGAAGTTCCCGCAGAAAATGAAAATCGTCCATATAGCAATCATCCGTTTGTCCGGGCGATCCGACCATAAAGCCCGCGCCGACCTGATACCCGATCTCCTTCAGGTCATAGAGACACTGCATCCTGTGCCGCATCGACAGTTCCGCGGGATGCAGCTTCCCGTAGTGCTCTTCATTGGCCGTCTCATGCCGCAGCAGATACCGCTCCGCCCCCGCCTCAAAAAAGCGCCGGTAGCTCTCCCGGCTCTTCTCCCCGATCGACAGGGTGACAGCGCAGTCCGGATGTCTTTCTTTGATCTCCGATACGATCTCACACACGAGATCGTCCGTAAAATGAGGGTCCTCCCCGCCCTGCAGCACGAAGGTCCTGAAATTCAGCGCGTATCCGCGGTCGGTGCAGTCGAGGATCTCCTCCTTCGTGAGGCGGTATCGCCTGATCTCCCTGTTATCCCTGCGGAGGCCGCAGTAAAGGCAGTTATTTTTGCAGACGTTCGTGAACTCGATCAGTCCGCGCAGATAGACATCCTTCCCGTAAACGGAATCAGCCTTCCGCCGGGCTTCCCTTCCAAGAAGCTCCCGCTCCTCTTCGCCAAGGCTTTTGCGCATTCTGATCAGCTCGTAAAAATCGCTGTCCGGCAGAGTGCCGTTTGCGGCAAGGGCTGTGATAAGTTTTTCAGCGTATGTCATGAGGCTTCCTCCTTCAGTTCCGCTCAGGCCGCAGGACCTGGGCGGGATTCAGGTCAGCGTGAGCTGACATCTACGGGCCGATTTCTGCACATTCCTGCGCTCCCGGGCATCCGGCGGATCCCAGACTTTCCGGCGATCCGTCTCCCTCACTTCTTCGAAGGTGCGTAGACCGCCTTTGCGCTCACGCCCGGAAGACGGCCGAGATTTCCGGTCAGGGCATTGATCTTATCGACCGGCGCGCAAGCCGCAATACTGATCAGATTGAGTCCTGCCTCCCGGTAGGGAATGCCCATCCGCCCGATGATGTAATCCGAGTATTCGTGGAGCAGCTCATTGAGCCGGGCAACGGATTCTCCGTTTTCCACTATGATGCTGACCATCGCGATCCGATCGTCCATATCCATCCTTTCTGCTGTCTCTTACGTCAGACGATTGCGAAATGCCGTACTCCATTCCGCACATTGATTCGTAATCAGCTGATCTCCGCACAATGAGACAGGCTGCCGTGTCTCCACAGCAGCCTGTCTCATCCTGGCAAATATGCGCATTCTTATCCTTCGCAGACCTTTTCGTTCCGTCTGCACGGGCTCTCCGAAGAAGAAAAAAGCGCATGGAAGCAGCTCTTCCCGGGTCTCTTCAGATCCCCGTCTTTGAAGTATTCTGATAAGAAATTTTGCGCATCAAGCCGGCCTGGCCGGGTTTTTGCCTTAGATCTTAACAATGCTGCCTGTGCAGCGTGACTGTCCCTTTTCATCTGACAGCCGTTCTTTTTTGGCTCAAAAGCTCGCGGAGAAGTAAGCCCTGAGGGCACTTGTCCGAAAGCGGAGTTTCACATCATTGCGCAGCACAAAGAAACGGCGCTGTGAAATCGCAGCGGAGCTTCCCGCATCGCGCAAAAGCAGTCCTGAACTGAAAAATCTCCTGTCCCTTCAGATCCTCTGCTCCAGCCAGGACAGAATATATTCGTCCACCTTGTCGTGATCCGTCTCATTGAGAATCTCGTGGCGGTCATTTTCAAAGAGGTGCATCTGCACATTCGCAATTCCGGCCTTTTTATATGCCTCATAGGCCTGCTGCACGCCCTTGCCCATCCCGCCGACCGGATCCATTTCCCCGGACACGAGAAGGATCGGAAGATCCTTCGGGATCATCGCGATCTTCGCCGGATCCTGGGCATTGCCGATCGCGGTAAACATCGTATAGTATCCGTTCACTGTAAAGCGGAATGTATTGAGCGGATTCGCGATATAGGCGTCGACGATTCCTTCATCCTTTGTGAGCCAGTCCATATGCGTGCGCGCCGGCTCAAAGGCCTTATTATAAGATCCGAACGCCATGGCGTCGATCGCAGCGCTTCTGTAATGCCAACCGTGCAGCGCGGCCTCCGCCCTGCACATGGCTTTGCCGGCGGATACGACTCCCGCGGGCTGGCTCCCGGTACCCATGATGATGGTTCCGGTCAGACTGTTTCCGAAAAATTCTATATATTCTCTTGTAAAGAACGAACCCATGCTGTGACCGAGCATAAAATACGGAACATCCGGATAATGCTTCTTCATAATGCACTGAAGATGCCGGATATCCTCTATGACCGCCCGGTTCCCGTCCGGATGGCGGAAGAATCCAAGCTCCTTCTCCGAGGTAACGCTCAGACCGTGGCCGAGGAGGTCGAACCCGCAGACACAGAAGCCATGCTCATTCAGCACACGGGCGAATCTGTCATAGCGGTCAATAAATTCGACCATGCCGTGCGTGATCTGAAGTACAGCCTTCACAGGGCCTTCCGGCTCCCAGACGATCGCGTGAAGACTTGTCTTCTCATCTGACGACTGAAAATAATGTTCCTTCTTCATACCGCATTCCCTCTTTTCAGGACAGCCGTGAAGCTGCCGTTCCCCTGTCCGTGCCGCCCTGCAGCTGCGAGGACAGCGTAAACTCCGTTCTGCCGCATCGGGATGTATCCCCCTTCGGGACGTCAGAGCTTTATTCTACCATATCGGCCGGCTGATTTCCACGCTTCCATACAAAACCGTTCTTCCTTTTGCGTATTTATCAGACAGGCGATTGCGAAACGTTGTGCTCCATGGAAATTGTGTGAACATTCAAACGGCTTCCGCGCCAGGAACTTCTGATCATTCGTGCAGTCTGCGAAAAAGCATTCGCAAAAAGTACGAATTCGCTCCGCGAAGACGCGTGCTTTTTGCTCATTTCGCATCCTGCACTCATGAAGAAGTTCCAAGGCTTGTGCAGAATGTTTGAATTGCTCACACAATTCCGTTCCGCACATAGTTTCGCAATTCCTTATCTTATCAGATCAGGCGATTGCGAAAAACTGTGCTTCAAAGGACACATCACGGGTCAGATAAGAAGATCCACGAGCTTCGGCACGAAGATAAAGAGCCCCGCCCCGGCAGCCATGATCGCGGCAATGAGCACCGCCCCTGCCGCCGCGTCCTTGGCCTTCTTCGCCAGCGGCTTTCTCTCCTCCGTCACGAGGTCGACGACCGCCTCGATCGCGGTGTTGACTGTCTCAAGCCCCATCACCAGTCCGAAAAGGGTGATGCAGGTCAGCCATTCATAGGGCTGAATTTTGAAAATGACCCCCGCGATCGCCACGCAGACCGCCATAAAGCAGTGGATCTTCATATTTCTCTCGCTTTTAATGGTAGCGAACAGTCCGGCAAAGGCATAGCCAAAGCTGTCGGTGATCGGTGCTTTTTTCATTTTTCAAATCCCTCCTCCCGCACAGGTACTCTCATA
The DNA here is from genome assembly GCA_946629525.1 of uncultured Clostridia bacterium. Lineage (GTDB taxonomy): Bacteria > Bacillota > Clostridia > Lachnospirales > Lachnospiraceae > Chordicoccus. The sequence continues at coordinate 7,618 of CAMOXU010000014.1, forward strand.
TCTCACGCACAGGGAACGCCGCCGGGAAATGCAAAGCACTTTCCGGACTTTCACAGTAAAAAACTGCGCACCGGCAGCATACCGGTCCGCAGTTTCATTATACACGATATTCGAAGAAATGAGCACTCGAGAATGACGGCCAGCCTCTTAAAAAGGTCTCTTAATGGCCGCCGGCCATTCTTCATTTACTGATTCGCCCTGACCTCATCAAAGGTCCTGACGATCTTCGCATCCGGCTCTCCCGTTGCAAGGCTCACGGCCACATTGACGATCAGTCCGATGATGAATGCCGGAAGCAGCTCATAGATCGCAAGTGCACCGCCCATCGGAGCGATCAGATATTTCCACACAAAGACCATCACCGCGCCCGCGATCATTCCGGCCAGCGCACCCTGCTTGTTGGAGCGTCTCCAGAAGAGCGCGATCAGCATTGTCGGTCCGAAGGTGGCACCAAAGCCCGCCCATGCAAAGGAGATGACCCGGAAGACCGAGCTGTTCGGATCCCATGCCAGGAATACCGCAACGACAGCGATGCCGATGACCGTCAGACGGGCCGCGCGCATGGAAGCCTGCCGGCTGAGCTTGATCCCGAAGAAATCCTGCATAAGGTCCTGCGATACGCTGGACGCAGCCGCGAGCAGCTGGGAGTCCGCCGTCGACATCGTCGCGGCAAGGATACCGGCCATGATGATACCTGCCATAAGGATCATGAAGAATCCGTGGGTCCCCATGATGTCTGCCATCTTGATAACGATCGTCTCAGCGTCCGAGCCTGTCGTCAGATACGGGATGAGGCCTTCGCTCGAGATCGCATTTCCGATAATTCCGATGAAGACAGCAATCGCCATGGAAAGGAATACCCATATGGAAGCGATCCTTCTCGAAGCAACAAGCTCCTTTTCATCGCGGATCGCCATGAAGCGGAGAAGGATGTGCGGCATACCGAAGTAGCCGAGTCCCCATGCCATGGTGGATACGATCGCCAGGAATCCGTAGTGCGTTCCCGAATTTGTCGCCATATCATAACCGCCGAAAAGGTCAAAGTAACCCGGAAGAGATTTCGCGTTGTTCATGACCGCATCGAATCCGCCGGCCTGACTGATCCCGAAGAACACGACCACGACAAGGGCGACCGTCATGAAAATACTCTGGATCAGGTCCGTCGTAGAGACCGCCAGGAACCCGCCGAGCGTCGTATAACCGATGATGACGATCGCGCCGACGATCATGGAAACGTGATAATTAAAACCGAACAGACTGTTGAAAAGCGTTCCGACCGCCTTGAAGCCCGAAGCTGTGTACGGCACAAAGAAAATGATAATGACCAGAGCCGCAATACATGCAAGCGTATGCCGCTTGTCGCCGTACCGTCTCGAGAAGAAATCCGGGATCGTGAACGCCCCGATCTTGTCAGAGTATCTGCGGAGCAGTCTCGCGACCAGAAGCCAGTTGAGATATGTTCCGATTCCAAGACCGATCGCAGTCCAGCCTACCTCCGCAATTCCCGCGAAGTAGGCAAGGCCCGGAAGGCCCATGAGCAGGTAACTGCTCATATCCGAAGCCTCCGCACTCATCGCCGTGACGAGCGGTCCGAGTTTTCTTCCGCCGATGAAGAACTCGCTGGAGCTGCTGCCGGATCCGCGGCTGTTGAACAGAACTCCAATGAGGACCATGGCAATCAGATAGATCACGATGACTGCCAGGATCATTCCCTGTGTTGATGTCATAACAATTCTCCTCCTCTTTGAAACCTTCCTCTGCCCGATGAAAGGCACCGGGCTGCTCCTTTGAAGCGTTCCCCTTTTTTCGCAAATCAGGAGGCATTATACCACACAAAAGACCAGAATAAAATACAGAACGGAGTATAGAATGAATTCGATATATCACACGGATAATCGCGTGTTTTTGCAGTATTTACCTGTTCATTTTATCTGTATGATAAATAGACACAGAATTATACACGGACTTTATATCTTCTCACTGACATCTTCTTCCTTCCGCCCGAACGTCCGGAGATACTCCGGAGTCCTCCTGTCAGTATAGCCGACCAGAGAATATTCCCCTCCGCACAGACACCAGTCATAGAGAAGCGCCCGTTCCCAGAGCGCGTACGCCCTTGTGATCTCATTTTCCGTCATGTCTGTCCGGAACTCCCCGTTCTTCCTGCCCTCCAGAACGATCTTCCGAAGCAGGCGGAAATACTTTCTGGACCGGTCCAGGAGATGCTTCTCCCCCTGTGACGTGAGCTGCGTGGCAAGGAGTCTCGAGAGCAGATCCAGGGAAATGCTCTCCTCGATCATCAGAAAGAGCTCATGATTCAGCCAGATGAGCTTCTCGATCGCGCCGAGTCCGGGATCCAGCTCCTTCTCCAGTTCCTCGTACTTCTCGTCGAAGACATAGGCGAGCGTCCCGAGAAGCGCGTCCTTCCCCTCGAAATAATGATAAAAAGATCCCCGTGAAGTCCCCGACTCAAAGAGAATGTCCTCGATCGTCGTCTCCTCGTAGCCGTTCTCGTAAAAGAGCTTCCATGCGGCGGATATGATCCGGCCCCGCGTATTTCTCGTGTTTTTTTTGGGCATCTGATTCCTCCCGGCTCTGCCTTTCCCGCCCTTCCCTTTTCTGCACGTGCGGTTGAAAAATGGCACTTAATATGTTACTATAATTAAGCACTTCTTATTCGGAAATTCCGAAATGACCGACAATAGATACGGTCGTTTTTATGGTATCATACGCCAATAAGAATCACCGACTTCCTGTGCACACTATTGATTACTGACTTCCGGCAACTATTTGTCTGCCATCTGATAAAAATTCCATCCAAAACTCTTTCGCACGGAGGAAAATCATGAACTACAACGAGTCTGCAGAAGATTATCTCGAGGCCATTCTCATGCTGCGCGATCAGCTCGGAAAAGTCCGGTCCATCGACATTGTCTATAAGCTCGGCTATTCGAAGCCAAGTATCAGTATCGCCATGAAGAAGCTGCGCGAAAAAGGCCTTGTCCATATGGACGAGAACGGATACATAACACTCACTGACGAAGGACTGAAGATCGCCCGCCACACTTACAACAGGCACAAAGTTCTCACGCTTTTCTTCGAGAGCATCGGCGTCAACCCGTCTACCGCGGAGCACGATGCATGCAAGATCGAACACGACATCAGCGACGAGACTTTCAAACGTCTGAAAGAGCATATGCAGGCCAATAAACTGAACGGGCGTCAGATTCACGATACAGTCGATCTCAATAAGGACGAATAAATTCTGAAAAAACGGCGCAGCCATATTTCAAGCGGCTGCGCCGTTTTTCACGCTCTCTGCTCCGGTGATCCGGCGCGGTATCCTTAAAGCGCAAGCATTTTTCCGTCGAGGAAGGCACCTGTAAGGCGGCTCCCTCCTTCGTAGACGAGCTTCAGCGAGAAGAACGGAGTCTCCTCCCGCAGAAGGCGGAGAAAGATCTTATCCCCCTCCCATATATTAAGCTCCGTGATCCGGTCCTTGTCGACCCACAGGAGCTCCCCCTCATCGCAGGCATGCATTTCCCCCTCAAATCCATCCGCGGTAAAGAGATGCATGTATTCCACGATCCCGGTCCCCGAGACAAATGTCACGATCCCCCGAAATCTCCAGGAGGTAAGCACGAGTCCGGTCTCTTCATACACTTCGCGCAGGAGACATTCTTCGGGACTCTCCTCCGCTTCAAAGTGACCGCCGACGCCGATCCATTTTTCTTTATTTACGTCATTTTTCTTCACGGTCCGGTGCAGCATGAGATACTGACCGTCCCGCTCAATATAGCAGAGAGTAGAGAGTTCCATAACCCACCTCACATTCTATAATTTGCGTAAGGAATTGCGAAACTATGTGCGGAATGGAATTGTGTGAGCAATTCAAATTATGAGAACCGCTTCGCGAACCTCATAATCATAATTCGGCCGATAAATCGGCCTTTTTATCGGAAGTTCTTTGCAGAACTTCCGATAAGATCAACAATCTGCACAAGCCTTGGAACTTCTTCATGAGCGCAAGATGCGAAATGAACAAAAAGCGTGCTGTCTGAGCGAAGCGAGTTTACGCTTTTTGTGAATGCTTCTTCGCAGCTTGCACGAATGATCAGAAGTTCCTGGCGCGGAAGCCGTTTGAATGTTCACACACATTCCATGGAGCACAGCGTTTCGCAGACGCCTAGATGTAATTAATCAGCACGCCGAGGATCAGCAGGATCCCGATGCAGGTCATGACGAGCGCAAAAGAGAATCCGCTGACGATCGGGTTCAGGGCCGCCTCGGTCTGATCCCGGAAGGCCTCCGCCCTGCTGCGTCTCTCCTCATCGCGTAATGTCCGGACCCTCGTCTCCCGCAGGACCGTCCTCCTCAGAAGAACGATCAGCGCATCCGTGCTCGTACTGAGCGCCCGTCCGATCACAGCCGCCGCAAAGAACACCGCCCGGCAGACCGGACGAAGGATCAGGTTCTCGCCGAAGATCCGGGCAATCGCCCCGAAGACTCCGGGAAGCCAGGACGTAAGGAGCGGTCGATACACAAGGTCCTCCAGATCCAGCCATTCCGGCCAGAGGTTTCTGTAGGAACCGCCGCGCATCAGCACTTTCCGCACGACAAGAAGGTATACCGCAGCGCCGATCGCCAGTGAGATAAGGCCGCCTTTCAGGTTTGCGGGAATAAAGGCCCGGAATTCCAGGATCTCATCTCTCCCGGTCATAAAGAGCGCGAGGCGTTTCATGACAGCAGGCTGCCCGAGAAGGACCATAAAGACGGACGGGATGCAGATAGCCGCAGTTGACCACATATTCATGCAGGAGCGCTCCTTATCGTATCCCGCCTGAATCTTCTCATCTTTATTGCGCTCCACGAAAATGCAGAGAAACAGCTTCAGCATATATGCAAATGTGAACCCGCCGGAAACGAGGAAGACCCACTCCGCCGCCCGGAGAAATGCGATCATCCCCTGCGCTCCCGGAAGCTGCTCCTTCGCGATGAGGATCGCCTCCACGATGCCCTCGTGGAGCATGGTCTTTGAAATATATCCGTTGAAGAGCGGGACTCCGGATATCCCGAGGCCTCCCAGCGCGAACGCGATCTTGAGCGCGGTCTTGTTCCTGCCCCAGCCCCTGATCTCATTAAGCGTCAGTGTGTGCAGATTCATGACGACGACTCCGGCCGCCATAAAGAGCACCAGCTTGAGAAGCGAATGATTCACCATGTGGAGTACGGTCCCCGAGAGGGCCAGTGCGAGACCTTCCGAAGCCTCCTCCCCGCCGAGGGAGCTCATAAAGACCGCGCTTCCGATCCCGACGAGAATAAATCCGATCTGCGACATGGACGAACACGCCAGCGTCCGCTTCAGATTGACGGAGAACAGAGCGAGAAGCGCTCCAAGGAACATTGTGACAAGCCCCAGGACAAATACGACTGTTCCGAATGTCCTGCTCTCAAAGAGGACCGTCGTCGCTGTCATAAGGATTCCGAATATGCCGACCTTCGTCAGAATTCCGGACAGAAGGGCCGACGCCGGGGAAGGCGCGACCGGATGGGCTTTCGGAAGCCATACGTGTAGGGGGAACATGCCTGCCTTCGCGCCAAATCCAAGCAGAATGCAGAATCCCGCAGCCAGGATCCGACGGCCGGCGGAGGCATTCTCCTCCCGGGCTCTGACCGCGGCCGCGTAAACTTCCCGGAAAGCGAGCGTCCCGCAGGTATCCTCAAGGAGGAGCAGTCCCATGAAGAGGATCAGACCTCCGATCACAGCGATAAAGAGATAGGTGTACGCAGCCCTGATCGCCTCGCGTGTCTCCTCGTGGATGACCCACGTAAAGGATGTGAGGGAGAGGATCTCAAAGAATACGAACGTCGTCATAAAATCCGCCGAGAGCATGACCCCCTGCGTCGCCCCGAGCGTCATCATGGTGAACATCCAGTACCTGGCCATTCCCTCCCGCTCATGTCTGAAGTATTCCTTCGCGAACAGCGAGGTCCCCGCCCACATGATCGAAGTGATGCAGCTGTATACGATCCTGAATCCGTCCGCCTCGAAGGATAGCCCGTAAGCCAGAACGTACGGGATCCGGAGCCCGGCTCCTGGCATGGTAATGAGCGAAAGGGAGACCAGGAGCTCCACGAAGGCAAAAAGAATGGCCAGACGGTCTCCTGCCTCCTCATTTTTTCTGCTGATCCGGTACAGGACCGGTGCGATAAGAATCGGTGCGAACACCAGATAACCTATGAACATACTCTCCTCCGAAAAGTGTCAGCTGCTGAAACTGCCCATCCCGGGCTTAATGAGGCTCCCGGAAAAATATCTGTTCATTCCCGGCCGCCAACATATGGATCGATGCCGGATGTCTGGTCGGGCGGCCCGGGCGCCGCAGATCAGATGAGCCCCTGTGCGATCTTCTCCAGAAATGCAATGACCGGTCCCGACCACACCCCAAACAGGATGTTGACAACAGAAAAGACGCAGATCGGGATCAGCATGCGGACACCGGCGTCCCCGGTCTCCAGGTCGCTGCTCCGGTCCCTCCCCCGCATCGGGAAAAATGCGCGGATGCTGATATTCAGTGTATACATCGCGCACAGAAAGGCCGAGAGGATCAGCGCGGCAGCGCCGGCGATCCCCACCGCCTGGCCGCTCGAAAAACCGGCTTCAAGAAGCTTCCATTTTGAGATAAATCCGCAGAAGAGCGGAATTCCGGTCAGCGACAGGGCGGACAAGGTATAAAGGGCGAACGTGAGAGGCATTTTCCGGCCGACTCCGTTCACTTCATAGATATATTCTTTCCCCGTCACATGCATGAACGCTCCGGCACACAGAAAGAGGACCATCTTGATGACGCTGTGGAAAAGCATGTGCGCAAGGCCTCCGAGAAGTCCCTCGGGAGTCATGAGCAGGATGCCGAACAGCATGTAGGACAGATTGCTGACGGTCGACCAGGCAAGTCTCCTCTTAAAGTGCCGCTCGCGGAGTGCCATCCCCGCGCCAAAGACGATCGTAAAGACCGCCGCACCGGCACAGACGATCTGCTCGGTGCTTCCCAGCATGAGCTCCGGACCATATGCATAAAAAGCAAGACGGATGACCGCATAGACGCCGGAATTGACGACCGCGACCGCATGCAGAAGGGCCGTGACCGGGGTCGGGGCGACCGATGCCTGGGGAAGCCAGCGGGACAGCGGAAAGATCGCCGCCTTTGTCCCGAACCCGAAAAAGCCGAAGAGAAACATAATACGCATGATCGACGGAGAAAAGACGCCTCCGAGGTTGCCTCCGTAGATGAACAGTCCTCCTCCGTCCAGCGTCCCCATGACGACCGCGATAAAGCCCAGAGACGCACCTCCGATGCAGTAGGCCACATACATGCGGCCGGCGAACATGCTCTCGTGGTTCTGGTAGTGGACGACCAGGGGGAGCGTCACAAGCGTCAGCATCTCAAAGAAGACGTACATTGTGACGAGATCCGCAGCGAAGGCGATCCCGAGCGTCACGCCGTAGGTCATCACATAGAAGGCGAAGAAGCTCCTCCTGTGCTGCGCTTCCTTCATATATTCAAAAGCGTAGAGCATGACGAACGGCCAGAGAACGGAAATCATGCCTGCAAAAAGCATTGCAGGTCCATCCACTCTGAAGTTGATGGAAAACCCGTCTGTAAAGCTGTATATATGCACAGGATCACGGGAACCGTACACCAGAACGAGCCATACGCATACAGATGTCAGTATGACGATGATTTCCGAATATATTTCCCGGATCCGTTCCTCCCTGATCTTCAGAAAGAGGAGGGAGATCCCTCCGATAAAAGGCACCAGGATCGGCGCCAGTATGAACAACGAATTCATTGATCCTATTCCTTATCTGTTGCAGCAGTTCGGCATCGATGTCTGTTCTTCGCCGCGCAAATGGGAAGGTGCTTCGCACCCCGCGCTGCGCGGCAGGAATGCCGGGGCCTTCCTCATGTCAGAACAACCCGGCAAGGGCCGTGCCGAGAAGATCCGCGATGCGGGCTCCGAACAGACCGACTGCGAGGGCTGCGCACACGAGCACAATGAGCGGCACAGTCATGAGCGCAGACGGTTCCCTGCTCTCCGCCTTCTCCGCGCGCTTCTTCTCCGATTCCCCATCCCCTTTTCCCGGGAAGAATGCATCGACTGTCACCGGCAGCAGATACCCCGCCGTGAGCAGGGCCGAGATGAGAAGGATGACCGGAGGAAGGATCGAGAAGACTCCCATCCCGTCGCCGACAGCCGCGAGAGCGATATACCACTTGCTGATAAAGCCTCCGAGAGGCGGAATTCCGACGAGAGACAGGGATGCGATCGTAAAGCACCACATGACGATCGGCATCTGCTTCCCGATTCCGCGAAGCTCGCTCACCCTGTGACTTCCCAGCTTATAAATGAAAACACCTGCGCAGAGGAAAAGACATCCTTTGGAGACCGCGTGTGCTCCCAGGTGAAGCATCGCACCCAGAAAGCCTTCCATAGAGAGGAGGGACAGGCCCAGGGAAATGTAGGAGATCTGGCTCACCGTGGAGTAGGCCAGTCTCTTTTTCGTCACCTTTTCCTTGAAGGCCATCATGGAACCCATGAAAATGGTCAGCATGGCGATGCTCATCCATGCATACTGCACCCAGGTCCCGCGTATGAGATCAGGGCCGACCGAGAAGAACACCAGACGGACGATCGCGATGATACCTGCCTTGGCGATAATGCCGGACAGGAGGGCAGACGCCGGGGCCGGCGCGATCGGATGCGCCGTAGGGAGCCATCCGTGCATTGGATACATACCGGCCTTCGTCCCGAATCCGAGGATGCCGGCAAAGACGACGGCGAGAAGGAGCTTTTCATTTCCCGCGATGCGGGCAGGATCCAGGAAGCCGCCCTGCACAAAGCTGTCCGCGTCGGCAGCGTACCAGCAGACGACGAAGATCGCGAGCAGGCCCAGAAGGGCACCTGCGATCGAGTAGAAGAGATACTTGAGGGCCGCCGATATCGCTTCCCTGCTCATCTCATGGAGGACAAGCGGCATGGATGTCAGCGTCGCCATCTCAAAGCACAGGTACAGCGTGACCGGGTTGCCTGCAAGGGCGACCGAGAGAAGGGCTCCCAGACATGCGAAATAAAAAGCAAAAAAGATATGCTCGCGTTCCTCGATCTTCATGTACTCAAAGGAATAAAAGAGAATGCAGGTATAGAGGAGCATGACCAGGATCATATAATATCGGCCTAAGGGATCCACGGAAAACTTCGCATGAATGTTGTCCGCGAAGGAAAAAAGCGTCACAGTCTTCCCGAAAAAGACCGTGCATAAGCCCAGCAGATCGGTGATGAGCATGACCGCAGTGTATAAAATTCGCCTGGTTCTGGTATCCAGAGAGATCGCGGAGACTGCGGTACCCGCGATGATCGGAAACAGGATCGTGCCTATTGGCAGCATAATGACCTCCTTGACGGCTCAGGAAATATGAAGTGGTTTTTTGCGCTTACGGGAACATGGCAAGCCCTTTTTCGATCAGTCCGACGGTCTGCCAGGAAAAAAGCCCAAGATAAAGATTCAATCCTGTAAGGATCGCCGCGGGGATCCAGTAGTCAAGCCTGCTGAATAATGGCTCCTCCGAACCGGATACGGTCGTCTCTCCGGACGGGAGATCCGATCCGGGCCGTGCATTTGCCTCCTCGTAAAGCCCCGGCGCATAGATGTCCGCCCCTCCGCGCCCGCTCGTGTAAATGCGGATACAGGTCCGAATGAAATACAGTGCATTGAGGACGGAGCTGACCGCCAGCGCGATCATGGTGAAGAACAGGATCCTGTAGCTGCCCGCTCCGGCCGCTGCAGTCGCGAAATTCAGCTTGGCGGAAAATCCCGCAAAGATCGGAATGCCCACCATGGAGAAGGAGCACAGGAGAAAGACCAGACCCGCATCCTTCGCCCGGTAGCCGGAACCCTGCAGATTCCGGAAAAGAAGACTGTGCCCTGAGACCTCGGAAAGCCGGGGCGTCGTCAGGAAAAGCAGCGACTTCGTGACGGAGTGGGCGAAGATCTGGAACATCGCAGCCGCATAGCCGTCGATCCCTCCGATCCCGAGTCCCATATAGATATACCCGATCTGGGCGGCAGAGGAAAACGCGACCATTCGGTTAATATTCTTCTGACGCATGGCGGAGACCGATCCGAAGACCATCCCGAGGATCCCAAGCACGAAAATGATCTTCCGGATGGGCAGCGCCTCAAAGACGGAAGGTCCGATGACCCGGTAGTAGATTTTGAACAGCAGAAAAATGTAGGCTTTGGATACCAGGGAGGATAAGATCGAGCCCGACGTCGGGGTGGACCATCCGTAAGTATCCGGCATCCAGAAGTGGAAGGGAAAAAGCCCGCTCTTGATGGAGAGCCCGATCGTCAGGATCCCGAGCGAGAGCATGATCGAAGTCATGTCAGTCCCCTCTGCCGCAAAGCCTGCGATCGTCTCCCGCATCGGGACCATCAGCAGGTGCCCCGTGATATCGTAGAGAAGAACAATTCCGAGAAGGAAGAGGCCGGATCCCAGAAGGTTCAGGATCATGTACCGGACTGCGGCCAGTGTCGTGCGTCCGATTTCCCGCACGATCATGATCCCGCAGGATGTCAGCGTCATGATCTCGACGAACACGTACCCCGTGAAGATATCGTTGGTCCACACGAGGGCCATCAGGGCAGCCGTCATCAGATTGATCAGGGTAAAGTACAGATTGATCTTGCTCTCATCAATGTCGATGATCAGGAATTTCCAGCCGGCCATGACAGAGCAGAAAAGGATGACGAGAAAGAAGAGAGCCGTCAGCGCTTCGAGGACACCGGCGCGGATCTCATTTCCCCAGGGGGCAGGAAACTCTCCCATCGTGTACGTAAAGGACGAGCCGTTCCCGACCGTGTAAAAAAGCACGCAGGCCGTCAGCACGATCAGTACGCCCTCATAGATCAGTGTATAGTTTTTAGCAGTTTTTCCCTTGAGCATCGTACAGAGCACTCCGGAAAAGAGGCTCAGAACGATGGTAAAAAGGGGAAAGTTCCGGATAATATCCATGAAAGAACTCCTTTGATCGGCATGACCCGTGCAGGAACACCGTCCGTTCAGGAACGTCCCGGCGCTCTGAAGTCACGGCATTGCGCGCATATCTCATCAATCAATTCACAAGTAAAAGCGCGATGAAGGAAGAACAGACCTGATGATCGGCCGTCCGTCTCAGCGGTCCTCGGTCTGGTGCCTGGACAAAATGTAGACGTCGTCCAGGTCGAGCGTGTGGTAGCGCTTATAGAGCCGGATCGACAGGGAGAGCATGACGGCCGTGACCGAGACGGAGACGACGATCCCCGTCAGCACAAGACCGGCGGGCACCGGATTGATATACGCGTTCACATCCTGTATGCCGTCCGTGATGATCGGCGCCCTGCGCCCCTCGATATAGCCCATGGACGCAAGGAACAGGAATACGCCCGTGTCCATGATATTCATCCCGATCAGCTTTTTGATCAGATTCCTTTGGAAAAGGAGCATCGTCAGACCGATCCCGAACAGAATGATCGCAGCCGCCTCCTCATAATTTGTAAGCAATGTCTCTATCATACAATTTCCTCCGGACTTCCGCCGGTCGATCCGTGCAAAGTCTCCGCATCTTCAGTTCCCGCCGATCGATCCGCGCCGAAGCTTCGCATCTTCAGTTCCCGCCGATCGATCCGCGCCGAAGCTTCACATCTTCAGTTCCCGCCGATCGATCCGCGCCGGAACAGTGAGTAAAATCCGTACATCGTGCATGCGACGACCAGGCCGACCGCAATATCGAGCGGAAGGATCATTCCGCCGGACAGGATCGCGCCCGGAGTCCCCTTCGGAATATGGTTCTCAAGCCCGTTCGCCCCCATGATGAATACATACCCCTTCGCAAAGCTGTAGAAGGACAGGGCCGCGAAGGTCACGTACCCGGAGAGCTTCAGCGTAAAAAACTTATCCACCTTGTCAAATCCGTACGCGGAGGTGAATATAATCATCCCGGCTCCGAGGACCGCCCCTCCGGAAAAACCTCCTCCCGGAGAGATCTGTCCGTTCAGCAGGATATAGATTCCGTAAATGAAGATGCACGGTACGAGGAAAAATCCTATTTTCCGGATGATCATATCCTGATGGGTCCTGAAATAGGTATCCTGCTCCACCGTAAAGTAATCCTCATAGGCGGATCTCATATTCTTGCTGTCCTTCCTCAGAAGGATCATGACGCAGATCAGGGCAGTGAAGAGCACATGGGATTCGCCCAGCGTATCAAAAGCCCTGTAATCGAGGATCATGCCGGCAACAATGTTGACAGCGCCGGTCTCTCTCAGACCGTCCTCGACATATCGCTTTGTCACCTCGGTCGCCCGGGGATTCTCCACACCGTAGAGCGGCAGATGCCCGACAATATACAGAAGCGTTCCGATCAGAAGGACGCAGCTTATGATCGCGATCACACGGTAAATGATCAGCGCGGTCCTTCGCTCGGCACCGACGATCCGGCCCGTGCCCGGAAGCTCCCAGATTGTTTCCCGGAGCCGCTTTTCCTGCCGCTTGATCTCCTCCCGCGATGCATCGTGCTGAAGCGTCGTCTCCGTAATGTTCTCCATCACATCGATGTCGCCGTCCAGCCATTTTCTGAATTTTTCGGTCATCCGCGGCCTCCCTTCCTGCGGCGGTTCGAACCGCTCTTCTTCATCCGGGTGCGACCGCTCTTTCCCTGCTCCGGGGACCCAGATCCCGCAGTCAGGCGTTTGCTGTCCGCCTTTGCCGATCCTCCGAAGGACGCGTTCCTGCGCGCGTCCCTTTTTCTCTTATGTAGTGTCTCCATCTGCCTGCCGCGAAGGTCTGTATGCCCGTGAACGGATTCCCGGACACCGGCAAACTCCTTCCGCTCGAGCAGTTCCTCGAGCGGCACGTCTCCGATCTCGCCGGGCTCCGCCTCGTCCTCTCTCCGGATCTTCCGGAGCGTTACCATAAAAAGGATCCCGCTGATTCCGGCCCCGACCGCCGCCTCGGTGATGGCAAGGTCCGGGGACTCCATGAGGACCCAGAGGATGCACATGATGGAGCTGTAGGACATGAATATGATGACTGCCTGCAGAAGGCTCGGAGTCAGATTGACCGCGACCGCACATCCGATGAGCAGGATCAGAAGAATGATTCTGACTATTTCCGAAAGCTGCATAAGGATTCTCCCTGTTTTTATTTTCTCTCCATGTGTTCATAGAGATTCGGATTCGTGTAGTATTCGACCTGACTCAGAAAATGAGAGGAGACCGGCGACGTATTCCACATAAAAACAATCAGCAGCGCGAGCTTCAGGATATCCATGAAGCTCCCTTCCCCAAATGCGAGCCCCAGTACGATAAAGAAGAGGCCCTGGGTATCACCGATTCCTCCCGCATGCACGCGGTTCATGACATAGCCGAACCGGCAGTTTCCGATGACGCCGGCCGCAAAGGAGACGAGACCGGTCACAATGAGAACAGCTGAGACAGCAAAACGGATCCATGCAATCATTTGTCCGCCCCCTTTCCGAATTTCTTCCGCTTCGGATCCTGCGGAATATACACGCTGGCAAGGATCAGAACGGAGACAAAGCTGATCATCGTATAGATCAGCGCGACGTCAAGAAGATAGCTCTCGTCAAGGAGAGACGCCAGGATTGCAAGGCTCGCGATGACCATTGTCCCGATCATATTGATGCAGAGGATCCTGTCTGTCACGCCCGGTCCCATGATGGAACGGATCAGCATGACTGCGATCAGGATCGAGAGGACGATCAGAGCACCGGAATTGAGGAGGCGGTATGCATTTTCAACAGTCATTTGAACCTCCTTAACAGAGTGACGAAGGAACAGTTCTCGATTCCCTCGGCATACTCCTTTTTCAGCGCATGCACGACAAAATGATCCTTCTCCTGAAAGATCGTGATCGTACCCGGTGTGAGGGTTATGGAATTTGCCAGGATAACGTTCATGAGATCGCCCTGAAGGCCCGACCGGAATTCCACGACGACCGGTTCCGGTCTGGCGTGCGGATCGAGTGCCACCTTCATGACGCTTATGGAAGCCTTTACGATCTCGACGATCAGATTCAGGCAATAGAGAACGATAACAGGAAGATTTATAAAGATTCTTTTATCTCTTTGAAGGGAATATCCGAAGACCTTGCAGATGAACAGCGTAAGAAGCGCGGAGATCCCGATCCCAAAAAGGACGATTTCCGGCGTTACCCTGCCATTAAATATGATCCACAGCAAAAAAAAGAAGACCGCCATAGTATAAGACCTCATCGAGTACTGCCTTACCTGGTCCTGCTTTCCCATTCGGGGGCAGGTGCTAAATCCCATACATTGTATCACTTTTAATACAAAATGCAAGAAAATCACCGGCCGTGTCATGGATACACTGTCCATGGGGTACGGCCGGTGATTTTCTTGCACTTCCCTTCTCATATAAGATCGCAGGCGCGCAGTTTCGAAGATGCTTCGCGCTTTGCGCGCCGCGGCAGGAACGCCAAAACATTCCTGATGAGCGTCCCGGACTCCGAGGTGCAGCCGGAACGACGGTGCATTCCCGCGGCTGTCAGCCTGCGGCCGCGAGTGTCATCGTCATCGTCACGCAAAGGATCATTCCCATGAGCGCGAGCAGGATGATCTGCCCGCACTTGCGGGTCGTAATGAACGAGAGCGGCCTGATCAGCGTGATCGATAAAAGGATCATCCCGAGGACGATCGTAATTGCGCAAAATGTTATCAATGCATATAAAAGCGTAAACATCGCATATCTCCTGTCTTTGTTATATTCTTCTGCCCCCCGTCACACCACTCTCCCGTAAAGCTGTTCCGATATGAGCATGTCCTTTGTCAATTTGAGTTTCCGCAGCGCATCCGCTGTCAGATAATGCTTTCCGTCCTCCGAGACGTAATCGATGCAGCCTTCCCTGACGCCGACGATCAGATCCTGCCCGCGGAAGTTCCCTGCACGGATCTTTTCAAGCTGCTCCTCTATGACCCCCTGCGGCTCCCTGCGGATCTGCGTGATGATCCGGTCTTCGGCATCTCTGATCGTAATACCGTCCCCGTCAGTCTTCACGTCCGTGATCCCGAAATCGGTATTTTCCGCACCATAGGTCCCGGCTGCGTATTCCAGGCCGTCTTCAAAGCCCGGAAGAAGAGTACCTTCCGGATCTTCAGAAGCGAGATCCGCAGTGACGCGGTCCGCCTCCGGGGAGAGCGCTGCGCCGACCCCTGCCAGAAATCCCTCTTCCTCCGCACGGAACGTGACTGTACAGACATTCGGGAGAGAGAGGACCTCTCCCTCCTCATCCTTTATCGTCGTATCGATGACGATAAAGGAACATCCGTCCTGCTCTCCGGCCGCTTCGCCGATCCCGGCATATGAAGTTCCCACAAAGACTGCCGCGTCATATCCGGATGCCTGTGATACAGCCTTCTTCCAGTCTTTCTCCACCAGCTCCATGAGCGCTGCTGAAGGGTGCTTTTTCATAAAAGCCTCTATTCCGGTCCTCGTCCGCTCTTCGATCGAATTCTCAGCGATCTCACTGTCGGTGACAAGAAGGATCCTGAGCTCCGGCTCCGCCTCTGCCGCAGAGGAACTGTCCGTTGTCCCCTGATCTCCTGCATTTCCGCAGGCGGAAAGGAGAAAGACCGCAGCAAAAAAGGAAAGGAACAGAAAAGCCTGCCGGATCACCCCTCGATATTTCTTCCCTGCACCGCTCATCTCCATAGTGTAAAAGCCTCTTTTCTTACGCCGTTTCGCTGTACGTAACCGGGCGGACGGCATTTGCCAGTTTCCTCTGAAGATGATACCATAGGAATATGCAGAACGCACGAAGAAATTCCTTGCAGGAGCTTCCCGTTTCCGTATATTTGACGTTCACGGAATAAAAAGTTTCCACCGGAAATTATTTATTCCTGTTCGCGGCCGCGCCCGCAGCATTTAAGCACACACAGGTGTATTACTATATGACAGGAAAAGCAGTTCTACTTTTTAACAGAGTTACTCCGGGAAATATCCTGCCGGGCAGGCCTTTTTCCCTTCTCTTCATTCTGAAGAAAATGTTCCTTCCGTGCATTGACACCGGCAGGCTTTTTTCCTTTGCGAAAATATCCGCGTCCGAAAAAGATGCACCGGACAGCGGAGCAGGCGCCGGACAGAAAGCCGGCGCAGACGATCTCTCCGCCCGCGCGGAGCAGAGCCGCAATGCAGACATGCTCATGCGCAAATTCGGAGACAGCATCCTGTCTTTCGCCTGGACGTATATGCAGAACAGGGCAGATGCAGAGGAAATCCTCCAGGATTCCATGATCGCTTACCTTGTGAACGCTCCTGTCTTCGCAAACGACGCGCACGCAAGAGCCTGGCTGCTCTCCACCGCCCGCAATCTCTGTCTGAACCGGCTGCGCTACAACCGCTACCGCAGACATGATGATCTCGACGAGACGCTCTCGGAACGTCTCGCTGCCCCGTCGAAGGAGGATCACAGTTATCTTCTGGAAGCTGTAAGCAGACTGCCCGAGGCCATGCGCGACAGCATTTACCTCTTTTACTGGGAAGGCTACAGCACTTCCCAGATCGCTGTCCTCCTTGACCGCAGGGAGAATACAGTGCGCTCTGATCTGTCCCGCGCCCGGAAACGGCTGAAGGAGATCCTGAAGGAGGAGTACGAATTTGAATGATCGATACGAAAAACTGCATGTCGACGATGCGGTGCGCTCCCGTATCCTGCAGACAATAGAAAATGCGGACTTAAATGAATATCGGGACCGTCCGGAATTTATCATGAAAGAGCGCCCGGAGCTTGCCTCCATCGGAGAACCTTCCTCAGACCGGACCCGGGCCCGGTCTGAGGAAGCGCCCCGATCCCGTAAGGGCCTCTCCCGCAGGATGACCGGCTTTCTCACCATTGCCGCCGCAGCGGCTCTGACGATCCTCATCGCCGTCCCCTTCATCCGTATAAACTCCGGGAAGGGACAGATGTCCGAAACAGCGCAGATGGCGGCGGAAGCGAAGGCATCCGGGGAGACAGAGAATCTGTATGACGCTGCCCCGGCTGCGGGGGATTACGCCGAAGCTGAGGAAGCGGTCCCGACTGCCTCTATCCCTTCCGATGCCGTGGTCGCGGCCTTCCGGAATTACTATGGCGAAGCGTACAGTGTTGAGCGGGAGGAAGAGACCCCCGAGACACTTCGGCTCACGGTCACTCACAATACGGAGGACACTTCGAAGGAGACTCTGACTGTCATGGTCGATCTTCTCACCGGAGAGACTGTCACCCTTGACGAAGCCGGGTCGCAGATCGAGACAGGAACCGTCTCGGGGGACGGTGTCTATACGGCCCGCCCCTGACGGCTTCCTGAAGCCCCGGACCGGGCTGCTCCCCCTAAAAGATGCCGCTTCGCAGACCTTTTATCTCAGTGGGGAAGACCCCCTGCTTCTGTAAGCGGGGGATAGACTAATATCCTGCTCGTCTCAGTGGTGGGTTACAATCCCCCACTGAGATAAACGCTCCGCGAGGATGCGCAGGGATTCGGTTTGGAAGATGTCAGCTTGCGCTGACCCGAATCCCGCGCCAATTCTCGCGAGCGAGAATTGAACGAGAGTCCCTTACGGAACTTCCGATCACAGATTTTGTCGGAAGCTGTAAAACAGCTTTCGACAAAATGCCGATTTTTCAGCCGCATTATGATTACAGGGTCCGCGGAGTGGTTCCTGTATTATCTATGGTCAGCACACTCACATTGAACGCATCCATGAACTCATCGACGTCCAGCGGTGAGTTGATCCGGCAGACCGCTCTGAACACTCCGCTCCTCTTATCTCTGAAACCGGCCGTCCCGCCGTGTTCACCCATTAAAAGCACTGCTCCTGATACTTCCCTGTTATAAGACATAGTTTACCTCCCCTATAGTTCCGGGTCCTGTTCTCCGGACCCGGGTGCCGCATGCGGAATGCCTGTAGTATCTATGGTCAGTCAGCATGCATATTTGTGCAGACCCGTGTCTGAAAGCACGAGAATACATCGCTTTCTTTTCAAACCCCTTTTTGCATACTTCGTTCCTGCCGCTCTTACCTGTCAGTCATCCATGTAATCCCGGTAGTCCTCCTCGGATGCGAATAACATATATCTGCCTTCGACCAGCCCCATATACCCGCTGTCTGTTGAATATCCTTTCATCCGGTCTCCTCCTCTCATCAGGCTTTCCGACTCTGATCCTCTCAGCTGATTTCTTTCAAAATACGGGTTTACTTTTTCATTCCGATCAGCTGATATCTGTACTATAGAAGAACCGCTGTCCCCGGAGAGGGACAACGGTTCATTTTTTCGAACATTTGTATGCGGATTTTCAGATCACTTTTTCGGGCTCAAAAGCCGAAAAGTTAAACAAACTTCAAATCTTTCTTAATGATATTGAAGGATATTCCCGTTTTTTTTATGTTATACTAAACATACTATGCGTCCATTCCACGGACACGAAAGGAAATCTCATGGGGCTCAATTCATTTCTATTCGTCCTTTTTGTCGCCGCGTCGCTTTTAATATATTATGTCATTCCAAAAAAAATACAGTGGATCTGGCTGCTCATCATTAGCTACGTGTATTACATCGCCAACAGCCGCGGCCTCGTCGTCTTTATCGCCGTAACGACAGTGACGACCTGGTACGCAGGCAGCCTGCTCGAGAAGACCGAAGAAAACAGCCGGCGCCGGCTGATCGTCGCCCTGACGCTGCTCTTCAATTTCGGAATTCTTGCTGTTCTCAAATACACGAATTTCTTCATCGCAAATATCAACGATCTGTTCCACAAAAGCTTTCTCCAGTTCTCCTGGGCACTGCCGCTGGGCATTTCATTCTACACATTCCAGTCGATGGGCTACCTTCTCGACATCTGCTGGAAGCGGACGACCGCTGAGAAGAACCTCTTCCGGTTCGCTCTGTTCGTCTCCTTCTTCCCGCAGATCATGCAGGGACCGATCGGCCGCTACTCGAAGCTCGCCCACCAGCTCTACGAAGAGCACAGCTTTGACCTCGACCGTTTCGAGCGCGGCTTCCAGCGCATCCTCTGGGGCTTCTTCAAGAAAATGGTCATCGCGGACAACGCACTTTATTTTGTGAACCCGCTCTTTACCGAGTATCAGACATACGACGGCGCCGCCCTCTTCGCCACGATCCTCTATGCGATCCAGCTCTATATGGATTTCTCCGGCGGGATCGATGTCGTGATCGGCATCGCGGACCTTTTCGGCGTGACCATGGACGAGAATTTCCGTCAGCCGTATTTCGCGATCAGCATCACGGATTTCTGGCACAGATGGCACATCACTCTCGGCACCTGGATGAAGGACTACGTCTTTTACCCGATCTCCCTGTCAAAGTGGATGGGACGCTTCGGCAAGTGGTCCAAAAAAACTTTCGGAAAGCAGACAGGCCGTGCTCTCCCGATCTGCCTGGCGAACGTCATCGTCTTTCTGATCGTCGGCATCTGGCACGGAGCCGCCTGGAAGTACATTGCCTACGGCCTCTACAACGGAGGCATCATAGGACTCAGCGGTCTCCTTGCACCGCAGTACCGCGAAATGAAAAAAAAGCTGAAGATCACGAAGGATACCCGGTGGTTCTATATTTTCCAGATCGTCCGGACATTTATCCTTGTTCTCATCAGCTTCTTCTTCGACATGGGCAACGGATTTAAGGACGCGCTCATCATGATCCGCAACTGCTTCACAAAGTTCGATCCGTCTCAGCTCCTCGAGATCGAGGTCGGGACGGTCGCGGCTTCCTTTAAGGTCCCGACTGCCCTTCTCATCATCGCGGCCGGATGCCTCATCGTCTTCATCGTGAGCGTCCTCAAAGAACGCGGAGTCGACGTCGCCGGGAAGATCCGGGGTGCGCATTTCGCAGTGCGCGTCGCCGTATACGTGATCATCCTGATGCTGCTGCCGCTCGTCGGCCAGGCGCCGCTCTCAACGGGAGGTTTCATCTATGCGCAATTTTAAAATATTTATCTCCCTGGTCGTCTGCGCGGCTATCCTTATCGTCAATGCAAAGATGACGGATTTCCTGTATCCGAACAACGAGGCGCGCGTCGTCGTGCATAAAATGCAGACCACCGACTACGATACGCTCATCATCGGAAACTCACACGGCCAGTGCGGGATCGATCCGGTCGCCCTTGAGAAGTTCGGCGGAATGCATGCGCTGAATGCCGCATCCGGAAATGAATTCGTGATCGACGCCTACTATCTTGTCCGGCTCGCGGCCCAGTCCACCGAGCTCAGGACGGTCATTTACGAAATTGACAGCGCATACTGGATGCTGGATGAGTCGGAGAACTGTGAACTCATCAAGTTCTACCATGAGTTCTCCCCCTCTCCGCTGAAATTCCGTTATTTCCTTGACAAGATCCTGACTTCCGACTTCCGCACGGTCCCCTTCGAGTGGTATCTGTACAGGAACTACCTCGGCCGGATCGATTCCCTGCGCGAATCGAAATCGTCGGACGCCTACAAGAACTACTCTATTGAGCCCTTTGTGAGCCCGATCCAGATGATGCATGAGGACGGATTCATCGCGATCCAGCGCTTTGAGGAGGACGCGCCGAAAGCGGACACATCGATGGTATGGCATCGTGAAAATGTCATAGACAGGCACGTAAAAGACTTCAAACGTCTCGTCGATTTCTGCCATGACAATGGAATACAGCTCGTCTGCGTCATGACGCCGATCCCGAAAGAAACTTTCTACAAAGCACAGCCCTTTTCCAACGACAGCATCTCCTATTTCACTGAGCTGTGTGAAAGCTGCGATGTCCCGTTCCACTCCTATCTCATGGATAAGCGGGATGGAATCACCCACGATATCGCGGATTACGACGACTGGGACGGGCATATGTACGCGGATGCGGCCTACAGCTTTTCCGCTGTGCTGGCCATCGATCTTCCGAAGCTCGTGGAGAACGGAAAGCTCTGATCTGTACGTCAGATCCTGTCGGCGGGATCTGCGGGATGGAAAAAGACCCGCTGCCTGCGGCTGACTGCATTCCCATGGAATGCGGTCTGCTGCGGACAGCGGGTCTTTTATTCTTCATCGTACAATTACTCGTGGTTTTACTGTGAAAGTCCAGAAAACACCGACTGAAAGGAGGCGGAGGCTGGTACCTTTCACGTATACGCAGTGCACTAAGCGTTTGCAAGCCGCAGGCGCAGCATGAGGTTAGTGCACCACCGTTTAGTCATGAGATACACGCGCTACGTGAAGTCTGCCTTCATCGTGAGTACAATTTCGCGATGAAGATTCAAGAGCGCCTCAGTTATCCGATTTTTTCGGATCCGTGAAAAGGTCCTTCGGATCGCCCGGCTTCACATCCCCGGAAAGATCCTTCGGATCCGACACCGGTTCAGCATCCGTGCCCTGACGCGGCATGCGTGGAGAATCTGTCTCAGGATGGAAGCTTCCCCTGGAAGCATCCGTCCGGGAAGCTGCAGCCTGCGGCTCATTCATCTGCGAACCGTTCATCTGAGGGCCGTTCACCTGCGGTCCATTCATCTGCGGGCCGTTCATCTGCGGACCCTTCATCTGCGGGCCGTTCGGACGTCTTCCTCTGCCGAACCCGTACTGCTCACGTTCCTTCATCTGCTTTTTTCTTTCTTCATACTCTTTGCGGCGCTCAGCTCTCTTTTTTCTTGTGGCAAAGAGAATGATTGCAGCGATCGCACCGATGAGGAGAATATACGGAAGCAGGTAGATCAGAATATCGAGGATCATCTCCATCACTTCAAGGAATCCGCTGAAGGAACCTGCGATCACCGCCCCGGTACGCTCGAGGAACGTCTTCTTCTTTACCGGATTGTCCGTGTATCTGACGACCTCTGTCAGGGAAAGGCTGACCGTGGAATAGGCAACATCGGTGTCCATTCCCGCCAGTCTTGAGCGGGCCTGATTGAGAGACGTCTGCACTTCCGTGAGCCGCTCCTCCACCGTGATCATTTCCTCGATCGTCTGCGCCTGCTCCATCATCTGAAGAAGGCGCTCTTCCTGTTTCTCAAGAGATGCAATGTAGACGGTCTGGTCGTTGTAGACCTGAGTGATATTCTGGACGTCCATACTGCGGGTCGTGATCTTTCCGCCGGTCCCCTCGAGACTTGCGAGGAACTCTTCGTACTTGTCGGTGGGGATCCGGATGACCAGATATGCGGAGAGGGTCCCCCGTCTCTTGGCGCTGTCTTCCCTGTACCATTCATAGTCGCTGTCTGTCGTCGATTCACTCTGAATGATCCCGTTATACTGGCGGATCACTTCATGGACCTTCTGCGACGTCTCACTGAACGTGAGCGTCTGGATCTCCATACTGCACGTGTAGACAAGCTTCTGGTTCGATTCAGCAGCCTCCGTCCCGGCTTCCTCCGTTCCGGCCGACTGACCGCCCCCCGCATCAGTACCTCCATCTGCAGTCTCCATATCGTAG
Source organism: uncultured Clostridia bacterium (assembly GCA_946629525.1). Classification (GTDB taxonomy): domain Bacteria; phylum Bacillota; class Clostridia; order Lachnospirales; family Lachnospiraceae; genus Chordicoccus. The sequence goes on from CAMOXU010000014.1 coordinate 30,148, forward strand.
GCCGCCTCTCCGGCCGCATACGCATCCCCGTCATAGGAAGCTTTCGCCTCTGCAGACTGACTTGCAGCGTTATAGGACGAACTGCTCCCGCAGGCTGCGAGCACAAGGATCATGAAAATTGATAAAATGGCAATCCCGCGAACCGATCCTTTTTTTCTTCCTGTTGATCTCATATCGTTTTCCTCCTTCTGAATACATGTTTACATGTAAAAATGCGAAGCTATGTGCAAAATGGATTTGTACGACCTGCTGCCCGGCACGTGCGCATCTAAACAGTGTCTGTAAACGTCAGGCCTGCCCTCCGCAGGCTTTTTCCGTCTCACACTATATAGTCATCACATGCACAGATTGTTGCAGCTTTCTCCGGAAAATTGTAAAAAAAGCACATGGCAAGAACCGATGCATGAGCAATATCATCTGCTGCTACGTTACTCTCTGGCCATGTGCGCAATTTACGACGCTTATGTCTTTATTACTAAAACTTCCCACATGCATAGATGCCGTAGCGGCCAGGAATTCTGAAGCGGGAAGTTTTAGTTTATTATCCTTCGGAATGCCGGTTCCTGTTCCTCGAAGCCTCACGGCTGTGCTGCGAGTCCGCCTCCCTGTTCCGGTCATAGATGAGCTTCAATCCCTTCAGCATCAGCATCGGGTCAATGATGATGTCCCGTCTGCAGTGCGGAATGATCGCTCCGGAGAGACCGCCGGTCGCGACGACCTTGCAGTCATACCCGAGCTCTTCCACGAAGCGGTCGATCATCCCGTCGAGCATGCAGGCCTGTCCGTACACGATCCCGCTCTGCATGCAGTCGACGGTATTCCTTCCAATGACTCTCTTCGGCGCCTCCAGCGGGATCGCCGGAAGCTGGGATGCCTTCGCGACAAGAGAGTCGAGCGAAGCGTTCGTTCCGGGAATGATCGTCCCTCCTATATAGCATCCGCGCTCATCCAGGACCTCGATGGTCGTAGCCGTTCCCATGTCGATGACGATACACGGGAAGCCGTATTCCTCGGCCGCCGCGACCGCGTCGACGATCAGATCGGCACCTACCTGGGCAGGATTATCCACACGGATATCCAGCCCGGTCCTGACCCCCGCGCCGACAACGAACGCGTCGCAGTCCGTGACCTTCTTTACGGCCAGCTTCAGGATCTTTGTGAGCGGCGGGACGACCGACGAAACGATCGCCCCCTCGATACTCTTCCCCGAAACACCGTGCAGTTCAATGATCGTCTTCAGGAGAACAGCGTATTCGAGCTCTGTCTTCGTCTTATCTGTCGATACCCGCTCCGTAAAATAGATCTTCTCATCGTCGAGACATCCGATCTCAATGTTCGTGTTCCCCATATCAATCGCAAGAATCATTTTTTTACACGTCCGGTCCTTTTCGCGAAAAAGCCGGTTTTCCTTTCTCCCGCTTCATGCGGGTCATTTTACTCTTTTTATAATGGCATCGAGGATCCTGTCCGCAGTCTCCGCCTTGGAAATGAGAGGCAGCGACTCCTCCCCGTCCCTCGCAATGATCGTCACCTTGTTGGTGTCGTGTCCGAACCCGGCTCCGGGATCCACAATGCTGTTGGCCGCGATCATGTCCAGGTTCTTTTTCACGAGCTTCTTCCTGGAGTTCCCGAGCAGATTCTCGGTCTCCATCGAAAAGCCGCAGATGAACTGTCCTTCCCTCTTCCGGTCTTTCAGCGTACCCAGAATATCCGTCGTACGCGCGAGCTCGATCGTCATCCCACCGTCCGCCTTCTTGATCTTCTGATCCGCGACCGTCTTCGGCGTGTAATCCGCGACCGCTGCCGCCATGATCAGGATATCGGCCTTCTCAAAGTGCGTAAAGACTGCTTCCGCCATGTCCGAAGCCGAGACGACCGGCACGAAGGAAATGTTCTCATTCTCCGGCACACGGAGCGCGGTCGGTCCGGAAATGAGCACGACCTTCGCGCCGCGCTTTGCGGCAGCCTCCGCCAGAGAATACCCCATCTTTCCGGAGCTGTGGTTCGTGATATAGCGGACAGGGTCGATGGCCTCCTGCGTCGGCCCCGCCGTGACGACGACCGTCCTCCCTGCGTAATCCGGAGCATCGCCGGCTTCTGCGGCATAATCCGGAGCTTCGCCGGCCTCTGATTTGTTCAGATCCGAAAGCTCCGTCCCGGACACTTTCTCCGTTTCGTTCTCCGTCTCTTCGAGGATCCCCTGAGATACGGAGAGAATATCCTCCACGTCCGCGAGCTTTCCTCTGCCCGTATCCCCGCATGCGAGGAGCCCTTCCGCCGGATCGATGAACTGATAGCCGTATGCCTTCAGTTTCTTCATATTATCCTGCACGATCGGGTTGTCGTACATGGCCGTGTTCATGGCCGGGGCGATCAGCTTCGGAGCCGTGACCGCAAGGATCGTCGTCGTCACCATGTCGTCTGCGATTCCGCCGGCGATTTTTCCGATGACATTTGCCGAAGCCGGGGCGACCAGGAGAAGGTCGCAGGCCTTCGCCGCGGAAATATGCTCGACTTCATATTTGAAATTCCTGTCAAAGGTATCGACCAGGCACTTGCTGCCCGTCAGCGTCTCAAAAGTCATCGGTGTGATGAATTTCGCGCCGTTGGCCGTGAGCATTACCGTCACGGAATATCCCTTCTTAATAAAGCCCCTGGCGATATCAGCTGCCTTGTAGGCTGCGATCGATCCCGTGACCGCAAGAAGGACGTTCTTTTTTCCATCCAGCATATTGTCTCCTCCCGCATTTTCAAAAGAAGTTTTCCTCTATAATTAATGATACCTTTCGATCTCTCCGGTGTCAAACGCGAGCTTCCCGAAGATCGGATCTCCGGGAAACTCTGCCTGAAAATCCTGAAAATGGCATGGCCGCCGGTCGGAACAGGACATCTTTCACCGCTTACGGGGAATCTCCTCTATATGATAAATGATCCTGCAGGACAGGACGGACTATGATCATCGGTTCTGCGGAACGTTTTCTGAACTGCATATTATTCTGTTCGGCCGAATAATTATGCATTATTCGCACTTTTTAGTCACATTTTTGTATAAAGTAACGGATTTTGGCACATAGTGGCCCTGCATTTTAGTTTAAATCTTTTTCAGTTTCATCTTTTCAAACACGCTCTTTTGATGCAAAATAGTATCAATGTGTGGAAGTATGCACATTTCGCTTCACGGACGCACAAGGATTCCTGCTGTCTGATCCATGAGGAGACCTGTTTTTCCCGCAAATGCCGATTCTGCATGCGCGGCTGCAAAACAGTCATCCGAGGCTGTCGGGTCAGATTTCAAACCTTCATTCTATGAGGAGGAAGTAAATGCCACAGAGAACAGATATACACAAAGTATTGATCATCGGCTCCGGTCCGATCGTGATCGGCCAGGCCTGCGAGTTCGATTACTCCGGCACACAGGCGTGCAAGGCTCTCCGCAGTCTCGGCTACGAAGTGATCCTGGTCAATTCGAACCCGGCCACCATCATGACAGATCCCGAGATGGCCGATGTCACCTATATCGAACCGCTGAACACCAAGCGGCTTGAGCAGATCATCGCCAAGGAGCGCCCGGATGCCCTGCTGCCGAACCTCGGCGGTCAGTCCGGACTGAATCTCGCTTCCGAGCTTTATAAGGAAGGAATTCTCGACAAGTACAATGTCAAAGTCATCGGTGTCCAGGTCGATGCCATCGAGCGCGGCGAGGACCGTATCGAGTTCAAGAAGACCATGACACAGCTCGGCATCGAGATGGCGAGAAGCGAGGTAGCCTACTCTGTGGAGGAGGGTCTTGAGATCGCCGACCGTCTCGGTTATCCGGTCGTTCTCCGTCCTGCCTACACGATGGGCGGTGCCGGCGGCGGACTCGTCTACAATAGAGAAGAGTTCAAGGTCATCATGGCCCGCGGACTGCAGGCATCTCTCGTTCACCAGGTCCTCGTCGAGGAATCCGTCCTCGGCTGGGAGGAGCTTGAACTCGAGGTCGTCCGTGACCGGGACAACAACATGATCACGGTCTGCTTCATTGAAAATGTAGACCCGCTCGGCGTCCACACAGGTGATTCCTTCTGTACAGCTCCGATGCTCACGATCTCCGAGGATCTTCAGGCGAGACTGCAGGAGCAGGCCTACAAGATCGTCGAGCACATCGGCGTCATCGGCGGAACGAATGTCCAGTTCGCGCACGACCCGGTCACAGACCGCGTCATCGTCATCGAGATCAACCCGAGAACTTCCAGAAGCTCCGCACTCGCCTCCAAGGCGACAGGTTTCCCGATCGCGCTCGTCTCCGCGAAGCTTGCGACAGGCCTCACACTGGCCGACCTGCCGTGCGGAAAGTACGGAACTCTCGACAAGTATGTTCCGGACGGGGACTACGTCGTCGTGAAGTTCGCCCGCTGGGCATTTGAAAAGTTCAAAGGCGTACAGGACAAGCTCGGCACGCAGATGCGCGCCGTCGGCGAAGTCATGTCCATCGGCAAGACCTACAAGGAGGCCTTCCAGAAGGCCATCCGTTCTCTCGAGAAGGGCCGCTACGGACTCGGCCATGTCAAGAATTTCGGTGAGCTCTCCAAAGAGACCCTCATCGGCATGCTCGACACACCTTCTTCGGAGCGCCATTTCATCATGTATGAAGCACTCCGTAAAGGTGCCACTGTTGACGAGATCTTTGAACATACGAAGATCAAGGCTTACTTCATCGAGCAGATGAAGGAGCTCGTGGAGGAAGAGGAAGCGCTCATCGCGGCCGGAGCGGACTATACGGATGAGATGCTCATTTCCGCCAAGAAGAACGGATTCTCTGACAAGTATCTCAGCGAGATCCTGAATGTCTCAGAAGATTCCATCCGGAACCGCAGGGAAGCGCTCGGCGTGACAGAGACCTGGGACAGCGTCCATGTATCCGGAACGGAGGATTCCTCCTACTTCTACTCGACCTACAACGCACCGGACAACAACCCGGTCAATACAGATAAGAAAAAGATCATGATCCTCGGCGGAGGCCCGAACAGGATCGGACAGGGTATCGAGTTCGATTACTGCTGCGTCCACGCCGCACAGTCTCTCCGCAAGCTCGGATTTGAGACGATCATCGTCAACTGCAACCCGGAGACAGTCTCCACGGACTACGACACCTCCGACAAGCTCTACTTTGAGCCGCTGACGCTCGAGGATGTCCTGAGCATCTACTATAAGGAAAAGCCGGTCGGCGTCATCGCCCAGTTCGGCGGACAGACTCCGCTGAATCTCGCGGCAGACCTGAAGCGGAACGGCGTCAACATTCTCGGAACTTCCCCGGAAGTCATCGACCTCGCTGAGGACCGCGACCTCTTCCGCAACATGATGGACAAGCTCGGAATTCCGATGCCGGAATCCGGGATGGCCGTAACCGTCGAGGAGGCAAAGACGATCGCCAACAAGATCGGCTACCCGGTCATGGTCCGTCCGTCCTACGTTCTCGGAGGGCGCGGCATGGAAGTCGTCTATGACGATGATTCCATGGAAGAATATATGGCCGCCGCTGTCGGCGTCACACCGGACCGCCCGATCCTGATCGACCGTTTCCTGAACCACGCGCTGGAGTGCGAGGCGGACGCGATCTCCGACGGGACCCACGCCTATGTCCCGGCTGTCATGGAGCACATCGAGCTTGCCGGTATTCATTCCGGAGACTCGGCCTGCATCCTGCCGGCAAAGCACATCTGGCCGGAGAACCTTGAGCAGATCAAGGAGTACACAAGAAAGATCGCTGAGGAAATGCACGTCGTCGGCCTCATGAACATGCAGTACGCAATCGAGAACGGCGTCGTCTATGTTCTCGAGGCAAATCCGCGCGCGTCCCGCACGGTTCCGCTCGTCTCGAAGGTCTGCGGCATCTCCATGGTCCCGCTGGCAACAGATATCATTACATCCGAGATCACCGGAAGACCTTCTCCGGTCCCCGGACTCGGCGAGCGTGAGATCCCGTATTACGGCGTCAAGGAAGCCGTCTTCCCGTTCAATATGTTCCAGGAAGTCGATCCGATCCTCGGTCCCGAGATGCGCTCCACCGGTGAAGTCCTCGGACTTGCGATGACACCCGGCATGGCGTTCTACAAAGCGGAGGAAGGTGCTTCGGCAACTCTGCCGCTCAAGGGAACCGCTCTTCTGTCCGTCAACAACAAGGATAAGCTCGAAGTCGTTCCGATCGCGAAATCGCTTTACGAGTCCGGCTTTAAGCTCATGGCGACAGGCGGGACCTGCGACCTCCTCGAGGAGGCTCAGATCCCTGTCAAGAGAGTCCGGAAGCTCTATGAGGGCCGTCCGAATATCCTCGATCATATGACGAACGGAGATATTCAGCTGATCATCAATTCACCGGTCGGAAAAGATTCCCGCCACGATGACAGCTACCTGAGGAAGTCTGCGATCAAGTACAGGATTCCTTATATCACGACGATGGCTGCCGCCAAGGCTGCTGCCGAGGGAATCTCTCTTGCAAGAAAGACGGCGGATACCAGCGTCCGTTCCCTTCAGGAGTGGCACGCGATGATCCGCGAGTGACAGCATTCAATCAAATATAATAAGCTGTGTTTTGGGGAAGGTGCGCTGCACCTTCCTCATTGTACGGAGTAAACACATACGCATGCCCTGGATGGCACATTCCCGGCACATGCGCTGCGGCAGGAGCGCCCGGGCGTTCCTGAATTCTTATAAAAGGGGGGGACAGCTTCCGGCTGTCACAAAATCATGCTGCATTTCATACTATCCAATACACTTAGCGAAGGGCAGATCACCATCCTGGCATCGCTCATCGCATTTCTTCTGACCTTTCTCCTGCTGAAATATCCGTTTCCGTTCCTGCCCCGGGATCACGGGCGGGCATATGCCGTTAACGGAGCGCTCTCAAAGGGAAAGCTGCGAGGAGTCGGTCTTGTTCTGACAGCGGCCTATGCGGTCGTCTCCGTGCTGATCCTGCACTCGGCAGTCGAATACCTGATCTACTGCGTCCTTCTCATACTGATCATGCTCAGCGGGTATCTCGACGACGCGGCAGAAACGCCGTGGAGCGATTACAAGAAGGGTCTCATCGATCTCGTGATCTCCGTCGCCACGATGGTCACCTTCCTCATGAACGAATCCCCGGAAATACACATTCTGAGCCGCAGCATTCTTCTGCCGGCTCCGGTATATTTCATACTCGGGATCATCCTGATCTGGACCGCGATCAACGTGACGAACTGCTCTGACGGTGTGGACGGCCTGTGCGGGACCGTCACGATCTGCATTCTCCTCTCCTACGCCCTGATCTTTCGGGACAGTCTCGGCGAGTATGCAGGCTACAGCTATGTGATGATCGCCGTGATCGGCGCGTATCTGCTCTTCAACACCTCTCCGAGCAGCATGCTCATGGGGGACGCCGGATCACGCACCTTCGGATTTTTCATCGCTCTTCTTGCGATGAAGTCCGGTCATCCGCTGAGTTTTGTGATCCTTGCGCTGGTCTTCATCATCGACGGAGGCCTGGGGCTCGTTAAGGTATTCCTGCTCCGCTTCCTGAAGATCGCGATCTTTAAGAATACACGGTTCCCGCTGCACGATCAGCTGAGGAAGGTAAACGGCTGGTCCGACACGCAGGTCGTTGTCCGTCTGGCGATCATCCAGATCCTGCTGGCCGCCGTATTCTATTTCTTCTTTATATGACGAAAACCGGATTCCAGTGGAACCGAATATAAAAGAAAAAGGACCTCACACATCCGTGCGGGGTCCTCTTCTTTTTCATACATATTCGCAGTTTATGTTATTCGTTCTTCTGATTCCTGTTCTTAAGACAGCTTTTTATATTTTTCTTCTGATTCCTGTTCTGTGACAGCTTTTTTTGTTTTTCTTCTGATTCCTGTTCTGTGACAGCTTTTTTTATTTTTCTTCTGATTCCTGTTCTGTGACAGCTTCTTTATTTTTCTTCTGATTCCTGTTCTAAGACAGCTTTTTTTGTTTTTCTTCTGATTCCTGTTCTGTGACAGCTTTTTTTATTCTGATTCCTGTTCTGTGACAGCTTCTTTATTTTTCTTCTGATTCCTGTTCTAAGACAGCTTTTTTTGTTTTTCTTCTGATTCCTGTTCTGTGACAGCTTTTTTATTTTCTTACAGTTCCTGTGCTCTGACAGCTTCCGTTCTCTTTGTCAGCTCTCCGAGCACAGGCAGTTTCTGTATTCTTTTCTTTTTGTTCCTGCTTTTTCAGTTCCAGAAGTCTTCATCTTCGTTCATGAGATCCGTATTGCCGGCAGCGCTGACAAGCTCCAGATCGTCGTCCGAAAGTTCCATACTGCGGGTCATTCCCACTCCGTAGCGGCTCTCCGTCTCAGCGATCATGCTGGCCAGACGGCTGTTGCCTTCAAACTTCTGAAAATCAAAAAGATGTTTTAAATTCTTAGACATGATGCTTTCTCCTTTTATCTCTATCCTTCTTCAACAGTTGATGTTGTTTTGTTCCTTTCTGTCTATTTATACGAAGCTTGAAGGAGGAGGGTCAAAAAATCTCAAAACTTTTTTCAGTCGATATCCATCCTGTTCCGCAGAAGCATCAGGGCTTTGTTGTGGACCAGCTTGGTATTGCTGTAGGACATGCCCATCTTGACTGCGACTTCCTTCAGCGTGAGCCCTGTGTAATAATGCAGGATGATCAGATCCCGCTCCCTCTCGGGAAGCTTCTCCATCGCATCCGCGAGCTCATTCAGAGTCTCCTCATCCAGGATTCCCTGATACTCATCGCCCTCATCAAGAATATCCTCTTCGATCTCGCTGTGAACATGGCGTGTGCGGAAGAAGTCCGTGACCGTATTCTTCGTGATCGTATAGATCCAGGTGGAGACAGAAGCCTTTGTCTGATCAAACGTGTCGAACTTCTGATAGACCTTGAGAAAGACGGTGGAGTGAAGATCCTCTGCGTCAGCCTGATTCGTTATCTTGGAGCGGATATAGCCCATGACTTTATCCGCATATTCAATATAAAGTTGCTCTTTCCCAATGATTTTTGAAGGCATGTGTCCTCCTCTAAAATGTAAATCCGAAGTTTCCGTCTCCGGAGGATTGTATCAGGACTCCGGCATTCCGATGCCGGGAGGTTCGCAGCATTTTGCGCCGACGGGATACCGCGCATTTCACGCAGATTCCTGTCTGTATATCATATCACAACTAACCCCGTTTTTAAAGA
>CAMOXU010000015.1 GCA_946629525.1 uncultured Clostridia bacterium
ATCCGGTGCTAATGTTACATATTTTTAGGGACATTTTCAAAAATGGTTGACAGAACAAAATTTCACGTTCTTAAAAAAATAAAGAAGGCCGCGGCATTCCTGCCGCACAGGGGGGCGAAGCCGCCGGTCCCTGCATTTCTTCATCCGAATCCACGGTATTCCTCCCGCACAGAGGGCGAAGACCCATAAGGGCCGCCTCCGGAATGCACGGTCACGTCCGGCAGCCTGCTCACGCCTTCAATATTTCCGCGACCGGCTTCTCGCGCTTCTCCCGGACGATCTCCATGATGCCGAGCGGCGTCAGGTCGACAACGTCCATCGAGAGCCTGTCCCTCCTTGCGATCTTTCTCATGACGTTGACAAGCTCCTCCCGGTGATCCGGATTCGAGAGGCTGATAAAGTCAACGAGAATCATGCCCGAAAGGTTCCTTAAGATGACCTGGTTCACGACCTCCTCCGCTGCTTCGAGATCGATCTTTCGGTATGTCTCCTCCGCGATCCTTCCCTTCTCGCAGCGTCCGCTGTTGACATCGATACTGACGAATGCCTCCGTCTGCTCGATCACAAGGTAGGCTCCGCTCTTCAGCCAGACCTTCTTTGCGAGCAGTCTGTCGATATCCCGCCCCAGTTCATAGACGACCGGGAGGCCGAGCGATCTGCCGGAGTACAGGATCTCTTCATTTTCATGGCGGAACCGGGCCAGCTTCGCAGCTGCTGCCGGGATATCCGAATAGATCCTTTCCGGCGGGGTATAAAGGTCGCGCAGCATCGTCACGTAGAAGGGATCCGGTTCATAGAGGAGCGTTCCCGGTCTCACCTTTTCCGCATCTTTTAGGATCTCCTGCATCTTCGCTGCCAGAGATTCGAGTTCGGATAAGAGTTCCGATTTCTGTGCCTTCGGAGCGTTCGTCCGGAGAAGGGGCCGAAGCCCCTCAGAGGAGAAACCGTCCGTCCATTTATGGAGGAGCTCCTTCTCACTCTTTGAGAGCTTTTTCGAGAAAGAAATGCCTCCCTTCCCCTGCTCCATCACCGCATATCTTCCGGCGATGCTTATGCGCTGCGTCGCCACACAGGTCTTATTCCCTGCCGCATCTTTCGTGATCTGCAGAAGGATCCTCCCCGGGTCCCCCTGTCCCCGCTTATAATTCGGCAGAAATGCGAGACGGGAGCCGTCGAATTTTACGAATGCCCCGCCGATATTTTTGGCGTAGGAATCCACATGTCCGAGGTAGATCCTGCCGACTTCGGAGGTCTCCCCGTACTTTTCGAGCCGGAGATTCCGAAGCTTCCGGTCCTCATAGAGCGCTGCCGCAAGGAATCGTTCCGGTCCGTATTCGATTTGTGTAACGATATAGTCATTCATTGTGATCTGTCCTGACTGTTCTTCCTGCACTTTCAGAACCGGCTCCCGAGCATCAGGAGCGTCCTTCCGTCCTCCGCATAGAGCTCATGGCGTACGATTCGGATCGCGAACGGGTCATATTCCACACCGATCTCCGAACAGACAGCCTGAAAAACTGTCTCAGGCTTCAGGTTCGAGGCACTTCCCGTCCGAAGCGACATGAAAATGCTCCTCCTGCAGCCGGCCTCACGGATCCTTCTGACCGCCTCCTCAGAGATCTGCCTTTCCGTTTCGGTCCGTGCTCTCACGACGCAGAATGCTTCGGAAGGGAGTTCCGGGTCAGCGGACATTTCATAGATCATCGGCCGGATATCCACATCGGACTCTGTCTTTTTGGATACTTTATGCACAACGACCGTTTCCTTTTCCATAAAATCGTGGAGAATCCCGTGAAGATCCGTCTCCGGAAGAAATCCGTCCCCGATAAAGACCGTATAGTCCGCCTTTGCGACCTGCGCCATGGCCTTGCTTTTGTTCTCGCTCACCCGGCGGCAGGCAGTAAAGAGGATTCCCTCCGGCGCCTCCCTGTTCAGCATCGCGCAGATTTCCTCCATATGCGGCGGATCGGGAAGTTCCTCGTTACTGAGACCGATGGTCTCAAGGCGCTGAAGATCCTGCTTATCGAGCGGGAACGGATCCCTGTACGCGAGTTCAAGATCAAGATATTCTCCGGTCCCCTCCAGACCGACTCCCAGAGGAGCGGCGAACGAGAGGATCAGATGCGGGCTGTAGCCTTTTGTGAAGGCAGCCTTGACCTCACTTCTGCGGATGACCTTCTGGACCGCCCTCATGAAATCGAGATGGCCGATATAGCGGAGGGAGCCCAGCTTCGCAAACTTTATTCTGACTTTCATGACTCCACCCCGTCTCCTTCTTCATGATCATTCGTTCCGGCAGCCTCGCAGGAAGCAGCTTCCTGTCCATTCGGATCGTCCCCACCCGGGACGGATAACGGGGCGCCGTTTGCATAGGCTTTTCCCGCTGTCGGACTGTGCTCCTCGAAGCACACGCCTCCGCCGAAGCTCCTCGCCCCGCAGCCGGAGCACTGCTGCCTGCAGTTCGGGGTGACCTTCCCGGCCAGCGCCCGCTCCCACTCCCGGACAAAGAATTCCCGGCTCACGCCGATATCGATGAAATCCCACGGGAGGATCTCGTCCGTACTTCTCTCTCTCAGTGTATAAAACTCGTGGTCGACCCCGCATCTTGCAAAGGAATCGAGCCAGATATCCATATGGAAATAATCCGTCCAGGAATCATACATGGCCCCGTGCATGTATGCGTCGAGGATCACTTTCGACAGTCTTCTGTCTCCCCGCGCGAACACTCCCTCGAGCACCGTTCCGTCCGCCTCATGCCAGTTATAGTGGATGGACCGCTGATTCTTCATCTGCCGGACCTCGCTCTTCACCGTGTGGGCAAAATCGATATATTCTTCCTTCCGGAACATCGGTGCCCACTGGAACGGAGTGAAGGGCTTCGGGACAAAGAAGGACGTGCTGACCGTGATCTCGCACTTTCCGTTCCGCTGATCCTTCGGGATCTCATAATAATTGTCGCAGATCTCCTGCGCCAGATGGGCGATTCCCTTCCGGTCCTCGTCCGTCTCGGTCGGCAGACCCAGCATAAAGTAGAGCTTGACCTTGTTCCAGCCCCCCTGAAAAGCCATGGAGGACCCGATCATGATATCATCTCTCGTGATCCCCTTGTTGATCACGTCGCGCAGCCGCTGCGTTCCGGCCTCCGGTGCAAAGGTCAGAGAGCTCTTCCGCACATCCTGCACCTTCCGCATGATGTCCAGAGAGAAATTGTCGATCCTCAGAGAGGGAAGGGATATATTGACGGATCTCCCCTTAAAATGTGTGATCAGATATTCCAGAAGATCCGGAAGCGCCGTATAGTCACTGGAGCTTAACGAGCTCAGGGATATTTCCTCATGACCGGTCCCACCGATCAGGATATCCGCCTCCGCCTTCAGACGGTCGACGCTCTTCTCTCTCAGAGGCCGATACAGCATGCCGGCCTGGCAGAAACGGCAGCCGCGGATACAGCCCCGCATGACTTCCAGCGTCACACGGTCCTGGGTAGCCTTGATGTATGGGATCACGGGCTTCGTCGGATAGGGTGCATTGGTCAGATCCATGCAGGTCTGTTTTCTCACCTTCTCCGGGATGCCATCGGCGTTCGGGCAGAAGCTCCGGATGGTGCCGTCCGCATTGTATGTCACTTCATAGAATGCAGGGACGTAGCATCCGGGCAGAGAAGCGGCCGCTTTGAGGAAAGCATGCTTCCCGGCTCCCTCATTTTTCATTTTTATATAGAGATCCATCAGGCCGTCCAGCATGGTCTCGCTGTCGCCGATATAGAAAATGTCAAAGAAATCCGCAAGCGGCTCCGGATTGTAGGTGCAGGGGCCGCCGCCGATGATCAGAGGGAATTCCTCCCCGCGGTCCTTCGCAAGATACGGGATCTGCGAAAGATCGAGCACCTGCAGCACGTTGGTGTAGCAGAGCTCATACTGCAGCGTAAAGCCCAGAAAATCGAACCCTCTGACAGGCTCCTGGGACTCGAGCGCAAAGAGCGGAATATCATGTTCCTTCATGACAGCGTGCAGATCCGGCCAGGGCGAATAGGTCCTCTCGCACCAGACGTCGTCCCTCCGGTTCAGCTGGTCATATATGATCTGGATCCCGAGATGGGACATCCCGATCTCATATACGTCCGGAAAGCACATGCAGAAGCGCACAGAGACTTCCGCCGGGTCTTTGACGACGGAATTTATTTCATTTCCGATATAGCGGGCCGGCTTCTCTACCGATCGCAGGATCCGGTCATTCAGAAAAGGTTCTCTCATAATAAAAACGGCTGCTGCATTCTTATAAAGTGCGGCAGCCCTCTCCTCCTTCTTATATCAGTGGGGAAGACCCCACGTTTTATGTAAGCGGGAAGTTTCCGTTATTCTTTATCTTCTTGCAAGCTCCTCGGTGATCTCCTTCCAGGTCACGCCGCGTTCCGCCATGAGGACCATCAGGTGGTACAGATAATCGGAGATCTCGTATTTGATCTCCTCCGGATCCGGATTTTTTGCCGCGATGATGATCTCCGTGTTCTCCTCACCGACCTTCTTCAGGATCTTATCGATGCCCTTGTCGAAGAGATAGTTCGTGTAGGAGCCTTCCTTCGGGTTCTTCTTGCGGTCGAGGATCACATCGTAGACGCTCTGGAAGACACGCAGCGGATTCTGATCAGTGTATTCCGTCTTCGCAAGCTCCGTGTAGAAGCAGCTGCGGTTTCCCGTGTGGCAGGCAGCCCCGATCTGCAGGACCTTTGCGAGCATCGTATCCCTGTCGCAGTCTATTGAGAGAGATCTTACATACTGAAAATGTCCCGAGGTCTCTCCCTTGACCCACAGGCTCTGTCTGCTGCGGGAAAAATAGGTCATGCGGCCCGTCAGGAGCGTCTTCTTAAAGCTCTCCTCGTTCATATAGGCCATCATAAGGACCTCGTCATTCCTGTAATCCTGCACGATGCAGGGCACGAGGCCGTTCGCGTCCTTCTTAAAATCTTCCCAGTTGAGGGCGCTTCGAAGCACATTGACCGGGATCCCGAGAGACATTCCCTTTTCCTTCAGGGCAATGAGGTCCAGATCCGGAATGCTTATGTAGGAGCCGCTGACTGCGTCCACACAGTCCTTTCGCAGAAGATTCAGAATGTGATCTTCCCTGCCGTGGTTCGTATGCAGAAGGATCGGGACATCCGTCATGCTCCCGAGCGTATCCTCGATATTGTCGAGAAGAAGGATCTCCGAAGCATACTGCCCGATCTTCTCTGCGTTCGGCGTGAACTCGCTCTTGGAGGAAATGCTGACCGCGATCTTCTCCCTGCCGAAGCGCTTTGACACTTCCGGGAGGAAATCCATATTTTCGGATTTCGCCCCGTTCAGGACCACCCGGCTGCATCCCGCATAGAGGAGCTTCTTGACATCCTCCACCCTCTTTACATTGCCGGCCGCCATCACGGGGATCCGGGACTCCTCGCAGATCCGTCTGATGGAGGAGATCGCTTCCTCATGGTCCGCGTCATTTTTCGAAAAGTCAAAGATCAGGATCTTATCAGCGCCCATCTCGTTGTACTTCATGGCGACCTCGCAGAGATCGCCCGACCCGAACGCATTTTTCTGGCCGAAGCCCGTCACTGCGCGCCCTTTATACATATATATACATGGGACCATATACTTTACCATGTCTTCTCCTCCGTATACGTGATAAGAAGTAAGTTATTGATCTTCATTCTCGAAGCGGACATGGATCGAATTCGCGTGAGCCGTCAGTCCTTCCGCCTTCGCGAAGGTCTCCACATCCCTGTGAAGGGCCCCGAGCGCCTTCCTGGAGCTGTAGATAATGCTCGTCTTCTTGATGAAATCGTCAACAGACAGGGCCGAGAAGAATTTTGCCGTTCCGTTGGTCGGAAGCACGTGATTCGGTCCCGCGAAATAATCTCCGAGCGGCTCGGAGGAATATTCCCCGATAAAGATCGCGCCCGCATTCTTTATCTCTGTCATGAGCAGGAACGGATCCTTTGTCACGAGCTCAAGGTGTTCCGGAGCGATCTCGTTGACGGCACGGACAGCTTCCTCCATGGTATCCGCCACGAGGATCCTTCCGAAATTATCCAGAGACTTCCTGATGATCTCTCTCCGTGAGAGTCCCTCGAGGAACCCGTCGATCTCCGCGCTCACTTCCTCCGCGACCCGCATGGACGTAGTGACAAGGATCGCGCAGGCCATCTCGTCATGCTCCGCCTGGGAGAGAAGATCCGCCGCGACGTAGCGGGCATTGGCCGTATCATCTGCAAGGACGGTCACCTCGGACGGGCCTGCCACGGAATCGATCGATACGTGCCCGTATACCGCCTTCTTGGCGAGGGCAACAAAGATATTTCCGGGCCCGGTGATCTTATGGACCCTCGGAAGAGACTCCGTGCCGAAAGCCATCGCCGCTATTGCCTGCGCGCCTCCGACCTTATAGATGGTCCCGACGCCGGCTTCTTTCGCAGCTACGAGCGTCGTCGGCGTCACCTTCCCGTCCTTTCCGGGCGGCGTGCACATGACGATATCCGGCACGCCTGCGACCTGTGCGGGAACGACGTTCATGAGCACGGAGGACGGATAGGCGGCCTTGCCGCCGGGGACATAGACCCCGACGCGGGACAGCGGTGTGACCTTCTGCCCGAGGACCATTCCCTCTTCCGTCATGAACCAGCTCTTCACCCGCTCCTCCTCATGGAAAGCCCGGATACGGGCAGCGGCTTTTCTGATCACCTGGATGAGCTCTGGATCGACCTTCTCGTAGGCCTCCTTCTCCTCTTCTTCCGTGACGACAAAATTCTCCGCGGAGATATCCGCTCCGTCAAATTTCTTTGTATAGGAAAAGACCGCGCGGTCTCCGTTCTCTCTCACATCAGCCAGAATTCCTGAGACGATCTGCTCCTCCCGGGGATAACTGTCCGGACTCCTCCTAAGCATATTTGTAAGGATCGAGCCGAACGCTTCGTCTGTAAGCTTCAGGATCTGCATATTTATACCTCCTCGTAAACATCTGTTTACATCTGACCGGGAATTTCGGATCCCATTCCCCCATGCATCTGCGCATATGCTACACTTTTTGCGCCTGCCTCTGACGGGCCTGCGCCGGATCTACTTCGCCAGTTCATTCCTGAGACGCGTGATCAGATCAGTGATCCTTTCATTTTCCATCTTCATGCTGACCTGATTGACGACCATGCGGGCAGAAAGATCAAGAACTTCCTCGAGGACTTCCAGGCCGTTCTCCCTGAGCGTCGATCCGGTCTCCACGATATCCACGATCACCTCGGAAAGCCCCACGATAGGAGCGAGTTCAATAGATCCGTTCAGTTTGATGATCTCGACCGTCTGATTTTTTCTGCGGTAAAAGTAGTCCTTCGCGATATTCGGATACTTGGTGGCAACGCGGATCTGATCTCCGCCCTCCAGAAAACGCCGCGCGGAAGCCGGCCCGCAGACGCACATCCGGCACTTGCCGTAGCCAAGATCAAGAACTTCGTAGAGTTTTTTATTTTCTTCGATTATGGTATCCCGCCCCACAATGCCGATGTCGGCTGCCCCGTAGTAAACATACGTCGGAACGTCCGGACCCTTGGCGAGGAAGAACCGCAGACCAAGCTCCTCGTTCGTGAAAATGAGCTTTCTCGTCTTCTTATCCATTGCCCCTGCCGTATTCACACCGATCCGCTCGAACAGCTCGAGCGTGTCATGGGCAAGCCGCCCCTTCGTCAGTGCGATCGTGAGATATCTTCTCTCAGACATAGTACATCTCCTCAAATCCGTTTCATGTTTTCCTGTTCGCCATAAGATATCCCCTGGCGTATCAGCGAGCTCGTCAGCTGATCGATATAAAGACCTACGCCGACAGCGGGATTCTCCCTCCCGAAGTGTCCGAGAAGCAGATCATAGCGGCCGCCGCGGGCGACAGGCTCTCCGGTCCCGTATGTAAAGGCAGAGAATATGATCCCGGTGTAATAAGTATATTTCGACAGCAGACCGAAGTCATAGGAAACATAGCGGTCAAGTCCCTGTGCAGCGAGGATCTCATGGATCCTTCTGAGACGTCCGACCGCGTTCTTTTCACGCTCTCCCAGCGCGAAGACCTCGGCAGCATCAAAGATCTCCGCCGATCCGAAGAGCTGCGGAAGCTTCTCCATGGCTTCCTTCACCTCCGGGGCCGCGCTGGTCCGGTCCAGAACTTCCGCCACGCCGAAGAAATTCTTGTTGGAAATGAGCTTCCGGATCGTCTCGGTATCCTCCTCGTCAAGTCCTGACCTGTCTGCCAGGGCTTTGAAGAAATTGACCTCACCGACGCTAACCTGGAACTCGCCGAGCCCGGATGCAAGGAGCATCCTGCATGTGAGCGCAATGATCTCTGCGTCCGCCTCTGCGGAATCCTCCCCGATGAGTTCGACGCCCATCTGCACGGATTCCTTGAGCCGTCCCTGATATTCCGCGGAATTTACGAAGGTGCTCCCCTCATAGGAAAGTCTTAAGGGGAATTCACTGTCCGCAAAATGCATCGCTGCCGCTCTGGCCACAGACGGCGTAAAATCCGGCCGCAGGACGAGCGTGTTCCCGTCCCTGTCGAAGAACTTGTAGAGCTCGTTGGACGGCGTCGTTCCGATATCGCTCGAAAAAACGTCGAAATATTCGATCGTCGGAGTCTCGATATCAGAGTATCCGTAGGATTCGAACACGTCATGTATCCTCTTCATGAGCGCTTTGCGGTCACGAAGACTCTTCCCGTAGAGATCCCGCATGCCCTCCGGCGTATGCATCACCCTGTTCCTGATAATCATTCTCTTTCCACCTCTAGAAACGTAAGTATATTTCTGACCGGATCCGTTCGGATGCAGGTCCCGCAGCGTTCATTCCCTGCATTCGCCGGCCGGATCCGCCTCTCTGTCAGACAGATCGCTCTGTATCCCGTCGAGGATCGGCAGCAGATGCTGCTTCTCCTCAAGGAAAAAGCGGGGGTCGAGCTCCGTGATCCTGAAGCTTCTTCTTCCGCCTTCCTCCCATCTTTTCCAGAATTTCATCATCTCCCGGAATGTCATGTAGTAAAATTCATGCCGGCTGCTGAAGAAAATAATAAGAAATGCGATCCCCTCCTGTCCCTCAAAATCCCGCATGAACTCCACCTGGTGTTCATGAATATTCTGAAGGGGGAAGGTATCGACCGCGCACTCTTTCGCGTCGAAGCAGACCGGAATTCCCTGCACGGCCCCGACGTAATCCACGGTGCTCTTCTGATCGAAGTAGGCAAGGGTTATGTGCCTTGTCTGCTTGTCGATCTCGATCGGCGTGATCGGCGTAGGCACCTTCTGAATGACCGCAAGCTTTTTCTCCCGCAGATTTTCTATCGTATAATTGATCAGATCTTCGAGCCCCGAGCCGCGAAGACCTCTTGTGCTCCAGGTCCCCATTTATTCGACCACCCCGATCTTCGTGAGCGGCCAGTATCGGAGGACAGCCTTCCCGAGGATCTCGTCCTTCTCCACATACGGATTCTTCCAGTAGCGGGAGTCATGGCTGTTATTGCGGTTGTCGCCGAGCATAAAATAACATCCTTCCGGAACCGTGAACGGGCCGAAATCACCTGTCGGGGCTTCCGGACAGAACGTATCTGCAAGCGGATCCTGCGCCCCGTCGATATAGACCTTTCCGTCCCGGATCTCGACTGTCTCACCGGGAAGGCCGATCACACGCTTGATAAAAAGCTTCGAGGGATCGTCCGGGTAATGGAATATGACGATGTCGAACCGTTCCGGATCCTCAGTGCGGTAGGCCAGGCGATTCCCGAAGATGCGGTCATTCATCATGATCGTATTTTCCATCGATGAGGACGGAATCCTCGCGTTGATCAGCAGAAAGTTGTTCACAAAGAGCACGACCACAAAGACGACCGCGATCGTTGTGATATAGGAACGGACTTCCGCCCAGAAATTTTGTCTCTTATCGTTCTCCATTATTTCTTCCAATCTGCAAACCCAAGTTCCTTCAGTATTCTGTCGAAGTATTCCGGCAGCGGAGCCGTAAAGGTCCTGCCGGAAAGATGCGCAAAGCGTGTGCCTGTCTGTCCGGGAAATGAAAACTCGTATGCGTGCAGAAGCTGGGACCTCAGTCCGAATCTTTTGCGGAGCTCCCGGTTCCTGTCATGCGAACCGTACTTTTCATCCCCTGCCACAGGAAATCCCAGGTGGGCGAGATGAGCACGGATCTGATGCTTCTTCCCGGTCAGGAGATCGATCTCAAGTAAAGACATCCCGCCGCGGGAGGCGATCGTCCTCACGCCCGTACGGATCCTGACAGCTCCCTCAGAAGGTCTGTCGGAGATCCTCACGAGACCGTCCTTTCCGGCAGCCATATGCCAGGCGGTATATATGCCGTCTTCCGGGCAGCCGAATACGACCGTCCGGTAAACTTTCTTTGCAGACCTGTCTCTCAGGATCTCTGCGAGGAACTGTTCTCCGGGCAGGGATAAACCGCACAGGACGATCCCGGTCGTATTGCGGTCCAGCCTGTTCATAACAGCAGGGTGAAATGTACGCAGATCCTCCTCCGTCCCGATCCCGGATTCCAGCCACCAGCGGCAGAGAAGCTCGTTCAGGCTGACATCCTCCGCACCTGCCTTCTGAGACAGAATGCCCCGGGGCTTATTGATGAGCAGGATGTCTTCGTCCGCATAGACCGGAGGATCAAAAAGGGACCTTGCGGAATCCGGGAGCCTTTCATTTTCACGAGAGGGCGGGGTCTCCGCATCCGGCCGCTTTGAGAATTTGTCGAAGGTTTCATCTGCCAGAAAGAGACGGACAAGATCGCCCTCCCGGACGATCTCCTGGCCGTGCGCCTTTCCGCCGTTCAGGACAATATTCTTCTTTCTCAGCATCCTGTAGAGGAAGCTCTTCGGAGCGCCGGGAAGGAGCTTCGCAAGATACTTGTCGAAGCGCTGTTCCGCTTCATTCTTCTTTATTCGGAACTCTTTCATGTTCTATTTTCTGACATACTCCTGTCTCACAGCGATATCTGCGTGAGCGTCAGCCAGACCATCTGCTCCCGTGTATATTCCGGATACTGTGGATCGGGGGTAAATGCGATGCCCTCACGAAGCGAATCGGCGTGCTCATTCAGACTGTCCAGCCGCTCGATAAATTTATCGAGATTCTTCATGAGCTTCACATCCATCCCGTATCCTGCCGTCCGCATGGTACGCCTGATATAGTCCTGCGTAAAAGCCGTATCGGCCTTCTCGTCAGAGACGTAGGCGACGAGGTTCTTCCCGCAGATCGCAGCGGCATCGAGCATCGTGCTTGCCTTCTCGTTGGTGACATAGAGCTCATAGGCCATCGTGAGGCTCCCCTCGTGTTCGCGGATCTTCTTATACACGTCCTCAGGGATCGATTTCTGCAGGAACACGGCGACCGTTCCGGTGACCCCCATCGCAAAGGGGATGACCGTGACCATCGAAAGGACCATCAGGATATTTTTTTCGGTGCCGAAGATGAAAAATCCGATCAGAAAGAGCGTAACAGGGATCAGAAGGAGGATGAATGTCATAAGAAGCCTTCTCTTCCTCTCATATCGAAAATATCCGTATTCGCCTTTTGCCGCTTTTTTCATATCTGCCTCCGTATTTATGAAAGCTCCTGACGTTCCGCGTGCTTTCTGAAACGCTATTCTATCATAGTTTTGTATGACTTGCACGAAAAACTTCCTTTACACCGTTCCGCCTCACAGGAGCTCCCGGAAGTCTGTGATATAGCCGTCGGCCATACGGATCTTTTCTTCCCGCATGTGTTCGGAGTAAACGTCTGCTACAGCGATCACGCTCATTCCCGCCGCCTTTCCCGCCTGGATCCCCACCGGTATATCTTCAAACACCAGACAGGAGGCCGGATCGATCCCGAGTTTTTTTGCCGTGACGGTATAGACCTCGGGGTCAGGCTTTCCCCGCCCCACATCATCGCAGGTCGTGATCGCGTCGATATACTCATAGATACCGTGGATCTTCAGTATATCTTCGATCAGCTGCAGGTGATTGCTGGATGCGATCGCAGTCTTTCGATCCTGAGCCTTCACGGCAGCAAGGAACTCCCGCACGCCGGGCTTCAGCGGAATACTCTTTCGGTACTTCTCTCCGGCCATCCGCACCCACTCGTCCCCGATCTCACTGACCGAGTCCGGAATATGAAATCTCTTCTTAAAATATCTGGCGACCTCAGAGTACATGAGCCCCTCCAGCTCTTTCTGCAGATCCGCCGGAGCTTCGATTCCAAAACGCATAAGGTATTCAACATCGATCTCACTCCACATGCCCATGGAATCGATCAGAGTTCCGTCGAGGTCAAATATGACGGCGCTGCACGCGGCAAGTTCCTTCTTTAAATTCTGCATCAAATCCTCCACCCCGGATTTCTCCGGTTCTTAAGCATTCCGTTTACACCGGGATCCGCAAAGCCGATCGGGAATCCGTCCACAAGGATCAGGATCTCGCGGAGATCCATCCTGCAGGGTCCGACAGGCCCTCTTCCTCCGAAAGCATCTCCCGCAGACTCCCGTTTTCCGGATGAATCCTTTTTCCCTTTTCCGCGCCGGGCGTTCTTTCTGCCTCTCTCATTTTCTCTGCGGTCTCCGGTCATCTTCCCGTTCGACGCCTCCCCGGTCCCGATCCGGATTCCCGTCCCGGTGAGCGCTTCCGGAAGCAGCGGACAGGTTCCTCCCTGAGTGATCTCCGCGGGCTCCGCAAAGATCGTCTCTCCCCGGAGGTATTTTGACACTCTCTCATCCGTACCTGACAGGTTTATATACTTTGGCCACTGACCGGCTGAAAGTGCCTGGGCAAGCCCCTGGGCCGCAGCGATCCTGTCCCTCCGCAATGTTCCGACATGCAGTCCTGTCAGAAGGTAGCGAAGGCCGGGCACCGGATACATATCTTTGGGGATCAGGTAGATCTCCCCGTTCTTCTCCCAGATCTGCTTTTCACAGGACGGCCGGGGATCCGCATTTCCCTCTTTCTGAAAGAGAGCGGCGAACTGCCCTTCCCCTCTCAGTCTGTGGGGGTAGAGCCGGACGCATCCTTCCGTGCGCTTTGTTGCGCCGCGGGCGAAGCCGGGACGCAGCGGGATCTCCACAAGACGAAGCTCCGGGAATTCATCGAGAAGACGCTCGACGTTTCCTTCATTTTCCGTTGCCGAGAACGTGCAGGTAGAAAAAAGCATCATCCCGCCGGGTCTCAGCATCCGCACGGCTTCTCTCAGGATCTCAAGCTGGATCGGCTGATAGAACGAAGGACCCTGCTTTCTCCAGAAAGAAGGCATCGACGGCTCCCGGCGGAACATCCCCTCGCCGGAGCAGGGCGCGTCCACAAGGATCCTGTCAAAGTACTCCCGAAAATGAGCAGCGAGTCTCCCCGGCTCCTCAGCGGTCACGAATGCATTCACGGCACCCGCCATCTCCAGATTCTTTCTGAGCGCCTGAGTACGGCTTGCGGACAGGTCATTGGCATACAGTATCCCTGTCCCGTTCAACTTCGAAAGAAGCTGACAGGCTTTTCCGCCGGGCGCTGCGCACAGATCAAGGACATAATCTCCTTCCGAGACAGGAAGAAGCTCCGCCGGTGTCATAGCCGAGGGCTCCTGGATATACCAGACGCCCGCCTGATAGAGCGGATGCTTTGAATAGAGGCTGCTGTCCTCCGTAAAAAAACCGTTATGGATCCAGGGAATTCTTTCCGGCCTCTCCGTGATACCGGAGACGGCAAAAAGATCCGGGAAATCTTCGGAGCCTGTTTTCAGGTCATTCGTGCGCAGGCCGGTCACCGCAGGCTCCTCCATAGCTCTCAGCCAGCCATCATATTCCGCTCCGAGAAGGTTCTGCATTTCCTTTAAATACTGTTCGGGAAGATTCAAGGCGTCCTCCATGTGTCTTATATGGAACGGCCCGGATCCTCTCTTTTTCGCATAAAGAGAAAATCCGGGCTCATATATGTGCATTACTGCCGGCTGCCTGGTGCAGCCCGTGATCCTACTGGTCTTCGACAGTGCGGCTCTCTGTGTCCACCGACTGGACCCGATACCCCTCCGCAAGAATATCCAGCTGCTTCTGGAATCTTCTGAGTTCATACAGATTATTCAGACGGAATATCCGGTAGAACTCATCCTGCACCTTTTTGACCTCACGTTCACTTGCAACTTTGTATAGATTTTCAATTGCCGAAAGGATCTCTTTGACGATTCCGGTCCTTATCTGCATATCGTTCTGCGCGTCGATGATCTCCGATCGCACCTGTGACATTTCATTGTCCAGATTGAAGATCGCATCCGCCGCTTTCTGCAGTCTTGTGGATACATGCAGAGGGATCTCTCCCTTATATTTGTACTGAAGAGAGTGTTCGGTCGTAGCCCAGAAATTCATGGCCATCGTCCGGATCTGGATCTCTACCTGCAGCTTTTTCGGTCCGTGGATCGTATCCACGGTATATCCCGCGACCACATGATAGCTGCGGTATCCGCTCTTCTTCTTATAGGCCAGATAATCCTTCATCTCCAGGATCTCCATGTCGGAGCGTCCGCGGATGAGGTCGACCACCCTCTCAATATCCTCGACGAACTGGCAGATGATCCGAATACCCGCAATATCCTCGATCTCCTCTTCCAGGTGCTCGAAGGGAACGTTTTTTCTCTGCATCTTATCCAGTATGCTGGAGACCGTCTTTACCCTTCCGGAGACACTCTCGATCGGAGAATATATATTGTTCTTTCGAAACTCATCCCTCAGGCAGAGGAACTTGACGATGATCTCATTCACTGCCTGTTCATAGGGATGAAGAATCTCTCTCCATAATTGGATTTCCATCTTGAAGCCGGACTCCTCACTTAAGTGCCTTCAGAACGTCAAGCAGGTATTCCCATGTCCTCTCCGCAGAGCTTATCGAGAGCTTTTCGTTCGGTGTATGAATGTCTTTAATTTCCGGGCCGATTGATACAGCGTCAAGATTGCTGATTTTATCATAGAAGATTCCGCATTCGAGCCCGCCGTGGATAATGGAGATTTCGGGCTCTTTCCCGAAGCGCTCCCTGTAGACCCGGATCATTGTCTCTCTGAGATTCGACTCCTCCCTGTACTCCCATGCCGGATAGGATTCCTTTAAGTACCCCGCTCCGCCAAGAAGGGCAGCAAGACTGATGATCTCCTGCGCGAGCGCATCCCTCTCGGAGAGCACACTGCTCCGTGTCAGGGATGTCGTCACGAACTGCTCCGCGCCCGTCCTTGCAATGCCGAGATTCGTCGAAGTCTGGACCAGTCCGCTGTTCACTCCGCTCATATGTCTCACACCGTTCGGGACATGCATGAGGAATGCAATGACTTTTTCCTGGCTTTCCGGATCCATGACGGTGACCTTATGCGTGCGCCCGCTCTCGATGCGGATCACGAGCCCGTCATCCGTACCCGCATACTCCCGCTTGATCTTAAGAGCAAACTCTTTTGTAAAATTCTTTGCCGTCTCAAGATCATCCTCATCCACGATCAGGTGTGCCTTGGCCTCTGCCGGAATGGCATTGTCCTTATCTCCGCCGCTGACATCGACGAGCGAGAATGCTGTCTTCTGGTCCAGCTCAAAGAGGAATCTGCCCATGAGCTTCAGTGCGTTGATCCTGCCCTTGTCGATCGCATCCCCCGAATGGCCGGAGAGAAGTCCTCCGATCTCTATAAGGAGAGGCATTCCCTTGATGGAAGCCCGTCCGATCGGGATCGTGGTATCCACCCGGACACCGCCTGCACATCCGGCCGTGAGAACACCCTCATTCTCGGAATCAAGATTGATCATCACATGCCCGTCGAGGTATTCCGGATCCAGCGCTGCCGCGCCCAGAAGGCCGATCTCCTCGTCGACCGTGAACAGGCATTCAATAGCCGGATGCGGGATCTCGTCGTCGTCAAGGATCGCAAGCATGTAGGCGACCGCGATTCCGTCGTCGCCTCCCAGCGTCGTTCCTTCGGCATAAAGATAATCTCCGTCTGTCTTAAGATCCAGCGGATCGTTCAGAAAATCATGGCTGCTCTCCGGAGCAGCGGCGCAGACCATATCGACGTGTCCCTGGAGGATGATCCCCTCCGCTTCCTCGTAGCCTTCCGTCGCCGCCTTCTTAATGATCACATTGCCGACTTCGTCCGCGATGGCATCAAAATCGTGGCTGACCGCGAACTGAATAAGATACTCTGTGATCGCATCTGTATTGCCTGACCCGCGTGGAATATCTGAAATTTCCTTGAAATACCGAAATACATTCTCAGGTTTAAGATTATCCATAATGTCTCCTTTTCAAAATATATTTGGTTCCCGGAAGAACGAATTGTATAGATAAAAAGAGGGGACGCTCGCCAGAACATCCCCACTCCTCAAACTAAAATCAAGAAAGCCCCGGTATCCCTGCAGCTAAATACAGAGCGCGAAGCACATGCTCTTTTCGTGCAGCAGCGATCCGCCGAACCATCCGCTCTGATGCCCGCTTTGTGACCCGGATCAGAGATCTGTTTCTCTTTGCGCATTCCTCTCATGAATACGATCACGATGATCCTGCGTCAGAGATTCAAATCAGTCCTCGTCATCCTCATCCAGTCTGTCATCGAAATCATCTTCGTCATATAAAGACGGCTCCGCTGACTGAGCGGTCTGCGGGGAGAGCTCCTGACGGTTCTGTCTGACAGTATCATATGCGTTCTGAAGAGAGTCAATGAATGCCTTGTACTTCATGCCCGCATCCTGGATCGTCATGCCTGCCATGTTCTCGATGTTCGCAAGCATGTCGTCGGTATATGTAAGCGCGGAGATACGAATGTTATTTGCATCCTGCGTGGCGGAATCGAGGATTCCCTGTGCCTGCTGATTTGCTCTGTTGATGGTCTCATTGGCCTGCGCATACGCCTGCTGCATGACCTCATGCTGGCTGACAAGCTCTTTCGCTCTCGTCTCGGCGCTCGCGATGATTCCGTCTGCCTTGGCCTGCGCGTCCGCAAGAATAGCGTCCTTATTGGAAATGATCTTCTGATATCTTTTGATCTCATCCGGAGTCTTGAGTCTGAGCTCCCTCAGAAGTTCCTCAAGCTCTTCCTTGTTTACGACGATCTTCGTCGTTGACAGCGGCTGAAATCTGCAGCTGTCTACATACTCCTCGATTTCTTCAATAATCTGCTCAATTCTGCTGGCCATGATTCCTTCTCCTTGTAACTCTGTGATATTCATCAGGAACGTCTAAGCGTCCTTACAGATCTTTCCCGGAAAGTCACTTTCCGGCATACTTTTCATTTAACGCCTCTACGACGGCAGGCGGCACAAAAGCGGATACGTCTGATCTGAATGAGGCGAGCTCCCTGACAGTCGTTGAACTTAGATACGCATAATTAAGACTTGTTACCAGGAACATTGTGTCGATCTCAGGCATAATGACCTTGTTCGTCTGTGCCATGTGGAGTTCGTACTCAAAATCCGTCATGGCCCTCAGGCCTCTGATGATGACCTGCGCGTCACAGTCACGTACAAAATTCACGGAAAGACCTTCAAATGAACGAACGACTACATTTGGTATATCTGCAGTCACTTCCTTAAGTATCTTAACACGTTCTTCTGTGGAAAACAACGGAGTTTTTTGTGAATTGCGCAGAACACCGATCACGACCTCATCAAAGATCAATGCCGCTCTCTTTATAATATCAAGATGTCCATAGGTCACAGGGTCAAAGGACCCCGGATATACTGCCCTCCGCATAAATCCAATACCTCACATACAAAAAAACACAGGTCTCCGCAAAACGCCGCACTGCGCAGTAATGCACACAGTTTCACATATGAACCATAAATCGCCAAAACATACAGTTTTCCTTCAGGAACGCAGAAGCCTTCCTGACATGCCGCGCATGGTGCAAAGTATCTTCCGGCCTGCGCAGCTTCTTTCCCGCCGGATCTTCAATCTCTCACAAGAAAGATATGCTGGCTCATGGAGTATCTTCTCTCTTTGATCTTCCTGTAGCCGAGCTCCGAAAGCCAGGAAAAATCTGTCTTTGGGGATGACTCGACGACAATGACCCCGTCTTCCGCCAGCAGATCAAGATGTGACAGGACCTCGAGCGCCGCTCTCTCCAGACCGTGGTTGAACGGCGGATCCATGAAAATGACGTCGAAAGGCTCTCCTCCCTCGAGTCTCGGGAGTACCGTATTCACGTCTCCCTTTACGATCTTCGCCCGGTCGGCGAGCTTCGTGAATTCGAGATTCTCGAGGATCAATGCCTGATGCGCTCTGGTATTCTCAACAAAGACCGCCTCTTTGGCTCCTCTGCTCAGGGCTTCGATGCCGATGGACCCGCTCCCCGCAAAAAGATCAAGAAATCTGCAGTTCGGTATTCTCGGCATCAGAATATTGAACAGGGTCTCTTTCGTCCTGTCTGTCGTAGGCCGTATCTCCATCCCCTTCACCGTCCGAAGCGGCATGGAACGGGCTGTTCCTGCAATTACTCTCATACTATATCACTGCTCTTTACATTGAGCCTCCAGTCGAGGTCTCCTCTTCCGAGACCGAGGATCATGACCTCCGCGGAACCGATGTTGGTCGCGATCGGAATATTGTTGCGGTCGCAGGCCATCACGACCGTCATCACGTCGGGATCCTTGCTGTCGATCATATTCGGATTATAGAAAAAGATCACCAGGTCCATAGCGTTGCGCTCGATCATCTCGGTGAACTGTTTGTCCCCTCCGATAGATCCCGGGAGAAATTTATGAACATGCAGGCTCGTCACTTCCTCGATTCTCCTGCCGGTCGTTCCCGTAGCATAGATGTCATGCCTTGAAAGAATCCCCTTATAAGCAATACAGAAATCCTCGATCAGAGTCTTCTTGCTGTTATGTGCGATTATACCTATATTCATATCCCCGCCTCTTTGCCAAAAAATAATCAATATTACTCAATTATTATAGCAAAATACCCAATTTGAGAGCAAGTATTTTTTTGTTTTTTCGTGGTTTTGCCCAGAAAATATGAAAAAAGTATTCAAATCGCCTGCTCATTCCGCAAAAATCAGGCGTGTATCAGAGAATGACGGCACCTTCCGAATCCGAGAGATACTTTCCGATCCTTTCTTTGAGCACCGAATATTCTTCTCCTGCAAGCGCCGGGTCATCCTGCATGATCACCGCAGCCAGTTCTCCTGCCGCTTTCAGCATATCCCTGTCCACAACGGGGTCCGCCGCCTTAAAATACGCCTCTCCGCTCTGACGGATCCCAAGCAGATCTCCCGGACCCCTGAGTTCAAAATCCTTCTCGGCGATGCGGAAACCGTCGTTCGACTCGTTCAGGATAGAGAGACGCTCCGCGATCTCTTTGCTCTGCTGTCCTGTCATGAAAATGCAGTAGGACTGGAATTCCCCGCGCCCTACCCGGCCGCGGAGCTGATGAAGCGTGGCAAGCCCGAAGCGCTCCGCATTCTCGATCATCATAACGGTAGCGTTCGGAACGTCCACACCCACCTCGATCACAGTCGTGGAGACAAGGATCCTGATCTCCCCGGAAGCGAAGGATTCCATGATGCGGTTCTTCTCATCCGGCTTCATCCTCCCGTGCAGCATGGCGACCGGGAAGTCCGGGAAGATCTTTTTGAGCTCCCTCGTCCTGTCAATGACATTTTCCGCCCGGATCTCCTCATTCTCCTCGATCATCGGGCAGACCACATAGACCTGATGTCCTGCCGCGAGCTCCTTCGCGAAAAAGCGCATCGCGTTCGCTCTCCACGACTCATCGACGACACAGTTTTTTATCGGAAGCCTTGCAGCGGGCTTCTCATCCACGATCGATATATCGAGATCGCCGTAGTAGATGACTCCAAGCGTTCTGGGGATCGGTGTCGCCGACATGACGAGCATGTGAGGCGTTTTTCCCTTCATCGTCAGGGCCTTCCGCTGACAGACGCCGAATCTGTGCTGCTCATCCGTGATGACCAGCGCGAGTTCATGATATTCGACAGCGTCCTGAATGAGGGCGTGCGTCCCGATCACGATATTTGCCGTTCCCTCCCGGATCCCGGCAAGAGTCTTCCGTCTCTCGGCAGCTCTGAGCGAGCCCGTGAGCAGGACCGGGTGAACAGGAAGATCCGGGACGGCTTCCGTCAGAGAGACGAACTTTTCATAATGCTGGCGGGCGAGGACCTCCGTCGGTGCGAGAAGGACTCCCTGGTACCCGTTGCATGCGGTCATGACGAGCGCAAGAAATGCCAGTATGGTCTTTCCGGAACCGACATCCCCCTGTATCAGTCTCGACATGATCCTGCCGCTTGCAAGATCGGCCTCGGTCTCTCTGAAGACGCGCTCCTGTGCCAGGCTCAGCCTGTAGGGAAGGGCATCGATCAGATCCTCCGTCTCCCAGCAGACCTTCATCGGAAATTCCGAGGGGACGTCCTCCTCCTCGCTCTTCAGCATCCTGAGAGCCAGGATAAAGAAGAAAAATTCATCAAATGCGATCCTTTTCCGCGCTCCGTTGAGTTCTTCCCGGTCTGCCGGAAAATGGATCTTCTCACACGCGGCCTTTTCATCCATGAGCCCGTAATGCCGGACCATCTGCTCGGGCAGATATTCGTCCGGAGCCCCGCACAGTTTGAAGGCAGCGCGGACAGCCTTCGTGACCGCGTTATTGGAAAGTCCCTTTGTCAGACCGTATACCGGGAGCAGTACTCCCTGTTTCTCCTCATACTGGTCGGGCCGGAAAATCTCCGGATGCTCCATCACCTCTGCGCCGCGGCGAACAGCGACGATCCCTCTGAAATAACATGTATCCCCCTTTTTCAGCACAGAGCGGATAAAAAGGGCGTTGTACCAGACCAGCCTGAGACTTTTTGTCCCGTCGCTGATCGTGCAGCTTAAGATCTTCCTGTTCTTTCCCGCCGAAAAGACATTGACGGGCCCGCTCACGGTACCCTTCACCGTGATCTTTTTACCGACCGTTATCCCGCTTATCGGGACCGGTTCATCGTATGAATCATAGTGGAGCGGATAGTAACGCGTGAGCGAATCGCAGTCATTTATTCCAAGCTTCATAAAGAGCGCTTCGGTCTTCGGGCCCACTCCGGGTAACTCTGTCAGTTTCATAAAAATCTCCATGACCGTCCGGCGGATCGATCCGGAACGCCCGGAAATGTCTTTCCAGACGCTCCTCTTATATCCCATGCAAAAGGGGAACCTTTATCGGGAGCAGAATTCTCACGCGTAAGCCCGGGGATTCTGCGTCGGGATGAAAAAGAGCTGCCGCATCGGGATCAGCGGAATTCCGGACTCACATAGACCCCGGCTCCCGAAGCATGATCCCGTGCGGCAGCCTCACAATTTTAAGAACGTATATATACGCATAAGATGCCCCGCCTCTGCAGGCAGGGTCCGGGAACGCCCCGGCGTTCCTTCTGCGCCGCGTAAGACTGCGGAGCACCTTCCTGTCTGCGCAGCTGATTTTTACGTCGGAGGCTTTGCAGGTCCCGCTGCGCCTGTCCCCTGCCTTACTCTACCGAGAGAAGCACATAGTAGAGCGGCTGTCCGCCGTAATTCACTTCAACCTCAAGATCCGGATACTTCTCCTCGATCATCGCGGCGAGCGCCGAGACCGCCTCCTCGCTGTAATCTTTTCCGTTATAGAGGCTTACAAGCTCCGAATCCTCATCGACCATACTGTCAAGCATCCCGAGTACGACATGTTCGACATCCGCACCGACTGCGAGAATCCCCTCATCGCCGATTCCCATGATATCTCCGGACTTGATCTCTTTTCCGTCGATCTTTGTGTCCCTGACAGCGTAAGTCACCTCGCCGCTCTTTATGTTCGCGAGTTCTTCCGTCATATCCGTAAAGTTCGTCTCCGGATCCTTTCCCGGCACAAAATTTACAACAGAAGCGATTCCCTGCGGCACGGTCTTCGTAGGAACGACATAGACATTGCAGTCCGTCACAAGATCTCTTGCCTGATTTGCGGCAAGGATGATGTTCTTATTGTTGGGGAGGATGTAGACATTCTCCGCGTTGGCCTCTTTGATCGCCCGGAGCATATCATCCGTGCTCGGATTCATCGTCTGTCCGCCCTCGATCACGGCATCCACGCCCAGCCCGCGGAAAAGCTCGGCCAGTCCGTCGCCGATGGTCACAGCGACAAAAGCGCTTTCCTTTTTCGAGGCAGCTTCCGCCTTTTCTTCCTCCAGCGCTCTCTGCTTCGCTTCCGCCTCTCTTGCCGCCTGCACAACTTCCGACTTAAAGAGCTTTTCCTCGTGCTCTTCGCGCATGTTGTCGACTTTCATCCTCGTAAGCTGACCGTACTCGAGACCTTTTTCAAAGGCACGTCCCGGGTGATTGGTATGGACATGCACTTTTACCATTCCATCCCCCGCGACAAAGACAAGGCTGTCGCCGAGCGAGAACAGGAACTCCTTCATCGAGGCCTCGTCCTCCTCGGTGAACTCCTTCTCCAGCTTCACGATGAACTCCGTACAATATCCGTACTTGATATCATCCGTGCTGATCGGCTGTCTGACAGTCTGCACTTTCGTTTCGGGAGCCTTGAAATCGAAGTTCAGCTCCAGACCGTTATACGCATCGACCACGCCGTGCAGAACGGTCATAAGGCCCTGCCCGCCGGAATCCACGACACCGGCCTCTTTGAGGACCGGAAGAAGCTCCGGGGTATTTGCAAGGGCTTCGTCACCCGCTGTGAGGATCACCTGGAAGAGTTTGTCAAGATCTTCCTTCTCCTCAAATTCCTGCGCCTTCTCGTACATCACGCGCGCAACTGTCAGGATCGTCCCCTCTTTCGGCTTCATGACAGCCTTATAAGCCGTCTCAACTGCCTTCTGCATGGCGGCGACGATCAGCTCACCGTCCAGTTCGGAATGATCCCTGATCGTATTCGTGAAGCCGCGGAGAAGCTGAGAAAGAATGACACCGGAATTTCCCCGGGCTCCGCGAAGAGAGCCTGAAGAAATCGCCTTGGCAAGATCGTCGATCGTGGGATCTTCGATCGCGCTCACATCTCCTGCGGCAGACATGATCGTCATCGTCATATTCGTCCCCGTATCGCCGTCCGGTACGGGGAAGACATTCAGTTCGTTGATCCAGTTCTTTCTTATTTCAAGATTACGCGCTCCGGAGAGGAACATTTTCCGGAACAGCTGCGCATCGATAGTATTCGTACTCACCTGAGACCTCCAAAATTTCAGTTCATGAGCTGTGCCTTTCGCACAGGTCGTACCGGCAGACCAGAGCGTTTGCCTGCTCGCTGCCGCGGCAATCATCAGTCAATGACACGGATGCCCTCAACAAGGATATCAATGTGTTCAACCGTCATGCCTGTAAACTGCTCCATCTTATATTTGACGCTCTCCGTCAGATTATCCGCGAGCGCCGGGATACTCACACCATATGAAACGATGCAGTGTATCACAAGAGAGATACGATCCTTATCGATTTTTACATTAATGCCGTACCGGAGACTGTCTTTTTTCAGCAGGTGGACCAATCCGTCCTTTACGCTGTACGCAGCCATTCCGACAATACCGAAGCAGCCGACTGCCACCGAACCCGCATACGTTGCGATCA
This sequence comes from uncultured Clostridia bacterium, assembly GCA_946629525.1. Taxonomy (GTDB): domain Bacteria; phylum Bacillota; class Clostridia; order Lachnospirales; family Lachnospiraceae; genus Chordicoccus. Next base: position 23,602 of record CAMOXU010000015.1, read on the forward strand.
CATCGGGGCTGATCGTTATATCTCCATATTCAGAACTAATATGTCCCTTCATCAAGACCCTCCTTTCAGGAACGCCCCGGCGTTCCTGCCGCACCGTGCAGGGTGCGAAGCACCTTACGATTTGCGCGGCTGCTTTTCCGCCGAAGGCTTATAATCTTCATTGCGGGATCGTACCCGCGATGAGGACCGGATTCACTGTGCGCGCGTCTCATGTATAAATCGGCCGGTAAAAGCACGATAAAGGATAAGAACTGTTCTTGATCGGGAGAACGCACTCACGATGAATCCATGTTTCACTCTGCACCCGTATCCCGAGACTGATGTCATGAGGAATAGCGCAATGAGGAATAAATGTGCATACCAAAATCCCGGCAAAGTATGCCGGACACAGGTATTATAAACGTTTTGCCGCAAAAAGTGAAGGATTTTTATCATTATGGGTTTCGCAGAGCGGTTCTCACAAGAAAATCTCACAAAAAAGCTTGCAACCTTTCATGCCATCTGTTAGAATAATTGACGTTGCAGGCCATGTAGGCCTTATTCTGTTGTAAGGAGGTGTTATCGATGGCTGTATGCTCTGTTTGTGGAAAGGGTGCTCATTTTGGCAATAATGTGAGCCATTCTCATAGAAGATCCAATCATATGTGGAAATCCAACATTAAGAGAGTCAAGGTTATGGTAAAGGGTGCGCCGAAGCATGCTTATGTTTGCACTCACTGCCTTAGAGCCGGCAAAGTCGAGAGAGCCTGAGGCTCGCCTATGGAACTGAAACATTAAGATCCTCCGGATGACCGGAGGATCTTCTTTTTTTGCGCGATAAGGCCGGAAAGTGGCCGCCGTGCCGACACGAGCGGGCATTTGACGGCAAGCGGGCATCGGGCGGCAAGCGGCGAGATTTGCGCAACGCACAGGATGGGCAGCCTGAGCCTGCCCATCCGATCAGGAACTCCGAGGCGTTCCTGCTTTTTTTATTTGTCCGTGACGTCCACGTTCAGGTCTTCGACCTTGATGTCGTCCGCTGCCGCGGAAGCACCGCCCTTGTTCGTGAAGCGGTTCACGAAATCAGGAACCATATCAAGGATCTTTGAAAGGCTGTCAGCACTCTTGACATTGACCATCTTGGTCGTGCCGTTTGAAATGACAAGGACAGCTGTCGGAGAGACCTTTCCCCCGACACCGCCGCCGGAATTTGAATTCTTCGAATTTCCGGCTGTCGCGCCGGCACCTACTCCGAAGGATACATCCACAAGCGGTACGATGATCGTATCGCCGACATGAAGTGCGTCTCCCACTACAGTTTTGGATGATACGAACTGGTTCATTCCCCGTAACAGGGAGTCCACTGTCGACTTGAAATCATTGTCTGCCATTTTATCTGACCTCCTTCAATTTCTTAAGCTGTCTGATAACATACTTTGTGTTTTTATTTAATATGGCTCTGAGGCCAATAAACGCAACGTAAAACAGATAGATCCGGCCTTTCAGCTCCGCCTTTCCCTCAAAGCACAGATCATCGAAGTCCGGCTCAAGGCTGAAGGTCTTCCCGTACTTCGGGTAGAACGGAGCCACAGCGGCAAGCACTCTTCCCGTGCGTCCGGGATCATCGAGCCCGAACCGCACATATCCGTTGAGCCTTCTGGGAAGAACATGTCCGATCAGCTTCTTCAGCATTCCCATAATTCCGGCAAGAAATGTCTGCACCCTCTCGTCAAAAATGAAATCACTGAAAGCCCCGATCTTCCTGCAGATTTTTCCGATCTTTCGGAGGACCGCATCCAGCTTCTCCACGATCGTGAGCGGAAGCAGGCAGATCCTGATGAAAACTTTAAGTACGAGCTGAAAGAGCTTTCCGATGATCCCGTTGAGCTTCCCCGCGATCTTCGAAAGCACGGAAAAGATAAGGTCGATCACCCTTCTCCTGACAGCCTTTACCCGGCCCGGACCGCTCGCCGAAGAATCGCCGGAAATTCCGGCCCCGCCTTTCGAAGACGCAGGGGATGCTTCTTCGATCTCCACGGTCTCTCTGCCGGAATCAGCTCCCTCGTTCTCTTCTTCATTGTTTTCCGGACCCGCATCCGGAGCCTCCACGGTCTGTCCTCCCGGATCTGTTCCTTCGGCATCCGGGATCGATTCCTCCGTCTCCGGCTCCCTCGGCAGAACTTCTGCCCCGTCTGCAGCCGGTACGTCTCCGGAATCTGCCGAAGCCTCCGTCGCTCCTGCCTCTGCGGAGGTATCCGAAGCAGGGGAAGCCTCACCGGCCTCCTGCACATTGATCTCTTCCGCCGCGATCTTCTCCGCACCCCCGTCCGCCGGGAGCTTGGCGCTGCCCGTGCCTTTCTTGCCGGAGGAGAGCTTCTCTTTGAGCTTCAGGAGGGAGATCCCGAATATCCTGAGATCCTTCGTAAGGCCCGCCCCTCCGGGCTCAAAGCCCACCTGGACCGTCACCGCATGCAGGAGCCAGGTCACTTTCCCGGAGAATTCCAGGGCATCTCCCTCCTTTCTTCCCCCCGCGCTGTAGCGGAACGGGACAAAGAGAAGAAGCAGAAGGACAGCAAGCACAACAAGAAGGATAATAAGAAGAATGATTCCTATTACTTTTAATATTGTCAGTATGATCGACATCCTTTTGATACCCGCTTTGCTCGTGTCTTAATGAATATGATGTATTCCGGAGATATCCGGAGCCGTATCAAGAAAAGCCCGGATGTCCGCACTGTTCGTCTTTTCCACGCAGGCCTCTGTCATGAGAAGGATCATTCTGACCGCTTCTTTTTTGTCCAGCGCCATTCCGATTATTTCGGGAACAAACTCTCTGCAGGCCTCCTGTACCAGGTACCGGCAGTTCATGATCTCAAGCTGATTGACCGGATTGGCCGGCTTCGTGAGGAGCCAGGCCCTGGCGACCGGTTCTCCGCGCTCCAGTCTCTCTCTGACAGTCTCGAAGCTGTCAAATATTTCGTCTCCGATATATAAATCCTGTGACCATTTTAACATGTTTCTTCAACCTCTACTAGAACAAAGTGCGCTCGCAGCAAGAATTGCCTGTCAATTCCGGCGCAGAATGGACTTATTTATTATAATACGCGTCAAAGACAGCATGCGCAACGGGAACCGCCGTCTGGCTTCCGGGTCCGCCGTTCTCGGCCAGAACGACGACAACGATATCCGGGTCCTCCACGTTGGAAAATCCTGCGAACCATGAATGCGTGCCGATCTGCCCGTCAGACATCGTGTACTCTGCTGACCCGGTCTTCCCGGCCACCGAGTACGGAAGTCCGGAAAGCTCGCCCGCGGTCCCTTCGTTCACGACCTGGCACATGAGCGCTTTGAGAGCCTCTGCCTCCGCCTCCGTCATGATCGCTCCGAACTCTTTTGAATTGCGGTTCTCAACATATGTCCCGTCCGAGCTCGTGACCCGTCCGACGAGCTGAGGCTGCATGAGCATTCCCCTGTTCGCGATCGCGGACGTGATGAGCGCCATGTGATAGGGCGTCACAAGCGTTCCGGCCTGCCCGAAAGCTGTCTGGGCGATCGTCGCCTGATCGCTCTCCGCCGTCAGATTAAAGCGGCTTTTGTTGTAATGCAGTTCGCAAGGAAGTTCCTTTCCGAAAAGCAGCTCCTCGGAAGTCTTCGTCAGCTGTGCCGGGCCGAGGCCGAGGCCGATCGCCGCGAAGGCGCAGTTGCAGCTGTTGGCAAATGCATTTCCAAAGTTCTCCTCCCCGTGGGCGGTCCCGTCATAGCAGTGAACGACATAATCGTCGATCACGAGCTCTCCTCCGCAGTTGTAGGAAAAGCCGTCCGTCGTACCGTACCGCTGCATATAGGAAAGCGCTGTGACGATCTTGTAGGTCGAGCCCGGCGGGTAAAGCCCCTGCGTCGCCCGGTTCACGAGCTGACTGCCGGCCGGATCCGATATGATCGTTTCCCAGTCTGCGGCGATCGTATTCGGATCAAAGTCCGGTTTGCTGACCATGGCAAGAACGGATCCGAGATGCGGATCCAGCACAATGACCGCTCCCTGATAATCGCCGAGAGCGTTGTAGGCAGCCTGCTGCAGGTCCGCGTCCAGTGTCGTGACGACCGTATCCCCCTTGTTCTTTACCCCCCGGAATTCATTTACGATCCGGTCCAGGAAATTATCATGGGACGTCAGCAGGTCATAGTTCATGATCGACTCGACGCCGCTCTTACCGTTCGTGGAATATCCGATCGCGTGGGCGAACATATTGGAATAGGGATAGACGCGGATCTCATTTCCATTCTCATCGACCTGCGTCGTTGCGATCACATTGTTCTTTGAATCCAGGATATCTCCCCGGCGCACATACGTCGACTGGGAATCCTGGCGGCGGTTGTACGGGCTGTTCTGGACCTTGTCGCTGTGAAAATTAAAATAGACAAGGTAGCCGATCAGGGTCACGAACATCAGGATGAAGACATAGGATACAAAAGTGTATGCTGCGCCTTTCCGTATGTGTATCCCCGACGGCGGTTCGCTCTGCCACTCCTCCGGCGCTTCCTCATATGGATTTCTTCCGCTCCCGGGGGAAGAGCCATCCCGCCCGGCGTAAGGACCGCCGACGGCTGCATATCCGTCTTCAGGGTATGCCTCCCGGTATTCCGGTCCCTGATTGTCCGGATCCATCCTGCGGGGCCGGTTCCTTCCAAGCGCCTCCCGGTATTCCGCCCCGGAATCGCCGCGGCGCCGGGCTTCCCGTATCTCCGGATCGGAGACCGTCCGACGGCTCATTGCCCGCCCTGCTCTTTTGTTGTAAAGCTCAGATTCATCGTCGTAGAGATCATCTTCGCGGGATCTGCGAAGCGCTTCGCTCTCCCTCATGATCTCCCGGACCTCCCGGCCAATCTGCTGTTGGGTCCGATCTTCCACGTATCTTCTCTTCTTTTCGTCTCTCAAGTTCCTCTCCCTCATCCTCACGCAGAATATAGAGTCCCTGTATGATCGCGATGACTATGATCGTGCTCATCACCGAACTGCCTCCGTAGCTCACCAGGGGAAGCGTGATTCCCGTCATGGGGATAAACTTTGTAACTCCTCCGATCGTCAGAAAGACCTGGACCGCATACTCCGTTCCGAGTCCCAGCGCGACTAGCTTGTAGAACGGGTTGCGCATCTGCATCGAGATATTGACGATCAGAATGAACATATTCATACAGATCAGGATCAGGCTGATCGCGAACAGGCAGCCGAATTCCTCACAGATCGCGGCAAAAATGAAATCCTTGGACGCGACCGGGATCGTCTCGGGCCTTCCGTAATAGAGGCCTGTGCCGAGCCATCCGCCCGCCCCGATGGCGAACAGTGCCTGTGCGATCTGATAACCCGACGTGTCATAGACGACGAGCGGATCCTTCCAGGCGATGACCCTCTGTCTGACATGGGCAAATAAAAAGTATGCCGCCACTGCCGCCAGTGACCCGCCAAGAAGTCCGGCAAGCGGATACACGGCTTTCCGCGTGGCTACGAACACCATCACGATATAGGCCGCAAAGAATACCACCGCGGTCCCCAGATCCGTGGAGAGCACCAGGATCCCCACATGGATCGCTGCGACGATGGTCGTGATCACCACCGACCGGAAGGAGGTATCCCTTGAAAGGCTGGCCGCGATAAAAAAGACCAGCGTGATCTTCACGAGTTCCGAGAACTGGATCGTGATGCCGGCGATCGAGATCGAAAGCTTCGCTCCCCCGCTCACGGTCGCCAGTGCGAGGACCCCCAGAAGGGCCGCTATCCCGAGGATCGCGTAGAGCCAGGTGAGGCGCGGCAGGATCTTCATTTTCCGAACAATGACCGGTATGAGGAAGGAAAAGACCATCCCGGCCGATGCGATGATGAACTGCTTGACGGCCTCCTCCAGATTCAGCCTGGCGATCATGATAAATCCGATGCTCAGCAGCATGAGCATATTATTGACAAGGAGCATTGAAGCCTTGCTGTACATGCTCATGTAGCCGTTCCGCGCAACGGAATAAAATATGTATACGCCCGCGAGAAATACCAGTACAAGAAGATTTCCCGTGTTCAGAAAGATCAGGAGAAAGCCGAGTCCCGAAAAAAAGTGCATGACGACGACCTGACGATGCGCAACGCGCTCCCGCCCCTCCTGCGTCTTTTTTCTGTAATACGTATAATCCTGCAGCGTAAAGATCAGGATCAGAAAGATAAAGAATACCCTGGACAGCTGTGTGAGCAGGTTCATTCCCTCACTCATCCCGTCCTTTGCGCCAAGAAGATAATTTTGGGCTTCTCTTAAAATAATATTCATTCTACCCCGCGATTAAACTGTCCTTTCGTATATTCCCCCTCAATTTCAGCCGGGATCCGGTCCTTATAAGCCCTGACAGCGATCTTTAAAACTTTGTCCGTCTCTTCTCCGGTCTCCGTCGTAAAGACCAGCCGGACCGAACGGACTCCTGCCCTGCCGAGAGCATCCGCCTCGGAGAGAAGGGAAAGTCTGACCGGATTATAGAGTATATTATAGCAGAAAACACATACACATTTTACAGGAAATTTACGCCGCTTGCGGTCTCCGAGCACGAGGAGCCGCGATTCCCTGTCGCATCCGGAAGTATTCTTCCGAAGGCACTGGGCCGTGATCATGAGAGGCAGATGCCCGTAAACGATGCATTCGCTCTTCCTGTTGTCCCGCCGGGCGATCTCCCGTCTGTTGAGCTCGACCGGCACCGTGTCAAGTCCGATTCCCGCCTCGCGGAGGAACTGCTTTGCTTCGCTGTTCCAGACATAGATCCCCGCGTCCGCCCGGACACATCGTGCAAGACCGCGCTCAATGAGGGCTGCCGCGCTCTCAAAGGATCCTGCCAGAAAGCCTTTCAACCCTGCCTGGATCAGTCTGTCCGCGCTGTCGTAGAGCTCGCTGCACTCTCCCTTCCGCTCGATATAGGGAAGCGCGATCCAGGGCTCCATCCCCGCCTGCGCAATCACCGCCGCATAGCGCTCCGCCCTGCTGACAGCGCTCCCGGTCCGGCTGTGCGCGTCAAAAAGCATCGCTGCATCGAGATAGACACCGGTGACTTCCGGGTTCCTCATGACTGTCTGGAGCTGTTCGTCTGTCGATACACGCACATAGATGTCCGTCTCTGCGGCCGTTCTGTCTGCTGTCTCTGCAGTTGCTCTGTCTGTTGTCTCTGCGGAAGATCCGGCCGCCGCTTCTGCAGACGTTCTTTCTTCCGCTTCTGTCGTCTCCGTCTCTTCCGAAGAAAACCTTCTGAAGGGGACGAGAAGCTTTTCCCGCAATCCCGAAAGCGTTTCCCGCCTCAGCCGGTTGAGCGCACCCATCGGAACGAAGGATGTGCCGTCCGTGTCGACCGAAAGACGCTCAAAATAAAAATCTGTCTCGCCTGTCTTCCCGATCTGCTCTCTGATCCGATCCGGATCGAGCGGCCTTGCGGTGGCCGGCTGCGCCTTCTGATCAAGCGTACATATAAATTCTACGTTCTGCTCTGCGGCTCTCACCCGCAGTGAGAGCGGAGCTCCCTGCCGGACGCACACTTCGCCCTGCAGGGGTACTTTTCTTTCCTTCTCAACATACTTTTCACGGAAAGACGCATAGAGCTCCGACCGGCGTTTCTCCTCAGCCTGCGTCAGTTCGTTCCGTTTAAAAGCCATCATTTCCGGACCGTTATGGCGTTTGAGATAGCCGTCCGTAAATCCGTCCCGGTTGAACAGCGTGAGCAGTGTCCTTCTGTCCGCATCTTTTACAGTATATCCTTTTCTCCCCCTCGCAAAGTAGAGGTCGAGATACTTCCTGTAGACGGAGACAACACCTGCCGCATACTCCGGCTGCTTCATACGGCCTTCTATCTTCAGGGAGGAGACGCCGTTCTCAATGAGTTCAGGCAGCAGATCGAGCAGGCACAGATCCTTCGGGCTCAGAAGATCTCCTTTTATGGTCTGTCCCTCTTCCGTTCTGGTCTCATAGCGCAGTCTGCACGGCTGTGCGCACCTTCCGCGATTCCCGCTGCGCCCGCCGAGCTGGCTCGAGAGCAGGCACTGTCCGGAATAGCAGACGCAGAGCGCTCCGTGGATAAATGCTTCCACCTCGAGTCCGCTCTCCTCATGGATCCTGCGAAGCTCGTCAAGTGTCATTTCACGGGCGGGAACGACGCGGCTCACACCCTGTCCGGCCAGAAAGGACGCGCCGCAGGGGCCTGTCACCGTCATCTGTGTGCTCGCATGGATCGGGAGATCCGGAAAGCATCTCCTGATCACCCTGAGCACTCCGAAATCCTGGACCAGAACAGCGTCCAGCCCCCGCTCATAATAAGGCCTTATAAAATCAGGGAGCAGAGAGAGCTCTTCCTCCTTCAGCAGTGTGTTGACCGTGAGATAGACCTTCACTCCGCGAAGGTGCGCATAATCGATCAGCTCTTCCAGCTCCTCCTCTTCCGGATTTTCGGCGTATGCACGGGCACCGAACTTTGAACCTCCGATATACACGGCGTCACATCCGGCACTTATGACCGCTCTCAGCCCAGCCGGAGAGCCCGCCGGGGCGAGAAGCTCGACATCGGCGCGGGTCTTCATTTTTTCCATATATTCTCCTATTGTACCGGACACCGGAGTGCCGGCACTTCATCTGTCATCTCAGAAAAGTATTTGCAAAACGATGTGCGGGATGGAATAGCGGGAACACTTTGCATACCGCGCACTCATCCCGAGACTTAAGCCACAGAAATCCTGCGTCAGAGATTGAACTTTCCGGCGCGGAAGCCTTCTTGATGTTCACGCTGCTTCCACAGACCACATCATTTCGAATTGTCAGGTCCGGATATAAAGAAAAAGGCGATTACTTCCGCAATCGCCCGTCTTAATCTGTATTTATCGAGGCTGCATACACATTCCGCCTGTGCTGCCTGCGTGTGCCGCGCTGCGCTGTTCTCTTACTTCTTCCCGCGGCCGGCCGGTCTTTCCTGTTCAGGAGCGGTGAGTTCCTCAAGGTCCATCTGCAGCTCCACGATCTTCTGCTTCAGATCATAGATCTCTCTGTCCTTGTTCTCAAGATCCTCACTGTAGACCTCAGCCTGATTCTTTGCCTTAAAGTAATCGTCCGCAATATTCAGTGCAAGGAGGTTTCCTTTCGTCTCAGCCGCAAGGCGATTATATCCCTTGAGTTCGGAAAGCTCACTGATCTTGTGATTCAGGTAGGATGCGACTCTCTGCAGATATTCTTCACTTTCATAGCCGGAAAGACGGGTGACTTTCCCCGCGATCACAACAGTGACCGAATTCTTTGCTGACATAAACTGCCTCCGTTACATATCCGTATTGCCGTGTCCGCACCGGACACCATATCCTTATCATCGGAACCGCTTCGCGAATCCGATAATCATAATTATACTTAAATACCGAAAAATTACAACCTGAACTTCTCTTACTTAACGGCGGCGCACAAACCTCATGCTGCGCCTGCGGCCTGCAAACGCTTGGTGCACTGCGTATACGCGAAAGGTAAAAGGCTCCGCCTCCTTTCAGCCGGCGTTTTCCGGACGTTCACAGTAAAAAATCGCTTCTGTCGAAACAGTGCAGAACCATTCCGTCTTCCGCCCATGCGGCTGCCTGTCATTCTTCACTCATCGCGATCCCCAGGTGACGATATGCAGCGGGAGAAGCCATCCGGCCTCTCGGGGTTCTGTTCAGAAAACCGATTTTCAGAAGGTAGGGTTCATACACATCCTCGATTGTTCCCGGGTCCTCCCCTATGGAAGCCGCGAGCGTCTCAAGGCCGACCGGACCGCCGGAGAACTTCAGGATCATGGTCTCAAGGATCCTGCGGTCGAGCATTTCGAGGCCGTATTGATCGACATCGAGCAGATCCAGCGCGTCACAGGCGACATTCTCCGTGATCACTCCGTCGTAGCGGACCTGCGCGAAGTCACGGATCCTCTTCAGGAGCCGGTTGGCAAGTCTCGGCGTCCCACGGGATCTCCTGGCAAGCTGCATCGCTCCCTTTTCATCGATCTGTACGTCAAGAAGCTTTGCCGACCTCGTTACGATCTCCATGAGCTCTTCCGGTGAATAATATTCGAGGTGGCCGATCACACCGAACCGGTCACGAAGCGGAGCTGTAAGCATTCCCGGCCGGGTCGTCGCGCCGACCAGCGTGAACTGCGGCAGATCGAGTCGGATCGACCGGGCAGCAGCCCCCTTGCCGATCACGATATCGATCGCAAAATCCTCCATGGCAGGGTAGAGGACCTCCTCCACCTGTCTGTTCAGCCGGTGGATCTCGTCGACGAAAAGGATATCCCCGGGCTGCAGATTGTTGAGGATCGCCGCCATCTCGCCCGGCTTCTCGATCGCCGGTCCGCTCGTCACCTTCATATGCGTTCCCATCTCGTTGGCGATGATCCCGGCGAGTGTTGTCTTGCCAAGGCCCGGAGGTCCGTAAAAAAGGACGTGGTCGAGCGCATCCCCCCGCTGCTTTGCGGCCTCAATATAGACCTTCAGATTTGCCTTGGTCTTCTCCTGGCCGATGTAATCCGCGAGCAGCTGAGGTCTCAGGCTCTGTTCGATCTTTTTGTCCTCTATGGTCGCCTCTGTCGTTATTTTTCTCTTCACAGGCATTTTCAGTATCTCCGTTTATTCTTCATCGTGCACTACTCGTGATTTTTCATAAGATACGCGCACAAAGTGAAACCAGCCTTCATCGTGAGTACAATCTCGTGATGGAGAATAGATCTCATCGGAAGCTGCAAAGCAGCTTTCGAAATAAAGGCTTCATAGCAAGCCAAATCAGGTTCATGAATTCGCACAGCGGTTCCGTTAATAAGCGACTCCCGCGGATAAGCCGCCGCGCCGCACTCATAAGAGTTCCCTTAGCGCCGCCTTCAGCAGGTCCTCCACATCAGTGTGCCCTGCCGCCTTTGCAGCGCGTACTGCCTTCAGAGCCTGTGCATTGGGATACCCGAGAGCCGTGAGCGCAAGAACAGCTTCGGACTGCGGGCTGTCCTTCCCCGATGCGCTCTCCTTCTCTTCCGTATGCGAAGCTTTCTGCTCGAATGCGTCCATCAGATCCACTTTGTCCTTCAGCTCAAGAATGATCTTCTGGGCCGTCTTTTTCCCGATTCCGGGCGCTTTGGAAATGGTCGCCGCATCGTCCGACAGAACGGCAAATCGCAGCGTGTCCGCACCCAGCGCAGAGAGGATCGCGACACCGGCCTTCGGGCCGACACCGCTGACACCGAGAAGCTTTCTGAACATGTCAAGGTCATCCTGTGAGAGAAAACCGTAGAGCTGCATCGCGTCCTCGCGCACCGAGAAGTAGGTATAGATCTTGACGGAATCCCCCGTCCCGATCTCACCGTCAAGGATCGATGCAGGGACTGTGACCCTGTATCCGATTCCGTTGTTCTCCACTATGAGGCTCTCCTCCTCGATCGCAGTGACAACTCCTTTTATATATGCATACATAAAGAACCTCCGTTATGAACGCCGCTCCGCCGGAGCAGACAGTTTTCCTTCCCCGCAAAGGCGCAGTCTTCGCGCTCCCCCGCAGACTCAGTACTCCCCTTCCGCGTAAATTCGCGGAAGTACGATCCTGTCGGCAAGGCCCACCAGGATTCCGGCGGCAAGCCCCGCCAGCATGAGGACCGGAAGATACCACCTCCAGGGAAAACCTTCCAGGACAAGCACTGCGACAACGACCTGGGCGACATTGTGGACGACGCCGCCGAGCGCGCTCACACCGATAATTCCGAACGCGCGGGTCCGCTTTATGATTGCCATCGCGACCAGACTGGCAGCCGCGCCGCTCATACTGTAGACAATGCTGAACATGTTCCCGAATAGGAAGCCGATGATCAGAACGCGCAGCACTGTGACCGTCATTGCCTCGAACGGCCCATACAGATAGAGGACAGCCGCGATCACAAGATTGGCCAGTCCCAGCTTCATCCCGGGGATCGGAACAGGAACGGGGATAAGGGCTTCTATATAACCGCAGATCACTGCCACTGCGAGGAGCAGACCCAGATATGCAATTTTTTCGCTGTTTCCCTTAATTCCTCTCCGCATTCGCGCTTAAACCCTCTTCTTCCCTCCATCGGGAAGACTGCAGCCTTCCTGACGGATGCGATCACATCCGGCGCATCCTCCGTGCTCTCAGCGCTTACGATCTTCAGGATCACTTTATTCGGAAGACAGACGATGCACCCGCCCCGCGAATCAATATGCGCGCTGTGCACACAGATCTGATCCGGGCAGTTCGCCTCGGCCATATATACCTCCCCGTCCTCTATCCGGCATGTATTGCCGTCCCCGATCCCGATCACGCGATCTTCCGTGAGCGGGTAGGTACCGAGGATCCTTCCGTCAGCGCTGATCTCGAGCCTCGCACTGCTCCCGTCATGCGAAAGAAGATTCACGGCGAGCATAATGCATGGAACGAGCGCCAGAACGAGGATAAGCACCATATCTGATTTTCTCAGGAATTTACTGATGTTTTCCGGCACTACTCATCCCTCTGTCGAATACATGTTTTTTTGGAAGCTGCTTAGCAGCTTACGAGAAGATATATTATGAGAACCGCTTCGCGAACCTCATAATCATAATTCGGCCGATACATCGGCCTTTTTCTCGGAAGCTGCTTCGCAGCTTACGAGAAGATATATTACAGGAACCGCTTCGCGAACCCTGTAATCATAATTCGGCCGATACATCGGCCTTTTCTCGGAAGCTGCTTCGCAGCTTACGAGAAGATATCTTATCACACATTCCGTAAAATCTCCACGCAAAAGGAAAATCGCTTCGTTGTAAAAGATTTAGACGGGTCTTATAATGAGTCTTATCGGAAGTTCCGTAAGGAACTACCGATAAAAGGCCTGCGAAGCAAGCCGAATTATGATTACAGGGTTCGCGAATCTGTTTCCGCCGACAGATCGGCCTTTTTCGAAAGATGCCTCGCATCTTCCGATCAGATCTATATAAAGGAAGACCCCATGATACAGGAAATAAAAAACACATCTCACATCGCGCACGCAGCCTCCCTCGGACAGAAAAGCTGCGTCCTCGATATCGAGACCGACACCCGCTATTACAGAACAAGTCACTTCAAAAATGTCCGGCTGGCAGATACCGCAAGGGAACTCATCTGGACCCCGGAGAAGGAAAGCGACGAATATGACCTTCTGATCGCTCTTTCCGAATCGCTCTCCCCATACGACACGGTCCTTACTTTCAGCGGAACGGGCTTTGATATTCCTCATCTCGGCAGGAAATACCACGCCTACCGTCTCTCAGATCCGCTCCTGTCCATGCACCATGACGATCTCTACTATATACTTCGGGAATACAATGCAGTCCTTCCTTCCCGCCGGCATCGTCTGACTGATTATCTGTCTCTCTTTGACGAATGCGGTTCCCTCGAAGGTGACGCTCAGAAAGCACTCTTCATCTCACAGATCATGAACCTCTCCTGCCTGAAGGAAGGAAAATTCCATGCGAAGATCCTGGAGTTCTCCTCCCCTGAGACCGATTCTCTGAAAGCGGACTTCGAGGATCCTGCGAAAGCGGACTCCGGTAATCCTCCCTCTGAGGGAGTCCTCTCGGTCCTGCTCCTTCCGGATCTCCCCATCAGCTTCCGCACGAGCTGCTCGGACGGAGCTTTCCGGCTCGAGCCGGGCCCCGAGATCGGGACGCTTCTGCTCCGAATCCGGGCTTCGGGCGGTTCCTTTCAAATGTTCCATTCCGACTTCGAGAACTACGACTATCTTCCGGGCGAGGGATATGCCGTCCACAGATCCCTCACAGCCTACGTGTCCTCCGACAGAAAGAGAAAGGCTTCCCGTGACAACTGCTATACGCCCGTGCCCTGCGGAACGATCCTGAACGGAGATGAAAAGACGCTTGTGAAATTCAGCAGATCCGCAATAGAATTTCTACTCACGAAACCTTCCTGACAGCGAGGCAGCTCCTGCGCAGGATATCTGAATACGCCGGCACGCCTTGCGTTCACGAAGACGGAACAACGCAGCTTTCCGGCCTTAACGCAAAAAAAGAAGCGGCTCACTAACGCCGCTTCTTTCTCTTTACAATTATTCGACCGGAATATCGATGGTCGGTTCCTCATCTTCCGGATCGGTGTAGACCGGAGCATCGTCATACTGTGCTCTGTCCTGCTCAAGCTGCTTTACGGAAAGCGAGATCTTGTGCTCGTCTGCATTGAAATCGACGACCTTCGCCTCGATCTCCTGTCCGATAGAAAGGACATCCGACGGCTTGTCGATATGCTCTCTTGCGATCTGAGAGACATGAAGGAGTGCATCGACTCCCGGAAGAAGCTCTACGAATGCACCGAAGTCTGTCATACGTGCAACACGTCCGACAACAACGCTGCCTACGCCGAAGTTCTCCGCTGCCTCAAGCCACGGATTCTGGTTCGGGAACTTGAGGGAGAGTGCAATCTTCTCGCCCTTGATATCCTTGATGAGAACTGTAAGCTCATCGCCGTTGTGGAAAATCTTCTTCGGATTCTCAACGCGGCCCCAGGACATCTCGGAAATGTGAAGCAGACCGTCTGCTCCGCCCAGATCTACGAACGCGCCGAAATCTGTGACGTTCTTGACAACACCGTCAACGATATCGCCGGGCTGAATTCTGGCAAAGAGTTCTCTCGCAGCTTCTGCCTTGCGGGCAACGAGGATCTGACGGCGGTCGCCGATAATCCTTCTCCTGCGCGGATTGAACTCGGAGATAACAAATTCGATTTCCTGATCCTGATACTTAT
>CAMOXU010000016.1 GCA_946629525.1 uncultured Clostridia bacterium
CCGTTTGAATGTTCACACAATTTCCATGGAGCACAACGTTTCGCAATCGCCTGTTCAAAGTTTAGTTTGAGAGGAGAAGTTCCATGGAACCTTTTTATCTGACAGCGGAGGAATTCGCCCGCCGCGGGATCTCGGATTTCCCGAAGGAAGAGCTGCCGTCCTCCGCACTCATATACAGCTCGCCGGCGACCCTCTCCTATAATTCGCCCGGAGCCAACGGCTACGGAGTAAAGAGGGCCGGACTGGCCATTCCGGAGTCGGTCATGCTGCTCATCGCCCCCGGATGCTGCGGGAGGAACAGTACGATCCTTTCCCGGGTCAGCGGGTACAGTGAAAGAATGTTCTATCTTCTGATGGATGAGACGGATCTTGTGACGGGCAGACACCTGACCAAAATTCCGCAGGCGGTCCGGGAGATCGTCGAGGTGCCGGAAGTGAGGCCGAAAGTCGTCGTGCTCTGCATTACCTGTGTGGATGCACTGCTCGGTACGGATCTTGTCCGGGTCGCAAAGAAGGCGGAGCGGGAGACCGGCGTGCGCGTTGTCGCAAGCTATATGTACGCGCTCATGAGGGAGGGGACGAAGCCTCCGATGACGGCGATCCGACAGAGCGTCTACTCGCTTCTTGAAAAGCGTAAGAAGGATCCGCACGCGGTCAATCTGCTCGGGCAGTTCGCCCCTTACGACGATGACTGCGAGCTCTATCCGCTCTTTCGGAAAGCGGGGCTCACGAAGATCCGGGAGATCGGCCGGATGAAGACGCTCGACGAATATATGGAGATGGGCGAGGCCAATTTCAACCTGGTGCTGAATCCCGAAGCCCGCTATGCCGCGGAGGATCTTATGGAGCGTCTCGGGATGCCCTATATAGAGATGGGGCGTTTCTACGATCCCGACCGGATCGCCCGGCAGTACAGCCTCCTCGGAGGGGCACTGGGAGTCCGCTTCCAGGATGCTTCGTACAGGGAAGAGGCCGTGCGCGCGCTCCTTGCGTTCGCGGAACACCATCCGGGCCTTACTTTTGCCGTCGGGCAGAGCATCAATGCGAATCCGTTCGAGCTTTCCGAGATGCTGCTGAAATACGGATTTAAAGTGAAGAGAATATTCGCAAATGCGGCGGAGTCCGATCTGCCTTTCATTTCCCGGATCGCGGAAAAGAGCCCGGAGACGAGGCTCTATACCAGCATCTCGCCGACGATGCTGAATTACCGGATGGAGGGGGGCGTGGATGTCGCGCTCGGAAAGGATGCCGCCTGGTATTATCCGGATGCGTGCGCGGTGCCGTTCATGTCGGATGTGCAGCCGTTCGGTTACACAGGACTTATGCGGCTTCTGCGCGAGATCGACAGAGAAATCACTGCGAAGGAGAAAAATTCGTGAAGGGACTGATGAAATATCTGTCACCTTTCGCGCCCGATATATCGGGCGCCTGTGAGGTGCTTTTTAAGATGGGCGGGCTCATTGTGATCATAGACGCGGGCGGCTGCACCGGAAATGTCTGCGGGTTCGACGAACCCCGCTGGAGCAGTGAGCGGAGCGCGATCTTCTCGGCAGGACTGCGCGATCTGGATGCGATCCTCGGCCGCGACGAACAGATGATGAAGAAGATCGGGGATGTGCTCCGCGTCATGCGCGGCGAGGAGGGCGGGGGAGCGAATTTTCTGGCTCTCGTGGGAACGCCGGTCCCTTCCGTCATCGCTACAGACTACAGAGCGCTCCGCCGGATGGGGATGAACCGGTTCGGGATTCCGACCGTGACGGTGGAGACGACCGGGATGGACCTGTACGACAGGGGGCAGGAGAAGGCATATCTTGCACTGCTCAACGAATATATGGAAGAAGTTCAGGGCTCGGGCAGAGACAAGGCTGCCGGGAACACGGACAACGGGTTCCTGGGCATCCTCGGAGCGACTCCGATGGACCTTCTGTCCTCGGACTCCGTCGCTTCCGTGGGAGAGCGCGCAGGCCGCTGCGGGGGTCCTTCCGTGCGGATCTTCGGCGAGAGGGTCGAAGACTTCCGCGATGCCGCGTCTTTCCATGAAAATATTGTCGTATCCCCGTCGGGAATTGCCGCCGCCGAGAGAATCCGGGAGACGGCAGGGGTACCCTATCGGGTCTTCTACCCGCTTCCGGCCGGATTTTCGTCGATGCTTACGGGAGACCTGTCCGGAAAGAAGGTGCTGATCGTACACCAGGCAGTTCTTGCGCTGACGCTTCGGGAGGAGCTCATTTCAGCGTATCCCGATGCCGTGCTCGATACGGCGACATTCTTCATGCCGTACGGAGACTGCAGACATCTCTCCGAGGAGGATGACTTTATTGAACTGGTACGTGAAGGAAGCTACGATCTCATCATAGCGGATCCTCTTCTCCGGCGGGCGTGCCGGGGATATGCGGGAGAATTTATTGAGCTGCCGCATTTTGCCGTCTCGGGAAATGCGTCGGCGGGGTGAGGTTTACAAAAATATGAAAGGGGCAGCAACTATGGAAAGAAAGACAAAAGCCCCGGGAGAAAGCATGACAGGACCGGATCAGAGAATACGGCTCAGAATAAGGGTGTACGGGATCGTTCAGGGGATCGGCTTCAGGCCGTTCGTGGCCAGGCTCGCGGATGCGTATAAGATCAGCGGGAGCGTCTGCAACAAGGGATCCTTCGTGGAAATATTTGCGGAGGGCAGCCGGGAATCGGTGTTTTCATTTTACAAAGCGCTGCCTGAACGCGCACCGGCGGTCTCGGCGATCGTCCGGATCGATCAGAAGGAGCTTCCCCCCGAGGGGGCGGAGCGGTTCCTGATCATAAAGAGCAGCAGGGAGGCGGGGGAGATCTTCGTCTCACCGGATCTTGCGATCTGCCCGGCATGCCGGGAGGAGCTCTTTGACCCTTCGAATAAGAGGTACCTTCACCCGTTCATAAACTGTACGGACTGCGGTCCGCGGCTCACGATCCTGGACTCGATGCCCTATGACCGCGTGCGGACGTCGATGGGCGTCTTTCCCATGTGTCCGGACTGTGAGAGGGAATACACGGATCCCGGGACCCGCCGGTTCCACGCACAGCCGGTCTGCTGCAATGACTGCGGGCCGAGGGTCTATATACCCGGAAGGGAGGAGAGCGGTCCTGACGCAATCCGCCTGGTGCGGAAGGTGATCCGGGAGGGAGGGATCGCCGCGATCAAGGGAATCGGCGGCTTTCACCTTTGCTGTGACGCGGCGTCCGACAGGGCGGTCGCCCGGCTGCGCGCTCTCAAGAACCGGCCTGCAAAGCCTTTCGCGGTCATGATGCGGGATATCGGGACAGTGGAGCGGGAGTGCGAGATCCCGGACGGCTTCAGAGGATTTCTTGAAGGCGTCCAGAAGCCGATCCTTATACTGAATCGGAAGGAGGGCGGACACATAAGTCCTCTGGTCGCGCCGGATAATCCTACGGTCGGCGTCATGCTCCCGTATGCTCCCATCCAGATGCTTCTTTTCTCGTATCCGGAGGAGGATTCCGCCGGTCGGGAAGCAGGAGATCCGGGTGCGGAGCGGCCGGAGATGACGGACGTCTTTGTCATGACGAGCGGCAATCCTTCCGGAGCGCCTATCTGTAAAGACGACGACGAGGCGGTCCGTTATCTTTCGCCGATGTGCGACGTGATCCTCTCGAACGACCGGACGATCCGCCTGCGTGCGGATGATTCGGTCATGCAGGCCGTCCGGGGAAAGCCCTATATGATCCGCAGATCCCGAGGCTATGCGCCGCTTCCGGTGGTCCTTCCGGAGGGCACGAAGGGAGAACTCCTGGCTGTCGGTGGAGAACTGAAGAACACTTTTGCTCTCGCAAAGGACGAGCTTGTATACCCGTCCGCCTATATCGGCGATCTGGCGGATCTGAGGTCCGTCAATGCACTGTCCGCGGCGGTGGAACGGATGGAGGAGCTTCTTGAGACGAGGCCGAATGCGGTCGTCTGCGACCTGCACCCGCGCTACAACTCGAGCGCGTTCGCGGAGGAACTTTCCCTGCCGGTGATCCGGGTCCAGCATCATTACGCGCACATCCTGTCCTGCATGGCGGAGAACCGGTGGACCGAGCCGTGCATCGGGATCTCATTTGACGGGACAGGCTACGGCACGGACGGGACGGTCTGGGGCGGAGAATTTCTGATCGCGTGGCCGGATCATTTTATCCGCGCGGGATCTCTCGCTCCTTTTCTGCAGTCGGGAGGAGATCTGGCCTCAAAGGAGGGGTGGCGGATCGCCGTTTCGCTCCTTGCGGACGCGGCGGAGTCGGAGGAGGCTTTTGCGTCAGCGGTCAAGTCTCTCGGACTGTGCTCGGAGCAGGAGTTGAAAATGCAGACCTTCATGAGGCGGAACGGGGTCAACACCGTGCGGTCCACCTCCGCGGGGAGGCTTTTCGACGCGGTATCGGCGATGCTGGGGATCCGAAGGGCTTCGACCTTTGAGGGGGAAGCCTCGATGGCCCTGGAATTTGCCGCAGAAAAGTGGCTGGCACAGCATGAAGGGAAGGATCTCGGGATCTTCGGAATTCCGGACCCGGTGCTCAGGATCGTTGATACGGAAGAAGAGATTCCTTCTGAGACCGGCGGCCAGACCGGATGGTCGAAACCGCGCTTTGCGGCGGAGATCGCCCCGATCATAAAGTACATCTTAAGGGAACTCGAAGGAGAGGGGGATAAGACAGAGACTGCCGGCAGATGCGCGTATGTGTTCCACGAGTTTCTCGCGCAGGGAATTCTCATGGGAGCAAACTATATCCGGGAGCAGACCGGGATCAGCACGGCGGCGCTCTCGGGCGGGTGTTTTCAGAACCTGCTCCTTCTTGAGCGGACGAGAGATCTTCTCGAGGAGGCGGGATTTACGGTGCTCGTGCATTCACTGATTCCCGCAAATGACGGCGGCATCGCTCTCGGACAGGCTTACTACGGGATGAGCGTGCTGCAGCGCAGAAATTGAACCGATGAAGGCAGCAGGACGGATCGGGATGACCCGCCCTGACGGAGAGAAGAGATTTATGACAGTCGGAGAGAAGAGAAAGAAATTCTGGGATGATGTGAATCTGGAGATGAGGAGACACAGGGGAACATTTATCGTCTTCTTTATCCTGAGAATTCTGGTCGTGGTCTCCATGATCCGCCAGTTCATGCTCGGAAACTATGAGAGTGTGATGCTCTGCATCCTTACGCTGCTCCTCTTTATCGTACCGATGATTGTGCAGGTGAGACTGAACGTCGATTTCCCGCAGGTGCTCGAGGTGATCATCCTGCTCTTCATCTATGCGGCGGAGATCCTGGGGGAGGTCAACAGCTACTACACGGCGATCCCCTACTGGGATCTTATGCTGCATACCCTGAACGGGTTCCTGTGCGGGGCGATCGGCTTTTCGCTTGCCCTCTGTCTGGACAAGGACGAGAACGTCTTCTTCCGGATGTCTCCCCTCCTGATCGTGATCGTGTCCTTCTGCTTTTCGATGACAATCGGCGTTCTGTGGGAATTCTTTGAGTATACGATGGATCGCGTATTTCTCATGGATATGCAGAAGGACACCGTCGTACACACCGTGAGCAGCGTGGTCCTCAATCCGATGAAGGTCCAGAGGCCCTGGATCATACGGAATATCAGCGAGATGTCGATCAACGGAACGGAGATGGGCGTCGGCGGGTACGTGGATCTCGGCCTCATCGACACGATGGAGGATTTGTTCGTCAATTTTATCGGAGCCCTCACGTTCTCGGTCATCGGCTGGCTGGCGCTGCACGGGAAAAAGAGGGAGAGGATGATTGCGATGGGGCTGGTCGTTGTTCCCAAAATGCCGGAGCAGGAGCTTTTGGCCTATCGAAAGAGGCTTGCAGACACGGAGATGCTGAGGATGCCGGATCGCTCCGGAGGGTCCGGGAGAACAGGGACGGATGCATCGGGGGAGAATGAGTCTCCTGCGGAGACAGAGAAGAGAAAGGAAGGTGCTCCCGGGAGCGCCTGCGGCACGGAGGAAAAGAAATCCTGAGGAGACCGCAAAGGAGAATTGCAGTACGGCGTTTCGCAAACGCCTGAAAAATAACAATAAGTAATTGCGAAACCATGGAGTACAGCGTTTCGCAAATACCTGTGAAATATCAAAGAGAAAAGGAGAAAGACCATGTGTGTTGGATTACCTGCTAAAATCGTGAAAATGAAGAACGGCACCGCCGTCGTCGACGCTACGGGGGCCCGCCGGGAGATCTCAACGGAGCTTCTCTCGGATCTCGAGCCGGGAGACTATGTGATGGTACACGCCGGGATCGCCATCGCGAAGATCACGGCGGACGATGAGACCGAATCGGAAGAGCTTCTGGATATGCTTGAGGGGTGAAACATGAATCAGAATACGGAAAAAAAAGCGCGCCGGAGCGCTCTTGACATTGTGCGCGGATACGACGGACCGCCGATCCGCATCATGGAGGTGTGCGGGACGCATACCCATGCGATCTTCGAGCAGGGGATTCGCGGGATCCTTCCTGAGAACATTCGCCTGATTTCAGGTCCCGGGTGTCCGGTCTGTGTGACGGAGACGGGCTTCATCGACGAGGCCGTCCTGCTGGCACTCGAAAAAAATGCCGTGATTGCGACCTTCGGAGACCTTGTGCGGGTCCCGGGAACGGAGATGAATCTAGCCGATGTAAGGGCGAAGGGAGGCTCTGTGAAGATCGTCTACTCTCCCCTTGACGCGGTCGAACTCGCGAAGGAGAACCCGGACAGGCAGATCGTCTTCCTGTCCGTCGGCTTTGAGACGACGGTACCGGCGTCCTGTCTGGCTGTGAAGAAGGCCGGAGAGATGGGCCTTACGAACTTTACCCTGCTGACGGCAAACAAGACCATGGACGAAGCCTACCGTGCGCTCAGGGGGAGTGCGGACGCATTTCTCTACCCGGGTCACGTGAGCGCGATCACGGGGATGAATGTTTACCGAAAGCTCCGGGAGGAGGGGATTTCGGGTGTCGTCTGCGGATTTACGGCTTCTGAGATCCTGTCTGCGATTGCAATCATCATCCTTCGCCTTGAAAAGGGCGCTGCATTTGCGGAAAATGCCTACCCGAGAGTCGTCGCGGAAGAGGGGACCCCGATCGGAAGAGAACTCATCTCGGAGGTCATGGAACCCTGCGACGCCGTCTGGCGCGGAATCGGAACGATCCCCGGCTCGGGACTTCGTCTCCGTCAGCCGGAATACGCGGAGTTCGATGCAAGGCTCAAATTCGGCATTCCGGAAATGCACGGAAGACCCAACCCGGCCTGCCGGTGCGGGGACGTCCTCATGGGCAGGATCAGGCCGAAGGAATGTCCGATCTTCGGGAAGGTCTGTACACCGGAGCATCCGGTCGGTGCCTGCATGGTGTCCTCCGAAGGGACATGCTCGGCTTACTATAAATACGAAATGATTTGATCGCAGCCGCATAGTTTGGAAGATGCTTCGCACTCTTCGCGGCGCGGCAGGAACGCCGATACGTTCCTGATCTTCTGTCACAGCAAATTTTTTGTGAGCTGCCCGAAGGCGGCTCCGGAAAGGAAACCATGGATAATATGATCACACTGGCCCACGGCTCGGGAGGAAAGAAGACCTCCGAGCTCATCGGCGGGCTCTTCAAAAAGTACTTTGACAACGAATATCTGACGGCGGATGACGCGGCAGTTCTTCCGGCCCCGCAGGGCAGGATCGCCATGTCCACAGACGGATTCATCGTCTCGCCCTATGAATTCCCGGGCGGGAATGTGGGCAAGCTCAGCATCTGCGGAACCGTCAATGACCTTGCCTGCATGGGAGCCAGACCGCTTTACCTCACATGCGCTTTTGTCGTGGAAGAAGGCTTCCCGGTCGCAAAGCTCGAGAAGCTGGCCGCTTCCATGGCGGAGACCGCGAAGGAGGCGGGCGTCAGGATCGTCGCGGGAGATACCAAGGTCGCGGGAAAAGGACAGGTCGACGGTGTCTTCATCACGACGACGGCGGTCGGGGAGATCCTTCCGGGAGCGGAGCTCTCCGGGGCATATGCGAAGCCGGGTGACAAGATCCTCGTGACGGGCGACGTGGGCCGCCACGGCGCGGCGATCCTGCTGGCGAGAGATGCGTTCGGCATAGAAGCTGATGTGACCTCAGACTGCGCTCCTCTCTGGGGGACGGTCCGCTCGATGCTTGCGGAGACGACGGATATCCATGTGATCCGCGATGCGACGAGAGGCGGCGTGGGGACGGTACTCTATGAGATCGCCTCCGAGAGCAATGTCGGGATCCGGCTTGACCGTTCCGAGGTCCCGGTGGATCCCGCGGTGTCCGGTGTCTGCGGAATGCTGGGACTTGAGCCGCTCTATCTGGCCTGCGAGGGCCGGATGGTCGTCTTTGCACCGGCGGATCAGGCGGAAGCCCTCCTTGAAGTTCTGAGAAAAGGAAAGTATTCGGAGAATGCCGCCATTATCGGCGAGGTCACCGAGACCATGCCCGGCCGGGTGGTCGTGAGGACGCCGATCGGTGCGGAGACGCTGCTCCCGCCTCCGGGAGGAGAGCTCCTGCCGAGGATCTGCTGAGGCATCCGGAGCCTTTCCGCGGATCCTTTCGTAATGGGATCCGTGTGCGGGACAGGGTGGAAACGCAGCCGTGCAAAAGGGAAGGTGCTTCGTACCCTGCGCTGCGAGGCAGGAACGTCGGTGCGCTCTTTACGGAACGCGTCGGCGGGATGTTCAATTTACTCATCCATATGGAAGAATGTTGCCAGTTTCGCTTTTTGATTAAATTGAACTGGAAAATGAAAAACATATGTGAGACACTGATTTCAGTAAGAATTCCGGGCGGAGTCACGCGGAGAAATGCAGCTTCCGAAGGGACCGCAGCCTGGTCAGGAACGTTATGAATATCGGCAGCTGCGGAGCTCTGCGCGGATTATAAGTACAGGCTTTCGTATGCGCCCTGTTATGGACAGGAGGAGAGGAACTCATGCTCACACTGAATGCTCTTAAGGAGAAACTTGTAAACGGTGCTTATGATGCGGAACTCATGCATCTTTACTGCCGTACGGCCGAAGAGATCGCTCCCTACAGGGACAGGATCGCGCACGTTGCGGACGGCTTTGCTGAGATTTTCGGAAAAGGCGGCGAATCGGATGTCGCAATCTTTTCGGCGCCCGGCCGCACAGAGATCGGCGGCAACCATACCGATCATCAGCGCGGCAAGGTCCTGACAGGATCCGTCGATCTGGACGCGCTCTGCGCGGCAGCTCCGAACGGGACGGACAAGGTCAACATTTTCTCGGAAGGATACGGCATGACTACGATCGACATCGCAGATCTCTCCCCCGTCGCCGCCGAGCAGAATACGACCGCATCCCTGATCCGCGGGATCCTTGCAAGGGTGGCGGAGCTTGGCTTTAAGCCGGAGGGATTTGACGCATATGTGATCTCCAGTGTTCCCGGAGGTTCCGGCCTGTCCTCCTCAGCCTGTTTTGAGATCCTGATTGGTGTTGCGGTGGACGGTCTCTTCTGTGAGAAGAAGCTTCCGATGACGGAGATCGCAAAAATCGGCCAGTATGCTGAGAATGTATACTTCGGAAAGCCGTCAGGTCTTCTGGACCAGATGGGCTGCGGACTCGGCGGGATCGTTACGATCGACTTTAAGGATAAGGAAAATCCGGTCTGCCATCCGGTCGAGTGTGATTTCGGCGAGGCGGGCTATGCGCTCTGCATCACGGATACGGGGGCGGACCATGCGGATCTTACAGATGACTATGCTGCGGTACCGGCAGAGATGAAAGCTGTCGCGGCAGCACTCGGGAAGGAAGTCCTCTCGGAGGTCGAAGAGAGCGATTTCTATGCGGCTATTCCGAAGATCCGGACAGCAGTCGGAGACCGTGCGATCCTCCGCGCTGTGCATTACTATAATGACTGCGCGCGCGTTGAAAAGCAGGTCAAAGCGCTTGAAAGCGGAGATTTCGATGCGTTCCTGAAGCTCGTGACGGAGTCCGGAAAGTCCTCCTTCAATTATCTTCAGAATATCTGCACCTACAGGGATCCTGCGGATCAGCCGGTCGGTGTCGCTCTTGCGGTCGCAGAGCATCTGCTCGACGGAGCCGGCGCGTTCCGTGTTCACGGCGGCGGATTTGCGGGTACGATCCAGGCTTTTGTGCCGCTTGATCGGGTCGCTTCCTTCAAGGCCGGAATGGACGCCCTTCTCGGAGAGGGTGCCTGCCAGGTCCTCTTCATCCGTCCGGTCGGCGGCTGCGTGATTGCAGACTGACGTAGGATATAATAATCAGACAGACAGTGCATACCGCGCTTCAGGGAGTTTCAGGGACTCCTTAAGGCGCGGTCTTTTTCGCTGCGTTTTGGCCGGGAACAGTGCAGTTGACACGAAAAGTGAGTTGACGTAAAATGAACTCACCGTGGGAAGTGCTTCATTTTTTGGAACACCGCGGGAGGAGGAGAATTACTATGAAAGCTTATAAGGATATGACACGTGAGGAACTGCTGACTGAGAAGGCTGTGCTGGAGAAACAGTTCGCGGACATTAAGGCCAGGAGACTCAAGCTCGACATGTCCCGCGGAAAACCGTCGAAAGAGCAGCTTGAGCTGTCCCATGGCATGATGGACGTGCTGCACTCGGACTGCTATTTCAATGATGAGACCGGTACGGACTGCAGAAATTACGGCATCCTCACGGGTATTCCGGAGGCAAAACGCCTGATGGGAGAGATGTCAGAGGTCAGTCCTGAGGATATGATCATTTATGGAAACTCGTCGTTAAATGTTATGTTCGACTGTATCTCACGCTCATTTACGCACGGCGTCTGCGGCGAGACTCCGTGGGCAAAGCTCGACAGAGTGAAGTGGCTGTGTCCGGCGCCCGGGTACGATCGTCATTTCCGCATCACGGAGTTTTTCGGATGTGAAATGATCACGATCCCGATGCACGAGGACGGCCCGGACATGGATATGGTCGAGGAGTATGTCAACAACGATCCGGAAGTCAAGGGAATCTGGTGCGTACCGAAATATTCGAACCCGCTTGGCGTGTCTTACTCGGATGAGGTGGTCCGCAGATTTGCGAACCTTACGCCCGCTGCACCCGATTTCCGCCTGTACTGGGACAACGCATATTCCATCCATCACCTCTATGACGAGGAGGAGGAACAGGATATCGTTCTTGAGATCCTTGAGGAGTGCAGGAATGCCGGACATCCGGATATCGTATACAAGTTCATCTCCACTTCGAAGGTGACGTTTCCGGGATCGGGGATTGCCGCTCTCGCGACATCCCGCAAGAACCTCAGCGATATCAAGAAGTATATGACCGTCCAGACGATCGGACACGATAAGCTGAACCAGCTGAGACACGTGCGCTTCTTCGGAAACATCGCAAATATGCGGGAGCACATGAAGATGCACGCAGCGATCCTGAGACCGAAGTTCGAGCTGGTCGAGGCCACGCTTGACCGGGAAATCGGCGAACTTGAGATCGGCACGTGGACGAAGCCGAGGGGAGGATATTTCATTTCCTTCGATTCGCTCGACGGCTGTGCAAAGAAGATCGTCGCGAAGGCTGCGGAAGCCGGTGTGCGCATGACGGACGCGGGCGCGACCTTCCCGTACGGGATCGATCCGCGCGACCGCAATATCCGGATCGCGCCGTCCTATCCGACCATGAAGGAGCTTCGCAAGGCAACGGAAGTGTTCGTCGTCAGTGTGAAGCTCGTCAGCGTGAAGAAATATCTGAAGGAAATGGACGCTGCGGCGAAGTAAGACCCTTCGGCGGGAAAGCAGCTGCGCGTAACAGGCAGATGCTCTGCGTCATGCGCAGGACATCGGGGAGTTTCGGGACAGCGAAACCTGGTCAACGGAAACTGCAGGGACTTTTTGGGGAGAGGGTTCCTGTGCGTTAAGTGAGCGTTGTGCACAGTGCAGCGTTATGGAATAAGATCTGTTAAGAGAGTGCATTTGCGCGGCAGCCGGATTCGAAGGGAAGAAAAACGGCTGCGGGCTAAGGGGTACGTTATATATGGAAGAAAAGAACAGAAATCACGGACCGACTGAGGAAGAACTCAGCGACAGTGTGAAGGATGCCTATACGTCCGTCTATGTGCTTGACCCCATGGCGGAGGAATTTGACGATGAGGACGATCTCACGGTGGAGATCGTCGGCGCACCGTCTTCCGCGGAGGCGGACGGAGAGACTGCAGCGGACAGTACCGTGTCTTCCGCAGAGGCGGGCACGGATACGGTGCCCGGGGAAGCGGCTCCGGAAGGATCCGGAGAAGCACAGGGGGCCGATGTATCCGGGACGGTGGAAGCTGCAGTGACTTCGAATGAGACGTCGGAAGTTAAAGAACCTGCGAATACGACACCGGCAGCAGCGGAACCTTCTGCGGAGCCTGTGCCTGAGACACAAGACCCTGAGGAAACTGCAGCGGAGCCTGTGCCTGAGACACAGGATCCTGAGGAAACTGCTGCAGAGCCGGCGGCCGGGGCACAGGATGCTGCGGAATCCGCTCTTCAGGCCGGAACAGCAGCCGCTCCGGTCATGGCAGGGACTGCTTCCCGGGAGGAAGATGCGTCAGACTCCGTCGAGGAGGAGCCGCCGAAGAAAAAGAAAGGGAAGGCCGGACTGATCGTCGGTCTTGTGCTCTTCCTTGCAGCTGCTGCGGCGGGCACGGCTGCATATATTCATTTTAAGAATCACTTTACGGATCATTTTTATCCCGGAACGGTGATCAACGGGATCGATCTCTCCGAGATGACCATCGAAGATGCGAAGAATTCCATGCAGGGAATGGTCGACACCTATACGCTGACGATCAGCGAGAAGGATGACAAGGAAGAGACGATCGACGCGAAGTCGATCGCGCTCCAGTATGTCGATGACGGGAAGATCGATGACATCCTGGAGAAGCAGGAACCGAAGATGTGGTTCCTCTTCCCGTTCAAGAAGCATATCTATACATTGAAGGCCGCTACCAGATACAATAAGGAAAAGCTTACGGCGGAGATCGACGGTCTGTCCTGTCTCGACGAGTCGACCGTGACGATGCCGCAGGATGCGCAGCTTGTCGTAGAAGGAAGCACCTGCACGATCCAGCCGGAGGTCGAGGGAACACAGATCGACAAGGACAAGCTTGTGAAGGCTGTCACGACTGCTGTGGACACCAACGAGACGGAGATCGATATCGTGAAGGATGACTGCTATACACATCCGACGATCTACCGGGACGATGAGAACCTCAAATCCCGTATGGACCAGTGGAATGTCCTTCTGTCCTGCAATATCAATTACTGGTTCGGCGAAAATGTCGAAGTGATCAACGCAGATTCTCTGAGAGACAATATCGTGGATGACGGAACGACCGTCACCGTTCCCTATGAATATATTCGGAAGCTTGTCTACGGCTGGGGACAGAAGTATGACAGTTTCGGTCTGGACCGCCAGTTCACGACCCATTCGGGGGAGACGATCACGATCGTCAACGATGGAGAGGGTGACTACGGATGGTGTTCGGACAAGGATAAGACGATCGCCGATGTCACGGAGGCCATCACGTCCGGATTCCAGGGAGACCGCAACGTCGTCTGGCTCTACGAGGCGATGGGATGGGACAACGGAGATCTGACCGGCACTTACGTTGAGGTCAGCCTGAGCGAACAGAAGCTCTGGTGCTATCAGGACTATAATCTCGTGATGGAGACGGATGTCGTGACAGGCATGAGTACTCCGGAGAGAGAGACGAAGAGAGGGTGCTATGCGATCGACGCGAAGAAAGAGCATGCGGTCCTTGGCACGCTCGATGTGCAGGGATATGCCTCCCCTGTCGATTACTGGGCTCCGTTCAACGGAGGGCAGGGCCTGCACGATGCGCCGTGGAGATCAAGCTTCGGAGGCTCGATCTATCAGTACAACGGATCCCACGGATGCGTCAATATCCCGCCTGAAAACATGAAAACGATCTTTGATACAGTGTCCATCGGGACAGCTGTCATTGTGTACTGACCATGGAAAAAAAGAAACAGAAAAGAAAACTGTCCGCAGGCTCGATCCTGCGGACAATTATATTGATTGCAGCGGTCTGTGTCTTTGTGTACTCAGCCTGGAACCTGTATAAGATCTGGCACGGATACCACGCGGCCAGCGAGGAATACTCGGATCTCGCGGATTCCTTCACGACACGGCCGGAAGAAGAGGTAAAGGAGGATCCGGGTGAGAGCGTACCCGCGGTGGAACCGCAGGGAGAAGTCCGTAAGGAGCCGGACGGTGTCCTCATAGAGGACGCGGAGCCGCCGGTCTCCGTCAACTGGGAGGAGCTCAAGGCGATCAACCCGGAGATCGTGGGCTGGATCTATGTCGATGCGGAGCCCGGGATCAACTATCCCATCTGTCAGACGAAGGATAATGACTTCTATCTGCACCGGACATTTCGCGGAGAATATCTTTTCGCGGGATCGATCTTCGAGGAGTGCATGAATGCCTCGGATTTTTCCGACGTCAACACGATCGTCTACGGGCATAATATGAAGAACGGAAGCATGTTCGGCATGCTGAAGCAGCTCAAGAATCAGAGTGTGTATGATGCGAACCCCTACTTCTGGATCCTCACGCCGAAGGGTAACTACCGATATCATATTTTCGCCGCGTTCGACACGGGCGCCGAGTCCGACGTCTATACGCTGATCAGCGCCGGCGGTCCGGAGGCGCTAGCGTGGGCACAGAAAATGCAGAGCCGGTCGGAAGTGAATAATTCCGTCCCGCTTGCTGAAAATGATCACTGCGTGATCCTGTCGACCTGCACGTCGGACAGCTCCATGCGGTGCGTTATTATCGGAAAATGCGTCTCCTCCGCAAAGCCGGAGAAGACGGCCGGGTCAGCTGCTCCGGGACGCACGCCGGCGGAGCCCGGTACGGAGACAGCAGCGGAATCCGCTGCTGAATAATTTTGTGCATTGTTCAGGTGCCTGCAAACTCTGCATGCGATTCCGATGAAGGACAGTGTTTCGCAGGTGCCCGGTAATTTCATACAGGAGGTGGAACCATGATCCGTGAAATCGAGGAGCTTCAGGAAATTATTGACACGCATAACAAGATCGTGTTTTTTGGAGGCGCAGGCGTCTCGACAGAGAGCGGGATCCCCGACTTTCGCTCACAGGACGGTCTCTATAACCTGAAATATAAGTACCCGCCCGAACAGATCATCAGTCACACATTTTTCGTGAACAGACCGGACGAATTCTATCGATTCTATAAAGATAAGATGCTGATCCTCGACGCGCAGCCGAATGCAGCCCACGAAAAGCTGGCTGAACTCGAGAAGGCCGGAAAGCTGCTCGCCGTCGTGACGCAGAATATTGACGGACTGCACCAGAAAGCCGGCAGCAAGACAGTCTATGAGCTGCACGGATCCGTTCTCCGCAACTACTGCATGCGCTGCAGGAAGTTCTTTGACGGACAGTACGTCTATGATTCCGAGGGGATCCCGAAGTGCGACAAGTGCGGAGGAACGGTCAAACCGGATGTCGTCCTCTATGAGGAGGGACTCGACAATGATGTCATACATGGTGCGGTGCGCTCGATCTCGGAGGCGGACTGCCTGATCATCGGCGGAACATCCCTCGTCGTATACCCGGCGGCCGGGCTGATCGACTATTTCCGCGGCGATAAGCTTGTGCTGATCAACAAGTCGGCGACGGGAAGAGATACTATGGCGGATCTCATCATCAGGGAGCCGATCGGCGAGGTGTTCTCACAGATCAGAGTTTGATCTCTGGCGCAGAATCCGCATGTTTTCTAAAATGAGGACCGCTTAGCGAACCCGATAATAATTCGGCTTGCTTTGCAAGCCTTTTGATAAGATCTGTCGTGAGATGAATGCGCAGAATTGCCGTGACTTTTCACACCCTGCACTGCATGGAGGTCAATGTATGTTAAAAAGAATTTCCGCGGCTCTGCTGGCTGCTCTTCTCGGGCTTTCTCTTCCGGCTGCCGTATATGCGACTGCCGAAGACGCCGGTTTTGAAGACGCCGAAGAAGAGTACGAATACTATATGGAGGAGACAGGTGAGGATACCGAGATCATCCCGGTCAGAGGCTTTGAGGCCTGGAGCGAGGAGGAGGCGGACGAAATCACCGAGGGCCTTGTCGGCAGCGGGGAGCCTCTTCCGGAATCCTACAGAGCGCCTGCGATCTCGGGAATCGGGAATCAGGGGTCGACCGGCGTGTGCTGGGCATTTTCAAGTCTCTCCTGCGCGGAGAATAATCTTATGCTCCGGGGCCTTACGGACGCAGTGAACTTCTCGGAGACGCAGCTCGTATACGGCGTGTTCCACGGAGATGAGGATACCTATACCAGAGGAAGCGACAACAATAACTGGCATGTGTCCAAGGGAAATTACATGATGGCTGCCGCCGCGCTGGCGAACGGGTACGGAGCTGCCGATGAAGATACGTATCCCTTTGAGAACCATGATCTGGGAAATGAAGCCCGGTCAGACGACATCGCCCACATCGACCGCGTTCTCTTCCTGACAGACTGGCCGTCAGACTATTCTCTCTGGAAGACGGAGACCTGGAACTCCGTCACAGACCAGATCAAGAGCGCGGTATACACGTACGGAAGCGTCATGGCGACCTACTATTCGGGCTCGAGGACCTATAATCAGGATCTGAATTCGAATTACAGCGGCTGGGAGGAGGGCGCTTCGAAGCCGACAGCCGATCACGCGATCACGATCGTCGGCTGGGACGATACGAAGGAGACGCAGGATTCGGAGAACCCCGGAGCATACCTCGTCATGAACAGCTGGGGAGCGGACTGGGGCGATGCGGGCCTCTTCTGGATCGCGTACAATGACGCGTCGCTCTTAAATCCCGCTGTCTTCATTATGGAAGAAAATGCACCGGGAACCCTTCGGGATACGGATGTGTTCAGCCACACGGAGACCGGCTGGACCGGAATGTCCCTTAAGAGTGCGAAGACAGCCATTCATTCGATGAATGTCTTTCATACGGAACATGCCGAACTGATCGACAGGATCGGCTTTTATACCAATGAGCCTGCGACGTACACGGCGGAGCTTGTCGTCGGCATGACCGAAAGTGAGCAAGGGCCGGACCCGGAATCCGGAACGGTCGCGGCGACTGCCACGGGCTATGTTGACTGCGGCGGTTTCTACAAGGCGGACCTGTCCGAGGCGGTGACGATCGGCTCCGGACAGATCTTTGGTGTGCGCGTGATCATCGATACAGCCAACGGTCATAAGGTGTTTTTCGAAGGACCGGACAAAAATCTGACGGGGATCTATCGAACAACGACCGTGAGTCTGGGCGAATCCTTCTACTGGTCGGGCTCGAAATATACAGACTGCGGAATAGATGAAGATCCTTATACGAGACGAAAAAATGCATGCATCTATGCCTACGGGAATCCGACCGACGAGCCGGAGCCCACGCCAGAACCGACGGAGGAACCGACTCCTGAACCGACAGAGGAACCGACTCCGGAACCTACACAGGAACCAACGCCCGAACCCACACAGGAGCCGACGCCTGAACCCACACAGGAGCCGACACCCGAACCCACGCCGGAGCCGGTGGGGGACATGACCGGTGTCTATACTCTTCGGGTCAGGATCGGCGGACAGAACAGAGTGCTCGATATTTCGGGCGGTTCGACGGCGAGCGGAGCCAACGCCCAGATCTACACATCGAACGGATCTGCCGCCCAGCGCTTCCTTCTGGATTATGCGGGCGACGGATATTACCGGATCGTGAATCTGCAGTCGGGCAAGGTGCTCGATGTGGCAGGCGGAAGCAAGGCGAACGGAACCAACATCTGGCAGTATGTCTGGAACGGGTCGGACGCCCAGCTCTGGTCCCTCGAGCCGAACGGGGACGGCTATTCGATCGTATCGAAGGCGTCCGGGAAGGTGCTCGATGTGGCAGGCGGATCGAACAGGGCGGGGACGAATGTCCAGCTCTATGAATCCAACAGGACGGCTGCCCAGACCTGGTACTTCGACGCTGCGGCGGAGGATCGGCTGATCACCCGTCTTTCTGACTGTGCGTCCGCCATCGAATCCGGTAAAACCTATGTGCTGGTACCGAAGCAGAATCCGCTCGTTGCGGTCGATGTCTACAACGGCAATATGGTCGACTGGACGCCGCTCTGGCTGTACCGCCAGAACGGGACGGAAGCCCAGAAGTTCACGCTCACCCAGAATGACGACGGAAGCTATACATTCGTCAATCAGAAGTGTGAGCTCTCGATCGACGTGTACAACAACTCTACGGCGAACGGCGCGCAGGTCCAGCTCTATACCTGGAACGGCACGACAGCCCAGAAATGGCTCTTCAACGAGAACAGCGACGGCACTTACACGATCGTGAACAAAAACTCCGGCAAGGTCATCACCTGCCCGAACTCTCCGGCTGAGCCGATGAACTATATCAAAATGTACGCAGGAACCAGTTCCGATACCCAGAAATTCTATCTGGTGGAGACGACAACCGAGGAGCGCCTGTACCCCGGGACCTATTATCTGGCTGCGTCCGGGAATCCGGACTACTGCATCGACATTTACAATGCGGGCAAGGCGGACGGAACCAATGCATGGCTCTACCGCGGG
The DNA here is from genome assembly GCA_946629525.1 of uncultured Clostridia bacterium. Taxonomy (GTDB): domain Bacteria; phylum Bacillota; class Clostridia; order Lachnospirales; family Lachnospiraceae; genus Chordicoccus. The sequence goes on from CAMOXU010000016.1 coordinate 18,615, forward strand.
AACCAGACAGCGGCCCAGCAGTTCCGTTTCGTGTACAGCGGCGACGGCTCCTACAGGATCGTGAACGTGAATTCCGGCAAAGTGCTCACCATCGCGGGAAATTCCTCCGCGGTCGGGCGGAATGTGCAGCTTGAGACCTGGAAAGGCGAGTTCGGCCAGCGCTGGAAGATCCGGCAGAATGACGGAACAATCACGCTCGTGAGCATGCATGGCACTGTCATGGACATCTACGGCGGCAGCGTGAAGAACACGACCAACATCTGGACGTATTCGTCGAACGGGACGGCTGCCCAGAAGTGGATCCCGATCGAGGCCGGCTGACAGAGAACGGACAGTGCGGGCTGAGGGCTCGTGCTCAGACAGGCGGCTGAGGGCATCCTGTTCTCGAGAAAACATTCGCAGTGCGGGCCGATGGCTCGTGCTCAGACAGGCGGCGGGGGCATCCTGTTCTCGAGAAAACATTCGCAGTGCGGGCCGATGGTTCGTGCTCAGACAGGCGGCGGGGGCATCCTGTTCTTGAGAAAAACATTCGCAGTGCGGGCCGATGGTTCGTGCTCAGACAGGCGGCTGAGGGCATCCTGTTCTCGAGAAAAACATTCGCAGTGCGGGTCGATGGCTCGTGCTCAGACAGGCGGCGGAAGGGTATCCTCTTCATGAGAAAAACATTCGCAGTCCGATTGAGAAATCGAAAAATGCTGCGCTTTTTGTGACCAGAAGTATGCGAAGAGCGACTGACGGGAACAAAAAGCGCAGATGCATTTTTTGATTTCGCAGGGGAGGACAAGTGTTTTTCGAAGAAGAGGATGCCCTCCGCCGCCCACTTAGTCCCTGTACCCTACCCATTCCACCGCCCACTTAGTTCCTGTACCCTACCCATTCCGCTGCCCACTGAGTTTTCATCCCCCCTGCCACTGCCGCACAGCGGAAAATAAAAACGCAAAAAACAAGGATTTCCCTTGCGGACAGCCCGCGAATATGATAATGTAACTCTTTGTGAGAGTTTCACAGTATGATCCTTGTCTCCTGCAGCGACAGGAGGCCAAAGGCCAAAAGGAGGAAAATAAGGCATGAACAAGTACGAATTAGCAGTTGTCATCTCTGCAAAGATCGATGACGAAGCCCGTGCGGAAGTACTCGAGAGAGCAAAATCTCTGATCACCCGTTTCGGCGGCCAGATCGGCGAAATCGAGGAGTGGGGCAAGAGAAAGCTCGCTTACGAGATCCAGAAGCAGACAGAGGCTTATTACTACTTCATCAATTTCGAAGCCGAGTCCCACACACCGGCAGAGGTTGAAGGAAGAATGAGAATCATGGATAACGTTCTTCGTTATCTCGTTGTCCGCAAGGATGAGAACGACACATTCGTGGTCACTCCCGAAAAAGCTCCGGCAGCGGCTGAGGAAGTCGCAGCAGAGGAAGCTCCGGCAGAAGACGAGACTGCAGTCGAGGAAGCTCCGGCAGCTGAAGAGGAGCCGGCAGAATAAATTGTCCCTTTTACTGATCAGTTAACGGTTCAGAAAAATGAGGTGACGAAAATGAATGTAGCAATCTTAATGGGTCGTCTTACGAGAGACCCGGAAGTTCGTTATTCCACTAACGCAAGCGGGACAGCAGTTGCCAGATACAGCATCGCAGTAGACCGCAGATTCAAGCGTGACGGCCAGCCGGAGGCAGACTTCTTTGACTGCGTATCCTTCGGCAAGCAGGCTGAGTTCGTGGAGAAGTATCTGAGAAAAGGTACCAAGATCGTCGTTCAGGGACAGATTCAGAATAACAATTATCAGAATCGTGACGGACAGACGGTCTACAGAACGCAGATCGTAGTGGATAACGTTGAGTTCGCTGAGAGCAAGGCAGCAAGCCAGCAGAATGCAGGCGCTTATACGAATTCCTATCAGGGCGCTTCGTCTGCGAGAGCGCAGGGCCCCGCGCAGCGGCAGGAAACTCCGGCAAATGATTTCATGGGCGATGGATTCATGAACATCCCGGACGGAATCGATGAGGAGCTTCCGTTTAACTAATTAGATGATATGTTTCCCGCCAGGCGGGGTGAATAGAAGGGAGAGCTCAAATGGCTTATCAGAGAAACGGAGAAGGCGGATACAGAAGAAAACCGAGCGGATTCCGCAGAAGAAAGAAAGTCTGCGTATTCTGCGGCAAAGAAGGCGAGATCAGCTACAAGGACGTAAACAAGCTGAAGAGATACATCTCTGAGCGCGGCAAGATTCTTCCGAGAAGAATCACAGGAAACTGCGCTAAACATCAGCGCGCGCTCACACTCGCTGTCAAGAGAGCACGCCATCTCGCTATCCTTCCGTATGTTCAGGATTGATCTGCGGAAAGTTGCAAAGGGTCTTTAAGTAAGTTATAATTAAAGCCGTCATTACGCATGTAATGACGGCTTTATTCTTCAATGCGAAGTTCCCGTGACGCAAGTTCCGGGATATGTGCGGCTCTGCCGGTGTTCCCTGAAGAGAGACATATTTTGCCCGTGAATGCCTGTCGGGCACGTGCGGGTGCAAAATAGTCATCCGAGGTATTTTGTCAGTATACGGTACTTTGTTTCGGTAGGAGGAGCATACAGTATGGATGACTTTGAAATTGGCCGGGGTGTGAAGAAACATATACAGTGGCCCCTCTTTCTCTCTGCCTGCTGGATCCCGGTAATCTTACTGCTCAACACCTTCTCGGGAAGGAAAGCAGCCGGAATCGCTGTTCTGGGCTTTATTGTGTACAGTGCTCTGGCAGTGGTCGTTTATATTCTGGAGAAGCGGAGACTGGTCAAGGAGCTGTTCTCATTTGCCACACAGTACGGACAGGTTCAGCACAGGCTGCTTCGTGAATTCGTACTTCCGTACGCACTTCTTGATATGCACGGGAATATCATGTGGATGAATGACTCGTTTTCCGAGATCTCGGGGAAGGATAAGCTGTTCCACAAGAACATCGTGTCCGCATTTCCGGAGATCACCAATGCGAAGCTTCCCGGCCGCACAGACAAGACAGAGGTGACCGTCCGGAAGGGCGAGAACACTTACCGTGCCGCAATGCAGCAGATCGTGATGCGGGAGCTGATCGACCTGCAGGACGGCGAGCATGATCCGGAGAAAAATTCCGCGATCGCGGTCTACCTGTTCGATATCACGGAGCTGTCCGGGCTCGTCGCTGAGCGGGACAAGAACAGGATCGTATTCGGGCAGCTCTCCCTTGACAACTACGAAGAAGCTCTGGAGAGTGTGGATGAGCTTCGGAGATCCCTGCTCCTGGCGCTTGTCGAGAGAAAGATCAATAAGTACTTTTCTGATGTGGACGGTATCTGCAAGAAGACTGAGAAGGACAAGTACTTCTTCATGATGAAGAAGAGCGCGCTGGATGAGCTCGAGGCCAAGAAGTTCGAGCTCCTGGAAGATGTCAAGACGGTCAACGTCGGAAATGAGATCGCGATGACGATCTCGGTAGGCATCGGGTACGGATCCAATTATCTGATGCAGAATGCGGAGTTCGCCCGCAGCGCGATCGAGCTGGCCCTCGGCCGCGGCGGCGATCAGGTCGTGATCAAGGAAGGATATAATACCCGCTACTTCGGAGGAAAGACCGAGAGCGTGGAGAAGTACACCCGCGTCAAGGCCCGTGTCAAGGCGCACGCCATGAAGGAGATCATGACCAGCAAGTCAGAGGTCTTCATCATGGGACACAAGATCCCGGATGTGGACGCGCTCGGAGCGGCCGTCGGCATCTATCGATGTGCGAAATCAATCGAAAAACCGGCCCACATCGTTATGGACAATCCTCCGGACGCGATCCGGCCGATGATCGATATGTTCAGGAACAGTCCGGAATACGGCGATACCATGTTCGTCACGCAGAAGGAGGCAATCGAGGCGACCAATTCGAGCACGGTCGTCGTCGTGGTCGACACCAACAAGCCGAATTATACGGAGTGCGAGGAGCTTCTGCGAAGGACCAATATGATCGTCGTTCTGGATCACCACCGCCAGGGAAAGGATATCATACAGAACGCCGTACTGAGCTATATCGAGCCCTATGCGTCGAGTGCCTGCGAGATGGTCGCGGAAGTCGTCCAGTATTTTGATGACAAGCTGAAGATCCGTCCGCTGGAAGCGGACGCGATGTACGCCGGAATCATGGTGGATACCAGCAATTTCCTGACCAGAACAGGCGTCAGGACCTTCGAGGCGGCTGCTTACCTGCGCAGGAACGGAGCCGATGTCACCCGGATCCGCAAAATGTTCCGGGACAGCATGGAAGACGTCCAGGCGAAATCCCAGGCCATTGCCACTGCTGAAGTATTTGAGAACTGCTTCGCGATCTCCGAGTGCAGGAGCGAGGGGCTGAAGTCACCGACGGTCATCGCCGCGCAGGCTGCGAATGAGCTCCTGTCGGTCGTCGGCGTCAAGGCTTCCTTTGTCATGACGAACTATAACAATATGGTTTATATCAGCGCCCGCGCGATCGATGAAATCAATGTTCAGCTGATCATGGAGAGGCTGGGCGGCGGCGGACACCTGAATATAGCGGGAGCACAGCTTCCGGACTATACCGTTCCGGATGCGATCGACCTGCTGAAGAAGACGATCGTACAGATGAAAGAAGAAGGAGATATATGATGAAAGTATTGTTGCTTGCAGATGTAAAGAATGTTGGAAAAAGAGATGATGTCGTCAACGTATCCGACGGATACGCCCGCAATATGCTCTTCCCGAAGAAGCTTGCCGTCGTGGCGACACCGAAGAATATCAAGGATATCGAACAGAAGAAGAAGAGCGAGGCGAGAATTGCCGCGGAGCAGCTGAAAGAAGCGCAGGCTTTTGCCGCGGATCTTGAGAAAAAGTCCGTCACGGTCTCGATCAAAGTCGGTGCCGGCGGAAAGACCTTCGGCTCTGTCTCGACAAAGGAGATCGCGGATGCTGCAAAGCAGCAGCTCGGTGTTGAGCTCGACCGGAAGAAGATGCTCCTTGATTCTCCGCTGAGAGAGATCGGCGAGACGACCGTTCCGGTCCGGATCCATCCGCAGGTCACTGCTAATCTGAAAGTCATTGTCAAAGAGGCGTAAGACAAAAGACCTCCGGACCAGGTGTTTCTAAGAGGATAGAATGGAAGAAGCTGTAATCAAAAGAATACCGCCTCACTCGCTTGAGGCGGAAAAATCAGTCATCGGCTCTATGCTGATGTCCGGGGATGCCGTCACGACAGCCGTTGAGATCCTCACGAAGGAGGATTTCTACGAGCAGCAGTACGGCGTCCTTTTTGAGGCGATGAAGGAGCTTTACGATGAGGACCGCCCGGTGGATGTGATCACCCTGGCGGACCGGCTGAAGATGAAGGACGTTCCGCCCGAGCTTACGGATATGGCGTTCGTCACGGATATCATTGCGGCGGTCCCGACCTCCGCCAATATCCGCCATTATGCCAATATCGTCGCTGAGAAGGCTACGCTCCGCCGGCTGATCAAAGTCCTGTCCGGGATCGAGAACGACTGCTATCTCGGCCGGGACGAAGTGCAGACGATCCTCGACCGGACCGAGAAGGAAGTCTTTGCTGTGCTTCAGCAGAGGACCGGAGGTGAATATACGCCGATCCGCGATATCGTTCTCCAGACACTGACCAGGATTGAAAATGCAGCGAAGGCCAAGAGCGCAGTCACGGGCCTTGCGACCGGATTTATTGACCTCGACTACAAGACGTCGGGATTTCAGAATTCGGACTTCATCCTTGTCGCTGCGAGACCTTCCATGGGAAAGACGGCCTTTGTCCTGAACATCTGCCAGTATATGGCATTCCGCGAAAATATACCCTGTGCCCTGTTCTCCCTGGAGATGTCAAAGGACCAGCTCATGAACCGTCTCTTTGCGCTGGAGTCCTTCGTCAATGCCCAGTCTCTCCGGACCGGCAAGCTGAAGGACGAGGAGTGGGCGAAGCTCGTCGAGGGCGCGGGAACGATCAGCAACTCAAAGCTGATTATAGACGATACGCCCGGCATCAATCTTCAGGAATTCCGCTCCAAAGCCAGGAAATACAAGCTGGACGCGGATATACAGATCATTTTCATCGACTACCTGCAGCTCATGGCCGGGAACGGCGGCCGGTCGGAGAACCGGCAGCAGGAGATCTCTGACATTTCCCGCGCGCTGAAATCGCTCGCACGTGAGCTGAATATCCCGATCGTTGCTCTCTCCCAGCTGAACCGCGGCGTTGAGCAGAGAGAGGACCATCGTCCGATGCTGTCTGACCTGCGTGAGTCAGGGGCGATCGAGCAGGACGCGGACGTCGTAATGTTCATTTACAGAGACGAATACTACAATAAAGATTCCTCCGAGAATAAAGGAATCGCGGAGATCATCGTCGCAAAACAGAGAAATGGCCCGATCGGGACGGTGAAGCTCGCGTGGATCCCGGAGTACACAAAGTTCGCAAATGCGGAGAGGGGCGGACGCAGGGAGTAAAAAAACTTCTTGCAAAAATGTTCGGAATGTGCATATATAAGAAAGGTGCATTTCGCCGATTTAATTCGCTGATATACGTACAGGAGGAATAAGATGTACAGTTGGGAAGATATCAACAGGGTCGATCCGGTAGTTGCCGAGCTTATCCAGAAGGAGTTTGAGCGTCAGAACTCACACATTGAGCTGATCGCATCCGAGAACTGGACAAGTCCTGCAGTTACCTCAGCACTGGGCACATGCCTTACGAACAAGTATGCGGAAGGATATCCGGGACGCCGTTACTATGGCGGCTGCGAGATCGTCGACCAGATTGAGACTATCGCGATTGAACGAGCTAAAAAGCTCTTCGGCTGCACCTATGCCAATGTACAGCCCCATTCCGGAGCGCAGGCAAATTTCGCCGTATTCTATGCACTGCTTCAGCCGGGCGATACTTTTATGGGTATGAGCCTCGACGAGGGCGGACATCTTACACACGGTTCACCCGCCAATGTATCCGGTAATTACTTCAAGGCTGTTCCCTACGGAGTAGATGCGAACGGATTTATCGATTACGACGCATGCGAGCGGATCGCGAAGGAGTGCAGACCGAAGCTCATCGTTGCAGGGGCTTCCGCTTACTGCAGAACGATCGATTTCAAGAGACTCCGCCAGATCGCGGACTCTGTCGGTGCATACCTTATGGTCGATATGGCGCATATCGCCGGCCTTGTCGCTACCGGTTATCATCCGAGCCCGATCCCGTACGCGGACGTGGTGACGACCACCACGCACAAGACGCTGCGCGGCCCGAGAGGCGGTATGATCCTCTCCAGCGAGGAGTTTGCGAAGGCACATTTCCTCAACAAGGCGATCTTCCCGGGAACACAGGGAGGTCCGCAGATGCATTCCATCGCGGCAAAAGCGGTCATGCTCTGGGAAGACCTTCAGCCTGAATACGTCGATTACGCCCGCAGAGTCGTGGAGAACGCGCAGGCGCTCGCAGGCGGACTCATGAAGCGCGGCGTGAAGATCGTCAGCGGCGGGACCGACAACCACCTGATGCTGATCGACCTCAAGGATACCGAGCTGACAGGCAAGGAACTTGAGAAGAGACTGGACAGCGCACATATCACGGCCAACAAGAATACCGTTCCCGGGGAACCGAGATCACCGTTCGTTACGAGCGGCGTCCGCCTCGGAACACCGGCTGCAACGACGAGAGGCCTCGGCACGGAGGATATGGACCGCATCGCAGATGCCATCGCCATGGTCATCGAGAGCGAGGACAATATTCCGGCTGCAAGGGAGATCGTCCGCGAGCTCACAGAAAAGTATCCGCTGGAGTAAACACTTATGATGAACAGAAACACGCAGAGAATTGTGATTGCAGTCATCGCGCTTGTTTTGGTGGCGGTGATGGTGCTCGGCACCGTTCTGCCGGCGCTGGTCTGATATGAAATCCTGTATTATTGTTATAAATACGATCGCCCTTCCGGCGGCGAAGTATATATACAATGAAAAAAAGAGAGAACTTTGCGAGAAGTTCTCTCTTTCTTTCATGCGCCATGCGGCGAAATTATGTGAGGACGAAGAGCGGAAAGACACCTCTCTGTCCGGAAGGATGTGTGCTTCCGGTCTGCCTGCCGCATTGGCGGAAGGCGGAGAGGATTCTCAGTCCTATATCCGGGAAATCGGGGACGGAGGGATCCTGAACGCGCTCTGGTACATGAATGAGGAGCTGGGTTCCGGCATGGAGATCGATCTCCGGAAGATCCCGATCCGTCAGGAGACCGTGGAGATCCTCGAGCTCTTCAATGTGAATCCCTATTATGCAAAATCGGACGGAGCATGGCTTCTGGTCACGCAGGATCCCGTCTCTCTTGCGGAAGCCTGCGAAAAGGCCGGTCTTCCCTGTGCCCTGATCGGTCATCTGACGCCGGGACCTGCCAGGATCATAAAGAACGGGGACAGTGTCCGGTATCTTGACAGACCGCAGGAGGATGCGCTCTCAGTGTTCCGCATGCAGGAGGCAGGGCACTTCAACTGACCGGAAAAACGAACGTGATTCGCTTATACGGTTCATAGGCGGCAGAAATCATTCTTTTGCAGGAGACTGCGGTGGAAAGACGAAGCTGACCTGTCTGTGCTGATATTCCAGAGATAAAACATAGTTGCTTCGGCCTGGCGAAGAGGCGGGCAGTAAAAAGCAGGCAGGTCCGTTCATACGGAATATGATGCGTGAATACGAAGACATTCCGTTTACACGACCGCCTCGAGAGAAAAGACGAATTCGGTCCCTACATTTTCCGTACTGACCACCGAGATCGTCTGACCGTGGGCTGTGATGATCTCCTTCACGATCGAGAGGCCGAGCCCCGTACCGGTCCGGTCGCGGCCGCGGGAAGAGTCGCTCTTGTAGAAGCGGTCCCAGATCTTCGGAAGATTCTCCCGGGAGATCCCGCACCCCTCGTCCTTGATGGAGACGTAGCACTTTTTCTGACGGAGCGTCGTCTCGATGTGAATAAAGGAGTTCCTTTCACTGAATTTGATCGCATTGTCGAGCAGGTTATAGATGACCTGCTCGATTTTTTCTTTGTCGCCGTGGACGGTAAGATTCGTACCGGTCAGCACGAGGTCGAGCGTGATCTTCTTCTTCCGGCAGGTCCCTTCAAAGAACGCCGCCGTCTTCTTCAGCATGCCGTTGATGTCGAAATCCGAGTAATTGAGCGCGAGCTTCCCGGCGTCCATCGTGTTGAGCTCCAGGATCGACTTCGTGAGCTTTTCCAGACGCTCCGTCTCGTTGGCGATGATCCCGAGGTAGCGGTCATGCATTTCCACAGGGATCGTTCCGTCCATCATGGCTTCCGTATACCCCTTGATGGAGGTGAGCGGCGAGCGGAAATCGTGGCTTACATTGGAAATGAAATTCTTCTGATAGTCGGTATTCTTCTTGAGCTCCCCGGCCATATAATTCATCGTGTCGGCCAGATATCCCATCTCGTCCCGGCTCTTTACGTTGATCTTGTGGGACATATTTCCGGTGGAGAAAGCCCGGGCTCCCTCGGTAATACGTATAAGCGGACGATATACTACATATCCGAAGAAGAGGAGAATGCCCAGAGAGAGGAGAAAATGCGCGAGAGTGAGGATCTCGGAAAGCCTGGTCATGGATCTGGTCCCCTCATCCAGCGTTCTGACGGGAACGCTGATCGCGACGTAGCCCCGTGTCCGCATGTTGGCGGTCACCGGGTACATGACTGTCAGCTGGTCCTCGCGGAACTGGCCGAAGAAGGAACTGATCTCATAATATTTGGGACCGAAGGAAGCGTAATCGAAGTTCTCGATGACATCCGGCTCAGCCTTCCTGAGAGCCGTCGACGTGTTGACGAGCACGGTCCCGGACGTGTCGATGACGCGGATCACCGCCTTGTTCGACGCTGCGACTGTGAGCATGTTCTCATAAAGATCTTCAATGGTCGTCGTCCGCTGAAAATAGCGGGATGCCCTGCTTCCCGCGATGACGGAGGCCTCCGCGTACAGTTTCTCCGCACAGTCGGAGACGAGCCGGTCGTAGAAAATCTGCCGCCCCAGTGTGGTCGTGACCAGGAACATGAGAAGGGCCAGGATCACGTAGGCGGCAGTAAATTTCAGGAATAGTGTTTTTTTCATCGTGCGTCAGCCCCGTTTGACCTCGAACTTATATCCGATCCCCCAGACCGTGCGGATCGCCCATGTCTCGTGGTCCTTGATCTTCTCACGAAGGCGCTTGATGTGAACATCCACGGTCCTCGTGTCGCCGATGTACTCATACCCCCAGATATGGTCGAGCAGCTGCTCGCGCGTGAATACCTGGTTGGGCTGGGAGGCGAGAAAGTAGAGAAGCTCCAGCTCCTTCGGCGGCATGACGAGATCGTTTCCGTTGTAAATGACAGAATAATTGGTCTGATTTACGATCAGACTCGGATACTCGACGATCTTCGCCCCCGCAGCGACCGGGATCTGCGGAGCCGGGGCTGCATGATAGCGGCGGAGGACCGCCTTTACACGGGCGACGAGTTCCTTGGAATCAAAAGGCTTGATGACATAGTCATCCGCGCCGAGTTCGAGTCCCAGGACCTTGTCGAACGTCTCTCCCTTGGCGGAAAGCATGATGATCGGCGTGTCCCGCTTCGCGCGGATCTCACGGCAGACATCGTAGCCGTCCCGGCCGGGGAGCATGAGATCGAGGAGGACCAGGTCGGGCTGAAAGCGCTCGAAGTACTCGAGAGCCTCGTCGCCGTCCTCCGCGATCTTCGTTTCGAACATTTCCTTCTCCAGATAGAGAGAGATCAGTTCTGCGATATGGTTGTCGTCGTCGACAATGAGAATTTTCTGTTTGGAAGCCATGATGCCCTTTCCCTTAACGGATCTCCGCGATCGTCACGCCCGCATCCCCCTCGCCGTACTCTCCGAGACGGAAGGATTTGATATGCTTATTGCGCCTGAGATACTGCTGCACGCCTTTTCTCAGCGCACCGGTACCCTTTCCGTGAACGATCCGGATGCTGGGAAGATGCGCGAGCGCAGCGTTGTCAATAAATTTATCGAGTTCCATGCAGGCCTCGTCCACCGTCATGCCGAGCAGGTTGATCTCGGTGGTCGCCGCCTTTGATTTTTCCATCCGCAGCTTTCCTGTGGAAGCCTTCTTGACACCCGGCGCAATGATTTCCGCCTCGTCGATCTTCTCAAGATCGGAGAGCTTTACCTTTGTGCGCATGATGCCGAGTGTGACGAACAGATAGCCCTTCGAATCGGGAAGCGTGCTGACAGTGCCCTTCAGATTCAGGCTGATGACCCTGACCGCGTCCCCGACCTTGAGGTCCTTCGCGGTGAGAGAACCGGTCCGGGAAGGATCCTTCCCGATGTCCCCGATCTCGCCGTCCAGATCCTTTATGCGGGTGCGGAGATTCTGCCTCTCCTTCTCAAGCTCCTTGCCGGAAGCGATCCCGCCGTGCTTTGCAAAATAGCTGATGCTCTTGTCCGCGTAGTCTTTCGCGTCCTGGAGGATCTTCCTGGCTTCCACCTGGGACTGGGCGATCAGCTTTTTCTTCTGTTCTTCCAGATGGCTCTTCTGGTATTCGAGATCCTTCTTCAGCTTTTCGATCTCACGGGTCGCCCGCTCCGCATCCTCCTTCTCCTTCTCGAGGCTTCTGCGCTTGGTCTCGAGATCGGAGATGACATCCTCAAAGGTCTCCTGCTGATCCGTCAGCAGGGACTTCGCATCCTCGATGATGCTCTCGGAGAGCCCGAGCTTTCTGGAAATGGCGAATGCGTTGCTCTTTCCCGGAACACCGATCAGAAGCCGGTAGGTCGGGGAGAGCGTAGCGACGTCGAACTCGCAGGAGGCATTTTCCACGCCCTGCGTATTCAGCGCGTAGATCTTGATCTCGCTGTAATGCGTTGTGGCCAGCGTCCGGACACCCTTTGCGTGCAGGCTGTCGAGGATCGCGACGGCCAGAGCGGCTCCTTCCGTCGGATCCGTTCCGGCTCCCAGCTCGTCGAAGAGGACCAGAGAATCCGTGTCCGCCTTGTCGAGGAAGTCTACGATATTGGTCATATGGGACGAGAAGGTCGAGAGACTCTGCTCGATGCTCTGCTCGTCGCCGATATCCGCGTACACTTCCTTAAAAAGCGCGATCCGGCTCCTGTCAGCTGCCGGAATGTGCAGACCGGAAAGTCCCATGAGCACGAGAAGTCCGGTCGTCTTCAGTGTGACCGTCTTTCCGCCCGTGTTCGGGCCGGTGATGACCAGAAGGTCGAAGGTCTCGCCGAGCCGGATGTCGGTAGGAACGACTTTCTTTTTGTCGATCAGCGGGTGCCGGGCTTTCCGAAGGTCGATGATGCCCTCGTCATTGACGAGCGGCCGGCTTGCGTTCATGGAGATCGCGAGCGAAGCCCGCGCGAAAATGAAATCCAGCCGTCTCATCAGCATGTAATCGTTCCGGATCAGGCCGACGTAAGCGGAGAGCATTTCCGACAAATTGGCCAGAATGACCTCGATCTCTTTCTGCTCCTCGATCTCGAGCTCGCGGATCTCATTGTTCAGCCGGACAACGGAGGACGGCTCGATGAAGAGCGTGGATCCCGAGGAACTCATGTCGTGCACGATGCCGGAAACGGCGTTCTTGTACTCGCTCTTTACGGGAATACAGTATCTCCCGTCCCGGGTCGTCACGAGGGAGTCCTGAAGATAGTCCTTCGCGTGCGTTGAAATGATTTTGCCCAGCTCCGTATGGATACGCTCGCCGGCGGATTTGATGTTTTTCCGGATCTGTCTGAGCTTCGCGGAGGCGTTGTCGCTGATCTCGTCTTCCGAGAGGATGCAGCGGCGGATCTCCGCCGTCGCCTGCGGAAGCGGCTCGAGCGCGTTGAAGGAGGGCGTCAGAATATCGTCCGGAGCATCCTCGCGCTCCTTGCGCCCGTAGGCCCGCACGAGCCCTGCATTTTCGAGAAGCTTTGCGATCATGAGAAGCTCGTGGATCCCGAGTGCGGATCCGAGCTCAAGCCTGAGCATGGAAGCGCTGACGTCGAACGTATTGCCGAAGGATACGCTGCCCTTTGCGAAAATGCGTCCGACGGCACACGCTGTCTCCTCCTGCAACGTGTTGATTTCCAAAAGATCTGTCAGGGGCGCAAGTTCACGACATAAAGCCTTCCCGGGCGCGGACGTCGCACGCGCTTCAAGAAGGCTTACAATCTTATCATATTCAAGTGTATGGAGTGCCTTTTCATTCATATGCTTATTTTAACCTAAAGAGGCAGTTCCGAAAAGGTCTTTGCCGGAAAATGAAAAAACTTCCGCGTCTTTTAAAGACACGGAAGTTTGTCAATTCTCAGGCAGAGGTACGCAGACACTTTCCGGCAGGCGGTCTTTGACGTGTATTCCTGTCATCGGTCTGCTTTCTTGTCGGCAGGTGCAGACTCGGCAGGAGCGGATTCTGCAGGTGCAGACCCGGTGGAGGCGGACTCGGCAGATTCAGAAGACCCGGAATCGCCGGATTCTGATTTTGTCTGTCCGGATCCGGTCTCAGAAGACTCGGCGGGCGTTGACCCGGAGGGCTGCGATTCTGTGCTTTTAGATGTCGCAATTGCCTCCCCTACGCTCAGGGTGAAGGTGAAGTCCACATACCCGCCCGCTCCGAGACGCTGAATGCCGATCTTCATCGTATCGCCCGGAGCCTTGTTCATCAGCCGGTCGTGCAGCAGCCGGAGCGAGATCGTCTTCGAATCATCGACTGACACGATAATATCTCCCGGCATGAGCCCGGTGGCGAGAGCCGGAGAGTCCGCTGCCACGGAAGTTACATAGATGCCTTCCGGGATATCGGTCTCCTGTGATACGGCGTGTGAGACGTTCTGACCTTCGATTCCTATGTAAGGAAGCGGTTTATTGTTTGAAAGCAGCTCGATCAGGGATTTCAGCGGGGAGATCGGGAGTGCAGTGATCGAACCCGAATCGTTCGGAGCAAATTCCTGCAGAATGAAGCCGACGACCTGACCGTCAAGGTTGATCAGGATACCGCTTCCGTTCGAGCTGCCGTTGATATCCGTCGCAAAAAGATTATATTCCCCGTCGGTCACGGTCCTGATCCCTGAGGTGGAGAGGATCATTCCGAAGGCAAAGGAATCAGGCTCTCCGATCGGCGCGCCGACCGCGATCACGGGTGAACCGTGGGAGACACCGTAGGAATTGCCGAGATTGGCAGTCGTGACGCGGCTCCGATCCTTTGCCGGGATCTCGGACAGGGGTACCCGTATGATCGTGAGCTCCGTCACCGGATCGTGCTTCAGGTAGGAAGCGTCCGCGATCGTCCCTCCGGGGAGCGTTACGGCGATCCGGTCCGCACCGTCGACGACCCTGTGGTCTGTCAGGATGAGCAGACTCTGGCCGTTCTCGGCAATCACGAGTCCGCTGGCACTGCGGCTGTCGGTGTCCGTGATGTGGAACCAGTCCTCGGAGGAAGTGATTCCGGATACCGTCACAAGAGAGGACTGGGCTGTCTCCGCGATTTCCCGTATCTTCTCATAGGCCAGCTTATAATGGTCCAGAGCTTCTTCCGCAGGATCAACGGGCGGGACGGATTCGGTATCCGCGGACTCGTCCGAATCCGTGAATCCGGCAGAGCTTTCCGAAGATTCCGTCTGCGATTCCGCACTCTCCGAAGTGGATTCCGACACAGTGTCTTCAGGGATTCGGACAGGACTCTGCTCGCCGATCCCGGAAGTGAATCTGAAGATGAGACCCGCAGCCAGGCCGAAGACCGCGCCCGCGCCGATAAGCTTCAGAATCCTGTTCCGAAGCTTCGTGACATCAGGAGGCGGCGGCTTGACTGTCTCATTCATAAAGGAGTAGCCGTCTTCGCTCTCTTCAATTTTCTTTTCGGGTTTGGGGTCTTGTTCATTCATAAAGTTCATTTTAACAGTGCTTTATGAACAGATTATGAATTCTTTCTGAATGTGTCATTACAGAGAGGAACTATGGATAAATGTTTATGCAGCCTGCGTGCGCATGGGTGGCTCAATGCCTGACAGCGTAACCCGATACATCGACAGTTGTTTACGCGGCCCGCGTGCGCATGGGTGGCTCAATGCCTGACAGCGTAATCCGATACATCGACAGTTGTTTACGCGGCCCGTGTGCGCATGGGTCATCGGGGCAGGAGCGTTGTTCATACGGAGGATACCGGGCCTGCCACGTTCCACTTGACAGGATGATTATTTTTGAGATACTTAGAAGTGCGGTAATTATGAGCGGACAGTGAAGAGTCCGGTACAGACAGAAACGGAGAATATATGAGATATATCAGTGAGCTGAGAGAGGGCGGGCGCATTCAGGACGTCTACCTCTGCAAGCACAAGCAGTCTGCAGTGACCAAGAACGGAAAAAACTACGAGAATGTTATCCTGCAGGATCGGACAGGCGTCCTTGACGCGAAGATCTGGGACCCAAATTCCGATGCGATCCATGAATTTGAAGCGCTCGACTACATATACGTCGCCGGAAGCGTCAGCAACTTCAACGGCTCTCTTCAGGCGTCCCTGAAGCAGGTCCGCAAAGCCGACCCGGGCGAGTATATTCCGGCCGACTATCTCCCGGTCACGAAGAAGAACCGGAAGGTCATGTACAGCGAGCTCATGGGATATGTCCAGTCGGTGAAGAATCCCTTCCTCAGCCAGCTGCTGAAGAGCTTTTTCGTCGATGACCGCGCGTTCCTGAATGTCTTCGCCGGGCATTCGGCGGCCAAGACGGTCCACCACAGCTTCGTGGGAGGCCTGCTGGAACACACTCTGTCCGTCACGAAGATCTGTGACTATCAGGCCAGGAACTATCCCGCGATCAACCGGGATCTGCTGATCACGGTCGCGATGCTGCACGATATCGGCAAGACAGAGGAACTTTCAGATTTTCCGGTAAATGAATACACGGACGAAGGCCAGCTTCTCGGCCATATCCTGATCGGTGCGGAGATGGTACATGACCATATCACAAAGATCCCGGATTTTCCGGCAAAGCTGGAGACCGAGATCAAGCACTGCATTCTGGCCCATCACGGAGAGTATGAGTACGGATCGCCGAAAAAACCCGCGATCATAGAGGCGCTTGCCCTCAACCTCGCGGACAACATGGATGCGAAGCTGGAGACCATGACGGAGATACTGGAGTCTGGCCCGGCGGGCGAGGAGTGGCTCGGCTTCAACCGGTTCTTTGATTCCAATATCAGAAGGACGGGGGAATGAACTGACGGTCGTATCCAACATCAGCAGGACGGGGAAATGACCTGACGGTCGTATCCAGCATCAGCAGGACGGGGAAATGAACTGACGGTCGTATTCCCGATGAAATCAGGAGAAAGAGGCATATCGTACTTAAGATACCTGCACAATAAAGAATGATATTACCCCGGAGATCCGGGGAGAGAGGAAATCCCGGTCATGATCGCATTTTGAGCGGGTAATGCGGGATAAGATATTTATGAGAGATCATCTGTACAAAAAGAATGAGATTGTACGGGTCTCGATCGAAGATATGACAGGTGACGGAGAGGGTATAGGCCATGTCGATGGCTATACCCTCTTTGTGAAAGATGCCGTCATCGGAGATGAGATCCGTGCCAGGATCACGAAAGCGAAAAAGAACTACGGGTATGCCAGGATCGAGGAGATCCTGGCTCCTTCCGGTGCGCGCGTCCCGGCGAGATGTCCGAAGGCCAGGAGCTGCGGCGGCTGCCGCCTTCAGGAGCTTGCCTATGCGGAGCAGCTGAAATTCAAGGAATCCCTTGTCAGAAGAAATCTCGAAAGGATCGGCGGCTTTACAGACATTCCGATGGAGCCGATCATCGGGATGGAGGAGCCCTGGCGCTATCGCAACAAAGCCCAGTATCCGACAGGATTTTCAAAAAAAGAGGGGAAGATCGTCGCGGGTTATTATGCGGGAAGGACGCACAGCATCATCGATATCCGGGACTGTGTGCTCTCCCCTGCGCAAAATGCAGACATTCTGGACACCGTCGTCCGATTTGCGGGCGAGTTCGGCATACCGGCCTACGATGAGGAGACGGGGCAGGGAATCATCCGGCATGTGCTTGTGCGGGAGGGTTTCATTTCCGGAGAGATCCTTGTGTGCCTCGTGATCAATGCGGACATGCTGCCGCATGCGGAGGTCCTCGTGGACCGGCTGCTTGCGCTGCCGATGGAAGGAAAATGCATAAAGAGCGTCTGTCTGAATATCAACCGGAAGAAGACCAATGTCATTTTAGGGGACCGCACAGTCCGGGTCTTCGGGGATCCCTGGATCACGGATTATCTGGGGCGGTTCTCATTCCGCATTTCGCCGCAGTCCTTCTATCAGGTGAACCCGGTACAGACCGTAAAGCTGTATGAGACGGCGGTCTCCTATGCAGGGCTTGCGGGCAGCGAGACAGTATTTGATCTCTTCTGCGGAATCGGAACGATCTCGCATTTTCTTGCTGAGAAAGCCAGAGAAGTCTACGGGGTGGAGATCGTCCCGCAGGCAATTGAGGACGCGAAGGCTAATGCAGTAAGAAACGGCCTCGGCAATGTGAAGTTTTTCGCGGCCGCTGCGGAGGATGTGGCGGGGCGCGGGTATTTTGACAGGGAAAATCCGCTCGTCATGCCGGATGTGATCGTGCTTGATCCGCCCCGGAAGGGCTGCGAGGAGAGTCTGCTTCGAACGATCAGAAAGCTGGGGCCTGACCGGGTGGTCTACGTGAGCTGTGACAGCGCGACGCTTGCAAGGGACCTGAAGATCCTGTGTGAGCCGCCTCGGGAGGGGGCAGAGGAGGCTTCTTATGAGATCAGGCGGGTGAGACCGTGCGATATGTTTCCGCATACCACACAC
>CAMOXU010000017.1 GCA_946629525.1 uncultured Clostridia bacterium
TCCGAGGGCAAGGCAGTCCGCGTAATCGATAAGAGAAACCTTTACAAGGGCTGATCCGGGAAAGTGTAACTGTTTATGATTATTCATGGAAGGAGAAAAGCAAATGGCCACACAGCAGATTTCCGTATTTCTTGAGAACAAGCCGGGGACGCTCGCTGAGTTCTGCAAGGTCCTCGAGAAGAACAACATCGATATGCGCGCCATGTGCGTTGCAGACGCGATGGATTTCGGCATCGTCCGCGTCATAGTGGACGACGTCTTTTCCACGGTCACGATCTTAAAGGACGAGGGCTATGTCTGCCAGATCACGAAGGTCCTTACGGTCGAGATGGACGATAAGCCCGGTGCGCTCGGAAAGATCCTGGCCCTGCTCACGGACGCGGACATTAACCTTGAATATACCTACGCGTTCCTCTCCCGCAAGAAAGCGAAAGCTTATCTGATCGTCAAGGTCAACGAGAGAAAGAAAGCGGAGCAGATCCTCTCCGGAGCGGGGATCCACGTCGTACAGCAGGATGAGCTGGCTGACATTTTCGGAAACTGACAGCCGGAAAGTAAACTAAACAGTAAAGAACTGTCCCTGACTCGGAAGTGAGAGCAGGGACAGTTTTCATTTTTGTCTTCGTCGACGGTTTCGGTGGATTCCGGAGGGATTTTCTGATACGATAGTGCAGACAGATTTTGAAGAACAGCTTACAGCAGACATTTTGGAGACGATGCTTCCGGAAGCAGGACATCCGGTGCACAGTCAGAGAGGGAAGATGTATGAAAATCGGTTTCAGCAATGAGAAGTATGTCAAGATGCAGTCCGAGCACATCAGGGAGCGCATCAGCCAGTTCGGCGGAAAGCTCTATCTGGAATTCGGCGGGAAGCTTTTCGACGATTACCACGCGTCCCGGGTCCTTCCGGGCTTCGAGCCGGATTCCAAGCTCAAGATGCTCCTGAACCTCCGGGATCAGGCGGAGGTGGTCATCGTGATCTCGGCGATCGACATAGAGAACAACAAGGTGAGAGGAGATCTCGGGATCACATATGACACCGACGTGCTCCGCCTGATCAATGAGTTCCGTGACTGCGGCCTCTACGTGGGCTCGGTGTGCATTACGCATTTTAAGAATCAGGACGGCGCGGTCCTCTTTAAGAATCACCTTGAAAAGTACGGGATCCGTGTATACCTGCACTACATCATCAAGGGATATCCGAACAACCTTGACCTGATCGTGAGCGATCAGGGATACGGGAAAAATGAATACATCGAGACGAGCAGACCGCTCGTGATCATCACCGCTCCCGGACCGGGCTCCGGAAAGCTCGCGACCTGTCTCTCCCAGCTCTACCACGAGCACAGGAGAGGAGTGGAGGCCGGATATGCGAAGTTCGAGACGTTCCCGATCTGGAACCTCCCGCTCAAGCATCCGGTCAACCTCGCCTACGAGGCCGCAACGGCGGATATGGGCGACGTGAATATGATCGACCCCTTCCATCTGGAAGCATACGGGAAGACAACGGTCAACTACAACAGGGATGTTCAGGCCTTCCCGGTCCTCCAGGCGATCTTTGAGTCGATCTACGGGGAATCGCCGTACAAGTCGCCGACGGATATGGGCGTCAACATGGCGGGGAACTGCATTGTCGACGACGAAGTCTGCTGTGAGGCGTCAAAGCAGGAGATCATCCGGAGATATTACGAAGCACTCGCCGGACTTGCGGACGGAACGCGCCGCGAGGAGGAAGCGGACAAGATCGAGCTTCTCATGAAGCAGGCGCATATCGTGAAGGAGGACCGCAGGATCGTCGCCCCGGCGATGAAGCGGGCCGAGGAGACCGGTGCGGCGGCCTGCGCCATCGAGCTGAATGACGGAACCGTGATCACCGGAAAGACGACGAAGCTCTTAGGACCCACTGCTGCCATGGTCATCAATGCGCTGAAGACGATCGCGGGTGTTCCCCATGAGATCCAGATCATTGCGCCGGAGGCGATCCAGCCGATCCAGACGCTGAAGACGACTTATCTCGGAGGGAAAAATCCGCGCCTGCACACCGACGAGGTCCTCATCGCGCTCTCGATCTCCGCGGCGACGGATGAGAACGCGGCTGCAGCGATGGCGGCGCTCCCGCAGCTGAAAGGCTGCCAGGCCCACTGCTCCGTGATGCTCTCCCCGGTAGACCAGAGACTGATGAAAAAGCTGGGGGTCCAGATGACCTGCGAGCCGGTCTATGAGAACAAGAGGATCTTCCATTGACCTTGATGAAGGCGCAGAGTGCGGTGCATTTCCTGCCGTACCGCGCAAAGAACAAAAGCGGCTTTCAAGGTGCGCGGCTTCGATCTGCCGACGGCTTAAAAAGCCGGTTTTTTGCAGGCTCCGGCGAAAAATCATAAGCGTTTGGATTTACGCTTCGGCATGGATTTGTTATTATAATATATATGGATCTGTTGACCAGGCAGAGTTAAAGGAAGGAATCAGGATATGAAAAATGTAAAGAAATGGACGGCTTTGATGCTCGCCGGTATTATGGCGCTTTCCGTCACTGCGTGCGGATCCGGCGCAGGACGCGGCACGGTTGAGACGAAATCAGGAAGCTCGGCAGCGTCCGGAAGTACGGCAGCGGAATCCACTGCAGCGGAATCCACTGCAGCGGTATCCCCGGAGGAAGCGGCTGAGGCGGAAGCCGAGAAGGAAGATGAGAACTTCTCCACAGGTGAAGTGAGCGGAACGACCTACAGGCAGGATTTCTTTAAGATCCAGCTTACAAGAGATACACCGTGGGTCTTCGAGTCTGAGGAAGAGCTCCAGGCGCAGAATCAGGCGATCGTGGATGCAAGCGACGATGCCGAAGTCAAGGATGCCGTGGAGAACGGAAATCTTTATGTGGACATGACTGTCGCCAATGAGGAGACCGGTGAGACTACCATGGTAAGGATCCTTAAAGTGGGTCTGGGAGAAATGCTTGCATCCGATTCCGATCTGGCCGATACGATGAAGGAGAGCCTGATCGAGGACCTGAATTCCACGGACGGCGTTTCCGGCGGAACAGGCGTTGTTGAGGATACGACCTTCCTCGGGAAGACCGTTCCGAGCGCGTACGTCACAGGAGTTCTGACTTACGGGGATTCTCAGTTCGACGTATTTGAGCGGTGCGTAATTGTCCGCAAGGGCACATTCGTCGCTGTCGTCATCGCCACAGCGCTGATCGACGATACGACGGCAGATCAGCTGGCGGCCTTCACCGCGATCTGATCGAGGGGCTTCGGACTGATCACAGACTACATCGGGACAGCAATATTTCGCAGGGAAAGCAGGCCGCTTTCCCTGCATTTTTTCTGGATATTTACAGGGTTTTCACAAAACTTTCATATCAGGAAATGAATAACAATCTTGAATTATGCCCATGCTGTTTTTATAATAGTGAAATGGTACATTATGAACCCGGCCTTTATGTATCATTAGAAAAATGGGTTTTTTATAAGGAGAACTATGGACAACAATAACAATAACCGCCCCGGTGGCGGCAACAACAGACAGAGTATTATCATTTTCTGCATCTGCCTGCTTGTGGGTCTCATCGGAATGAGCGTTTTCTCCAATGCGCTGAGCACCAGCACGTCGCGCGAGATCTCATATGATCAGTTCGTCAGGATGCTGGATGAAGGAAATGTCGAAAAAGTCGAGATCCTGCAGGAACGTCTGGAGATCACGCCGAAGAATCAGACGGAAGGCTACGGCAGCATCACCTACTACACGCAGCAGACGGAGGATATCACCGCGCTGACGGAAAGACTGATCGCCCATGGGGTCAGCTTCTCCAGACAGGAGACCTCGGTGGTATCGGAGATCGTCTACTCGATCCTCTCCTTCCTCATACCGTTCGTCCTCTTTATGGTCCTTCTGAGCGTCTTCATGAACCGGATGAACAAGGGCGGCGGAGTGATGGGAGTCGGCAAGAGCAAGGCCAAAGCGTACATCCAGAAGGATACCGGGATCACATTTGCGGATGTTGCCGGTGAAGACGAAGCCAAGGAAAGCCTTCAGGAGTGTGTGGAGTTCCTGCACAATCCGGGCAAATTCACGGCTGTCGGCGCGAAACTGCCGAAGGGCGCGCTGCTCGTCGGACCTCCCGGCACAGGCAAGACGCTGCTTGCCAAGGCGGTAGCGGGGGAGGCGCATGTTCCGTTCTTCTCGCTTTCCGGTTCTGAATTTGTCGAAATGTTCGTCGGTGTCGGTGCAAGCCGTGTCCGTGACCTCTTTGAGGAAGCCAAGAAGAACGCTCCATGCATCATTTTCATCGATGAGATCGATGCGATCGGAAAATCCCGCGACGGCGGACGCTACGGAGGAAATGACGAACGCGAACAGACGCTGAACCAGCTGCTTGCGGAGATGGACGGCTTTGACGGGACAAAGGGGATCATGATCCTCGCTGCGACGAACAGGCCGGAAGTCCTTGACAAGGCCCTTCTGCGTCCGGGCCGCTTTGACAGACGTGTCATCGTCGACAGACCTGACCTGAAGGGAAGGATCGCGATCCTCAAGGTGCACGCGAAGGATGTGCTCATGGATGACACGGTCGATCTCGAGGGAATCGCGCTCGCGACCAGCGGTGCAGTCGGTTCGGATCTCGCCAATATGATCAATGAGGCGGCTATCCTTGCCGTCAAGAAGGGAAGACACCAGGTCTGCCAGAAGGATCTGCTCGAGGCTGTCGAGGTCGTGCTCGTCGGCAAGGAGAAGAAGGACAGGATCCTTGGAGTCGAGGAGAGACGGATCGTATCCTACCATGAGATCGGACACGCGCTCCTTTCTGCTCTTCAGAAGAATACGGAGCCTGTGCAGAAGATCACGATCACCCCGCGTACGATGGGCGCGCTCGGCTATGTCATGAATGTTCCGGAAGAGGAGAAGTTCCTGAATACCCGGAAAGAACTTGAGGCACGTCTGGTCCAGCTGCTTGGCGGCCGTGCAGCCGAGGAGATCGTCTTCGATACGGTAACGACCGGCGCTTCCAACGATATCGAGCAGGCGACGAAGATCGCGCGCGCGATGATCACACAGTACGGCATGTCCGAAAAGTTCGGCCTTATGGGACTTGCGAGCGTCGAGAACCAGTATCTCGATAACCGGGCTTACCTGAACTGCGGCGACGCAACGGCGACAGAGATCGACCACGAGATCATGAAGCTCCTGAAGAAGTCCTATGAGGAGGCCCTCCGCCTGCTCCGGGAGCACAGGGGCACGATGGATAAGCTTGCCGAGTATCTTATTAAGAAAGAGACGATCACCGGCGAAGAATTCATGAAGATCTTCTGCGAAGTGGAAGGACTTCCGCTGCCGGAGAAAAAGACCAACACGCGGGAAGAGATCAACCGCGTGAAGCTTGATAAGGGAACCTGGGACGGCTCGCAGAGGAACCGGGACGAGCGCGGCCAGGATGCGTACGATCCCTATCGTACGGGATATGGAGCGCAGGATCCGTCCGGGAGCGGCAGAAGGATCTACCCGCAGAGTCAGGGCGGAAACGGCAGGACAGACTACCCGCAGGATCCGTACGGTGACAGAAGAGATGCTTCGCGGGATCCCTACGGCAGTCAGAGGAATGTTCCGCAGGATCCGTACGGCAGCCGGAGAGGATCTCAGAGGGATCCGTACGGCAGCCGGAGAGAAGGCTCGCAGGATTCTTACGGACCGCAGAGCAAAGAGGACAGAATTTATCACGCTCCGGTCTATCCGGAAGATATGGGCTTTGAGGATTATGACTTCTCCGATCAGAAAGGAGAGGGAGGCTCTCAGGGCAGCAAAGAGAACAAAAACTGACCGGCAGGACCGGCCGCCGCATGACCGCTTTGGCGCGCTGCGGCTGGCCGGTCTTTTCTGATCTTATATAGGCGATTGCGAAACGCTCTGCACATAGTTTCGCTATCCCTTATCTGGTCTGACAAAGATAAAGGAGGCCTGAGGCAGTATGAGCGAGCACAAAGTGAAGAACGAACAGGAGTCGTCCGAAAAAACGACAGGGGATACAGGCAGGAACGAGCAGGAGCCGTCTGAAAAAACGGCAGGGGATACAGACAGGAACGAACAGGAATCGTCCGAAAAAATGACCGGGGATACAGACAGGAACGAACAGGATCCGTCCCAAAAACTGACCGGGAACAGAGACTTTATCATAGAGGAGGAACTGAAAAAACTCCCGGCACGGCCCGGCGTCTACATCATGCACGACGAGCACGACACGATCATATACGTCGGGAAGGCGGTCGTTCTGAAGAACCGGGTCCGCCAGTATTTTCAGAAGGGCTATAAGAAGAGCCCCAAGATCCAGCGGATGGTCTCGAAAGTGAGCCGTTTCGAGTATATCGTGACAGACTCTGAGCTGGAAGCCCTTGTGCTGGAATCCAACCTGATCAAGGAGCACCGCCCGAAATACAACACGATGCTGAAGGATGACAAGAATTATCCTTATATCCGCGTCACGACGAACGAGATGTATCCGAGAGTCCTGATCGCCAGATCGATGAAAAAAGACGGGTCAAAGTATTTCGGTCCGTACACGAACTCCACGGCAGTAAGGGATACGATCGAACTTCTGCGAAAGCTCTACCGGATCCGGGCCTGCAGCAAGCGCCTGCCTCAGGATGCCGGGAAGGACCGTCCGTGCCTCTACTACCATATCGGACAGTGCCTTGCCCCCTGCCAGGGGAATGTCCCGGAGGAGGTCTACCGGGAGGGGATCGACCGGATGCTGGAGTTCCTGAAAGGAAAATATCAGCCGGAGATCGACCGCCTTACCGAGCGGATGATGAGCGCGTCGGAGGAAATGAATTTCGAGGAGGCCGCCCGCTGCCGTGACCTGATCGAGAGTATCCGCCAGATCGGAGAAAAGCAGAAGATCACAGGATCGGACAGCGACGACAGGGATATTATCGCGATCGCGATGGACAGCGCGCAGGCGGAAAATGAGCCCGAACTCGCCTTCACCAGAAATGCTGTCGCTGCGGTGTTCTTCGTCCGCGGAGGCCGGCTGATCGGGAGAGAACATTTTCTGCTGGGCCCGGGGGATACGGATGAACCGGCGGAGGTGCTTTCCGCTTTCATTTCCCAGTACTACGCGGGAGCGCCGTTCATACCGAAGGAGCTGATGCTTGACCGCGGGATCGCTGACCGGGAGCTTCTGGCGAGCTGGCTTACGAGCCGGCGGGGGGCAAAGGTCTCGATCCTGGTCCCGCAGAAAGGGACGAAGGAAAAGCTTGTGCAGATGGCGAGGGAAAATGCCGAGATGGTGCTCTCCCGCGACCGGGACCGCATGAAAAGGGAGGAGCTGCGGACGATCGGGGCGGTGCGTGAGATCGCGCAGATACTGGGCCTTGCGACCGCAGAGCGTATGGAATCCTACGATATCTCCAATATCAGCGGATTTGATTCCGTCGGCTCGATGATCGTCTACGAGAAGGGAAGGCCGAGGAAGAGCGATTACAGAAAATTCAAGATCAAGTGGGTCGAGGGACCGAACGATTACGCCAGCATGGAGGAGGTCCTGACCAGAAGGTTCCGGCGGGCGAAGGACGGGGATCCGGGCTTTTCAAAGCTCCCGGACGTGATCCTGATGGACGGCGGAAAGGGGCAGGTCCACTCCGCCGAGA
Organism: uncultured Clostridia bacterium; assembly: GCA_946629525.1. Classification (GTDB taxonomy): domain Bacteria; phylum Bacillota; class Clostridia; order Lachnospirales; family Lachnospiraceae; genus Chordicoccus. The sequence continues at coordinate 7,638 of CAMOXU010000017.1, forward strand.
AGGTCCTTCAGAAGCTCGGATTTGACATCCCGGTCGCCGGAATGGTGAAGGATGACTTTCACAGGACGCGCGGACTGTATTTCCATGATGAGGAGCTTCCGATCTCCAGAGATTCCGAGGGTTTTAAGCTGCTCACGAGGATCCAGGACGAGGTGCATCGCTTTGCGATCGAATATCACAGGCTCCTTCGCTCGAAGGGACAGGTGCACTCGGTCCTCGAGGACATCGAGGGAATCGGGGACGCCAGAAGAAAGTCCCTCCTTCGAACCTTCAAAACGGTGGAAGCTATCCGTGACGCCGGGATCGAGGAGCTCGCCCACGCACCGTCGATGAACCGTCAGGCAGCGCTCTCGGTCTACCGATTCTTCCATGGTGAGGCGGGTGAGGAGACTGCCGCAGAAACCGATGAGGGTTGAAAAGGAATAACCGTTGCATTTACGCTGAATGAATCTCAGCAAAGTTGTAAATGAATTACCGGTATGATAAAATATTATTTACGAAAAATGCACATGACGGGAGGGCGCAGACTGCTGCAGACGGACCGGCCGGCTTCGCTGTGGAAGATCGTCTCTATGGGAAAAACGAAGCTCTCTTCATTGTGAAAGCGAATAGAACGAGAGGACAGGCAAAGCCCCTTTCATTCGGTACAAGGCAGGGATAAAAAAGATGAAGACAGTAGTAAAACTTGCCAAGCTGGCTGAAGCTCTGAAACTTCAGAATCTCACTCCGGAAATCGATATGGAGAAGATTGAACTTACGACCAAGGACATCAATCGTCCGGCCCTTCAGCTTGCAGGATATTATGAACATTTTTCCAGCGAGAGAGTAGAGATCATCGGCTATGTGGAGTATTCGTACATTATGCAGATGGAGCCGAAGGAACGGCAGGAGCGGTTCGAGAAGTTCATCTCCAGCGGGATTCCCTGCGTGATCTTTACAACGCTCACGGAGCCGACCGCACAGATGATCGAGACTGCTCTGAAATACAACGTTCCGCTGCTCGTGACATCCCGCACGACAAGCTCTTTTATGGCGGAGATCATCCGCTGGCTGGGACTTGAGCTGGCACCGAGCCTTTCCATGCACGGAGTCCTCGTCGATGTCTACGGTGAGGGTGTGCTGATCATGGGTGAGAGCGGGATCGGTAAGAGCGAGGCAGCTCTTGAGCTGGTCCGGCGCGGGCACCGTCTGGTCAGCGACGATATCGTAGAGATCCGGAAAGTGTCGGACGCGACCCTGATCGGGACGGCTCCGGATGTCACGAAGCACCTGATCGAGCTTCGCGGCATCGGAATCATCGATGTCCGGATGCTTTATGGCGTCGAGCATGTAAAGGACAGTCAGGAGATCGATCTGGTCATAAAGCTTGAGGACTGGGATAAAGAGAAGGAATACGACCGGCTCGGCCTGGAGGATGAGTATATGGAGATCCTCGGCAATAAGGTCGTCATGCATTCCCTGCCGATCCGTCCGGGCCGCAATCTGGCGGTGATCGTTGAGACCGCGGCGGTCAATCACCGGCAGAAGAAAATGGGGTACAATGCTGTACACGAGCTTTACAGGCGTGTGCAGGAGAATATGATAAAAAAGCGAGGTGCTGAAGATGGGTAAGTATTGTTTTGGAATCGATGTCGGCGGAACGACGGTGAAGTGCGGACTCTTCGAGGAGAGCGGAACACTCATTGAGAAGTGGGAGATCCCGACCCGCACGGAGAATGGCGGAGAAAATGTTCTTCCCGATATCGCGGCAACGGTCATGTCCAAAATGGCAGTGAAGAAGCTCACGAAAGACGATGTCATCGGTGTGGGCGTCGGCATTCCCGGACCGGTCATGCGGGGCGTGGTCCCTGTAGCGGTCAATCTGCACTGGGGAGAGAAGAATGTCGAGTATGAGCTTGGAAATCTGCTTGAGATGAAAGTCCGCGCGGGAAATGACGCCAATGTCGCTGCTCTGGGCGAGCAGTGGAAGGGCGGCGGAGAAGGCAAGGATTCCGTCATCATGATCACGCTGGGAACCGGAGTCGGCGGAGGAATCATTGTCGACGGCAAGATCGTCGAGGGTGCACACGGAGCCGGCGGTGAGATCGGTCATATGCATGTCGAGGACAGCATTACGGATCCCTGCGGCTGCGGAAACTGCGGCTGCCTGGAGCAGGTCGCTTCCGCGACCGGCATCGTTCGTCTTGCAAAGGAAGAGCTTGCAAAGAATCCTGTTCTTCCGTCGGCACTGCGCGATACAGAGGTCACTTCCAAGGCCGTATTTGACGCTTACAAGGAAGGCGACGCAATGGCATCGACCATCGTCAACCGTTTTGCAAAGTACCTCGGAACAGCCATCGCATCAATCGCGACGGTCACGGATCCGGAAGTCATCGTAATCGGCGGCGGCGTCTCCAAAGCGGGAGAGTGCCTCACGGATATCGTAGGAAATTATTTTCGTGCACGCGCGTTCTCCGCATGCCGTCACACCATGATCGTCCTTGCAAAGCTTGGAAATGACGCAGGAATGTACGGAGCAGCAAGACTCGTTCTTTGATCCGGTCATGTGACCAACCACTGAGACGGACAGGATACTGGTCTGTCCCAGACTTACAGAAGCGGGAGTCTTCCCCGCTGAGATAAAAAAAGCCCGGCGCAAAAGCGCCGGGTATTTTTTATTCAACTGCGACGGGTTCTCCGCCGGTATCCTCACCGCCGGTACCTTCTCCGCCGGTATCGCCTCCGGTCTCACCACCGGTGCCTTCGCCGCCGGTATCGCCGCCGGTGCCTTCTCCGCCGGTGTCGCCACCTGTCTCCCCGCCGGAGCTTTCGCCGGGAATACTGCCGGTATCACCGCCGGTGCCTTCGCCGCCGGTCTCTTCGCCCGGAGTCCAGGCGGGTTCTGTGGGCGCGGGCGTTGTGCTGCCCGGTGTGGGCGTCACGGTCTCGGCAGGTGTCTCCTGCCACTGATTCCATGTGTTATCCCATGTATTCTGCTGCGGCACGTAAGTGTGCGAGGAATCGCAGGTCTTTGTCGGAGCAGTGTTCGGAGCGAAATATTCAAGTCTGGAGCTGCATCCGTAGGTGGAGAGCAGTCCGGTCTCGAGACAGATCTCTTTCTTGAGCATTTCCTCCGGCATCTTGAACTGTCGTACCACCTGTGTCTGGGAAATCCTGTTCATTACCTTCTTCCAGAGGATCTGATGATACGTATGTCCGATCCCCTCGTCCGGAAGATGCTCATCCCTGTCATAACCTGCCCACACACCGCATGTGTAGTAGGGTGTGTAACCGACGAACCAGACGTCGTTATAATCTGAAGTCGTACCGGTCTTGCCGGCGACAGGCATTCCGCAGTCGAGCTGGAGATTCTGGCCTGTACCGACCGTGACGACGTCCTGCATCGCGCTGGTCAGAAGAGCGGCCGTGTACTTGCTGACGGCGTGCGTCTCCTCCGGTGTGTTGTCGATTATAATATTTCCGTCGTTGTCCTTGATGCTCGTGTAGAAAACGGGCTTGATATAGGTCCCATCATTCGCAAGGGCGGCATACGCTGCGGTCAGTTCCAGATTCGAAACACCGTTGTAGATACCGCCGAGAGCGAGCGGCTGGTAGACGTCGTAGCGGTTCGACAGCGTCGTGAAGCCGAACTTGAGAAGCTGATTATATGCTTCCTCAGGCGAGCTGTACTCTGTGATCGCCTTTACCGCGAGGACGTTCACGGAGTTCGCGATACCGTCGCGGACCGTAAGATTGCCCTGATAAGTATCCGTTAGCCAGTTGTGGACGTCCGTGCCGTCCGAGTACTTATACGGCTCGTCGACGATCACGGTCCCGAGCGTCAGCTTGCCGGTATCGATCGCGTTCGAGTAGGCTGCAAGGACCTTGAACGTGGAACCCGGCTGTCTTGTCGTGTTCGTTGCGCGGTTCAGAGTCAGGGACGCGGTCTTCTGACCTCTTCCTCCGACGATCGCCTTTACCTTGCCTGTATTCTGCTCGATGATTACCATCGAGGACTGCGGCTGCGGCGTAAAGGAGGACGTCTCCGCGATGATCGTGTTCCCCTCGTCGGGATTCGCGACTTTGCTGCGGTAATCGTCGATGTAGACCTGACCTTCCTCCGGCGAATTGAAATACAGAGAGAAATCCGGGTGGCCGTTCTCCTGATAGAAGGTCCGGAGCATTTCTCTGCTGTAATTGTGTACCTCGCCTGCGGCATCCTGTACGGAGAGTGCCCAGTCGAGCTCATAGATCGTGCCCTCCGGGAAATTCTCCGGGTTTGCATATTCTTCATCACAGATGGCCTGAATGTCTATATCGAGAGTGGTATAGATCTTGAGACCGCCGGAATAAAGAGCCTGATAAGCCTGCGTCTCGGAGTAGCCCTTCTGCTTCTGCAGATCGCTTACGACCTGCTCGGTCAGCTCATCGATAAAGTAGGAGTAGACCGTATTTTCCGTCTGCGCGATCACTGTCTGCGCATCCAGGATCTCCTGATGGACGCGGTCGGATTCCGCGATCGCCCAGTCATGCTCCTCCTGTGTGATGTAGTTCTGCCGGAGCATGTCGCCGAGGACCTTCTCTCTGCGCTCGAGATTGTTTTCCCAGTGGCGGATCGGGTTGTATTTGCTCGGATTCTGAGTGATTCCGGCGATGACTGTCGCCTCCGCCAGATCCAGATTCTTCACATCCTTATTAAAATACTTTTTGGATGCCGCCTGGACACCGTAGGTCCCGCCGCCGAGATTGATCGTGTTGAGATAATTCTCGAGAATACGCTTCTTGGCAGCTTCCTTGCTGCCCAGGTCCTCGATGAGCTTCTCCTCGAGCTGCACAGCCAGGAACTGCTCCTGGAACTTTCGCTTGATGCGGTCGAGCAGAGTGACTTCCTGCGTCCAGGTCGTGAAGACGTTGTTTTTCAGCAGCTGCTGGGTGATTGTGCTCGCTCCCTCCGTAAATTTAAAGCGATTTCTGACTCCGACGACCGCGGCACGGATAATGCCCTTGGCGTCGATCCCGCTGTGCTGGAAAAAGCGCTCGTCCTCAACGGCGATGACCGCATTCTGAAGGCAGAGAGGAACATCATCGATCGACACCGCGATCCGGTTCGAATTCGAGGTCGTGAGCTTCTGCAGCTGAATTTCATTTCCGTTGTTATCCGTCGCGTAAATGAAAGTCGCATATCCGCTCGGCGCGATATTGATGTCCGAGATATCGGGGGCGTTCGCAATGATCCCCCTCGCAATGCCCAGAGTGCCGAAGATGCCTGTGATCAGGACAGAGATAAATAAAATGAGGAGCAGCCGGAGCAGCATTACCCCGATGCGCCTCTGGAATCCCAGTGACGAGGATTCCAGCCGTTCTTCAATTCTTTCAATATTTTCTGTCGTGTAATTCATGCTACATATTATAAGCAAATTCCGGAGATATTGCAACTCATTGAAGTTTTGCGTAAAATAAAGACATGAGCGATACTTATACGACGATCCGTGTGTCCGGTACGGGCGAATATATTGAGAAAAAATCGAAATTTATAGGGGAAGTGCATTTTGCGAAGACGCTTCCGGAGGCGGAGGCTTACCTTCAGGCGGCCAGAAAGCGGTACTACGATGCCAGACATCACTGCTTTGCCTGCATTACGGGGGAGCCGGGCACTCCTTCCGAGATACTGAGATCGAACGACGACGGCGAACCGGGAGGCACGGCCGGAAAACCGATGCTGGAGGTCCTGACGGGAGCGGGACTGCATTATGCCGCCGCAGTCGTGACCCGGTATTTCGGAGGCACGCTTCTGGGGACCGGAGGACTGGTCCGCGCATATACGCAGGCTGTCAAGGCTGCACTTCTGAACGCGGAGACCGTGACCGTGACCCGCGGCGTTCAGCTTCGCTACAGGCTGACGTATCAGCAGGCCGGGAAGCTGCAGTATCTCTATGCCAGGGAAAATCTGCCGACGCCGGAGCTTGAGTACGGGCAGGATGTCATACTCAGCGTACTCATGCCGGCTTCGGATGCGGAGAGGATCAAAAAGGCGACGGTCCAGGCGACGGACGGAAAGGCGGAGCTGATCCTGAGCCGCGACCTGGAGTATCGTATTGTCGGAGGAAAAGTAGAGCAGGAGGGGCTTTAAGCCCCTCCTGAAGTGAGAAAGATATTTTCTGAATGGAAATACGAATTTATCTTACGGCAGAAGCCGCGAGATGAGTGCGTCATACGGGCAGGAGCGCCCAGGCGGTGCCGCCGTACCGAAAAAAGCACGAGACACCTTCCTACGTCACAGATCAGACTGTTTCCGGCTCCGGATATTCTGTTCCGAATGTTTCGACCGTCACGGTCTTCATGACGACCGGCTTGAGCGGCTTATCCGTGAAGCTCGTGCGGACATTTGCGATCTCGTTCACCGCATCCATTCCCTCGGTCACCTTGCCGAATGCGGCGTACTGGCCGTCCAGATGCGGGGCAGCCTTGTGCATGATGAAGAACTGGCTTCCGGCTGAGTTCGGGTTCATTGCCCGCGCCATGGAGAGGACGCCGGGATCGTGCCGCAGATTATTCTCAAATCCGTTCATGGCGAACTCGCCGCGAATGTGATATCCCGGACCGCCTGTGCCTGTGCCAAGCGGGCAGCCGCCCTGGATCATGAAGCCGCTTATGATCCGGTGGAAGGTGAGGCCGTTGTAGAAGCCCTTTTTGACGAGGCTGATGAAATTATTGACTGTGTTCGGGGCGATCTCCGGATAGAGCTCGGCTTTGATGACTTTCCCGTCTTCCATGTTAAAGGTTACGATTGGATTTGACATGACGATTCTCCTTTACGCAAGTATTCATGATGGGAACAATTATAGCTTATCACAAGTTGCAAAGCAACTTGTGATAAAAAGGGCTGCTTATGCAGCCCGAATTCTGCTTACAGGGTTCGCGAAGCGGTTCCTGTAAGAATAGCTTATCACAAGTTGCAAAGCAACTTGTGATAAAAAGGGCTGCTATGCAGCCCGAATTCTGCTTACAGGGTTCGCGAAGCGGTTCCTGTAAGAATAGCTTATCACAAGTTGCAAAGCAGCTTGTGATAAAAAGGGCCCCCGAGGGGCCGGTCCGGCCCCCTGCACAGAATATGTTTCTAATTTACGGAAGAGGGATTGTGTGATATACTTTGTTCTCGGCTGTAAAGCCGGGACGTACTTTGCGTTCAGTACCTGTACATTTCTATAGAAGGAACGATTGTGAATCCGAAAATGAGAATTATTGAATCCATGAGCCGGGAGGAGACCTTCGAACTCGGCCGGGAAATCGGAAAAAATGCAAAGCCGTATTCCGTCTTCGCCCTCACGGGAGATCTTGGGACGGGCAAGACGGTCTTTACGCAGGGCGTAGCCTGCGGGCTCGGGATCACCGAACCGGTCACCAGCCCGACCTTTACGATCCTGCAGACATATGACGGGGGCAGACTTCCCTTTTTTCATTTTGATGTATACCGGATCGACGATATCGACGAGATGGAGGAGATCGGCTATGACGACTGCTTCATGAAGGGCGGAGTGTGTCTCATCGAGTGGGCGGAGATCATTGAGGAACTTCTGCCGGAGAATACCGTGAGAATAAAGATCGAGAAGGATCCCGCGAAAGGGACGGAGTACAGGCGGATCACTGTCACGGGAGAACTGTTCTGACATAATTCCGATTAAAGGCCGGCAGAGAGCCGGATACCGCCCGCGAATGCGAAGCACGAGCGCCCGCGGAACCGGCATCCGAAAGGATCTTGTCAGATAATAACTGGTGTTATTAGAGGAAATCACACATGAAAATATTAGCGCTCGACAGCTCGGGTCTCGTCGCATCCGTCGCGATCATAGCAGACGGGATCCTGCTTGCCGAATACACCGTAAATTACAAGAAAACGCACAGCCAGACGCTGCTTCCGATGCTCGATGAGATCGCCCGCATGGTCGAACTGGACAAAAAAACGATCGATGCGATCGCTGTCGCGGCAGGTCCCGGATCCTTTACGGGCCTCCGGATCGGATCGGCCACCGCGAAGGGACTTGGTCTCGCGCTTCAGAAGCCGATCATCGAGGTTCCTACCCTTGCCGGAATTGCGTATAATCTCGGATTTGTAAAGGGCCTCGTCTGCCCGGTCATGGATGCGAGACGGCAGCAGGTATACAGCGGGATCTATCGTTTTGAGGGAGATCGTCTGGTCACAGTGAGGGATCAGACGCCGATCTCAGTGACAGACCTCATCGCGGAGCTGAACGGGATGGAGGAGACGCTGACGGGAGAAGGCGTCATTTTCCTGGGAGACGGTGTCCCGGTCCTCAGATCCGAGGCGGACAGCACGCTCTCCGTTCCGCATTCCTACGCACCTGCCCATCTTGCCATGCAGAGAGCGGGCGCTGTCGGTGTCCTGGCTTGTCAGCTCTATGCCGAAGGAAAGTACGTGCCTGCAGAGAAGCACGTGCCGATCTATCTGAGAAAGTCCCAGGCGGAGCAGCAGCGTGACCGCATGAAAGGGGAGAGTGCAGGGAATGCACCCGCGGAATCAGACCTCATCTCCGTTCAGGTGGAAGCTGCCTCCAAAGTGGTCGAGGAGCTTCGCGCGAGGGCGCGGACAGAAGCAGACCCGACCGGCGGGACTCCGGATAATTCGGAATTTCAGAAAACGGAGGAAAACCCATGATCATTCGGGAGATGGCCTTCGACGATATTTCGCAGGTCGCGGAGATTGAGCGCATGAACTCCCTGACCCCATGGGATGAGAACGGTCTCCTGACATACCTGCTCCGGAACGATACGATCTTTCTCGTCGCGAGCGACCCCTTCGAGGGCGCGGAGACGGCGGACGACGACTCTTACATCGAGCCGCACATTTACGGATACGTCGGACTTCTCATGGTACCCTACGAGTCGGATATCCTGAATATCACGGTGAGAAATGAAAACCGCCGTGCAGGCATCGCCACCCGACTTCTCAGGGAGATCATTGCGCGCTGCCCGGAACACGGCGTCAGCGTGATCCACCTCGAAGTGCGGGAGAGCGGACTGCCGGCCCGAAGCCTCTACCGGAAGATGGGCTTTACGGAGGACGGTATACGAAAGCGGTACTATACGGACCCGGTCGAGGACGCAGTCCTCATGACGCTCACACTTTAAGGAGCTTGAGCTGTAAGAACACGGAATGACCGGAGCGTTCATGCAGAGACATCAATTTACAAGGGGAATATATGCTTGATATTACATTACTCGGGACAGGCGGAATGATGCCCCTGCCGCGCCGGTGGGTCACATCGCTCCTCGTCCGCTACAACGGGGCGAGCCTGCTCATCGACTGCGGAGAGGGCACCCAGATCGCCCTTCGGGAAAAAGGCTGGTCCTTCAAGCCTGTCAATACGATCCTTCTGACGCATTTTCATGCGGATCATATTGCCGGTCTGCCCGGATTTTTTCTCACCATGGGCAATTCCGACCGCACGGAGCCGGTCACTGTGATCGGACCCCGCGGCCTCGCCCGGATCATGGGCGCGGTCCGGACCATTGCGCCGGAGCTTCCCTTCGAAGTCAACTTTATAGAAATCGAAGGCAATGAACAGACCTTCCTGATCGACGGGATGGAGATCACCGCATTCCGCGTTCAGCACAATATCACCTGCTACGCCTACGAGATCGCCGTGCGCCGCAGCGGCCGGTTCGATGCCGCCCGCGCAAAAGCGCAGGAGATCCCGCTCCGCTTCTGGAATCCGCTCCAGAAGGGGGAGGTGATCCGGGACGGAGACCGCGTGTATACACCGGAGATGGTCCTCGGGGAGGAGCGGAAGGGGTTGAAAGTCATCTATGCGACAGACACCCGGCCGGTCCCGGCGATCGCGGAGCACGCGGAAAATGCGGACCTCCTCGTCTGCGAGGGCATGTACGGCGAACCCGGGATGGACAAAAAGGCAAGGGAGCATAAGCACATGACCATGCAGGAAGCCGCGCAGATCGGAAGAGCCGCGCAGCCTGCGAACATGTGGCTCACACACTACAGCCCGTCGCTTGTCCGCCCCGACGCATTTATGAATTCCGTCTGTGCGATCTGGCCGAACGTTATCGCAGCCAAAGACGGACAGGAGATCACGCTGAAATTTGAGGACGAATAAAAAATGAGTGTAGATATACTTGCAATTGAGACCTCGTGTGACGAGACCGCCTGTGCGGTGGTCAGGGACGGCAGGGAGATATTATCCAACGTGATTTATACCCAGATCGACATGCATACCGTATTCGGCGGAGTCGTTCCTGAGCTCGCTTCGAGAGCGCACATCGACAAGATCAATTACGTGGTGCAGAAGGCGCTCGATGACGCGGGGAAGACGCTCGAAGATGTCGACGCGGTCGCCGTGACCTACGGTCCGGGGCTTGTGGGAGCGCTCCTCGTCGGAGTCGCGGAGGCGAAGGCCATGGCCTGGGCTGCCGGAAAACCGATCATAGGCGTTCATCATATCGAGGGACATATCTCCGCGAACTATATTGAACACCCGGATCTTGAGCCGCCCTATCTCGGACTGATCGTCTCGGGCGGACACACGCATCTCGTCGTGGTCGAGGACTGGTCGAAATACAGGATCCTCGGCAGGACGGTGGATGACGCGGCGGGAGAGGCCTATGACAAGGTCGCTAGGGCGATCGGCCTCGGGTACCCGGGCGGACCGAAGATCGACCGGGAGGCAAAGAAGGGAGATCCGAATGCGGTGCATTTTCCGATCGCGCACGTGAACGGCTCGGAATATGACTTCAGTTTTTCGGGGATCAAGAGCGCGGTGCTGAACTACCTGAACCATGCGCAGATGACAGGGGATGCGGTGGACCGTGCGGATCTCGCTGCCAGCTTTCAGAAAGCCGTCGTCGATGTGCTTGTGGAGCACACGATCCGGGCGGCAAAGAATCTGAAGATCAACAGGATCGGCATGGCCGGCGGCGTAGCCTCCAACAGTGCCCTTCGGGCAGCCATGCAGGAGGCCTGCACGCGCGAAGGTTATTCGCTGTACATTCCGTCGCCGATCTTCTGCACGGACAATGCTGCGATGATCGGCGTTGCTGCCTATCATGAATATATGGCCGGAGTACGGAGCGGATGGGATCTGAATGCGGTTCCCAGTCTCAGATTAGAAGATCGATAAAGAGCGGAGGGATTATGACATCTGCAATTATACTTGCCGCTGGCAGAGGACAGAGAATGGGAACGGAGCTGCCCAAGCAGTTCCTCTCCATGGGAGACGGCATGCTCCTCACGAAGACCATCAGGGTCTTTGAGGAGAGCAGTGTGATCCAGGATATTGTGCTCGTCACAGGGAAAGACTGGGTCGGTTTCTGCAGGACGGAGATCGTTGAGAGAGAAGGGTTCCGAAAGGTCCGGAAAATCGTGACTGGCGGAAAGGAGCGGTATGACTCTGTCTATCAGGGGCTTCTTGCCTGCCCGAACGCTGACTATGTGTTCATCCACGACGGGGCAAGACCCTTCGTGACGGAAGATATCCTTGTGCGCACGCAGGAGGCGGTGGAAAAGTATGATGCCTGTGCTGTCGGCGTCCCGACCAAGGATACGATAAAGATCGCAGACGGGGATGAATTTGTGGAGAGCACGCCGCCCCGGAAAAACGTCTGGAATATTCAGACCCCGCAGGCCTTCTCCTATCCCCTGATCCGCGCGGCCTATGAGCTCGTCCGGGAGAATAATATGACCGGCATTACCGACGATGCGATGATCATCGAGAGATCGAAGCTTGCGAAGGTAAAGCTCGTCATGGGATCCTACTATAATATAAAGATCACGACCCCGGAAGATATGAAATGGCTAATGTGATGCGATAAAGAAAGAATCCCGGAAAGCCGATGACTTCCCGGGATTCTTTCTTTGATAACTGAGCGGAGAGGATGGGATTCGAACCCATGCGCCCTTGCGGACAAACGGTTTTCAAGACCGCCTCGTTATGACCACTTCGATACCTCTCCGTATTGTCTGTACCCCCGTTCTTTTCGAGAGCATTGTTATTATAGCAAAGGGCGGGAGTCTATGCAAGTCTTTTTCACCGGCAGCGCGGAAAAGCGGAGCCCATTTGCATTCGCTCAAAAGAATTGCGCACGGCACAGGCATCTGCTATAATCGGGTTGCTTTTGGAGATGAAATCTTCGGAGGAGGCATCCGCGCAGATGAGAAGGCGCTCTGCAGCCTGCGCGGTGCAGCAGGAACGCTGGTGCGTTCCTTTGAACTATGCGGAGGTCACGGATGACGCTGCTCTTTTCGTTTATCATATGCTTTTCCCTATATACGAAGATCCCCATGCCGCGCGTTGAGTGGACGAAGGAGAACATGCGCTTCTCCATCTGTTTCTTTCCCCTCGTCGGAGCTCTTGCAGGACTTTTCGAAGGGCTCTGGATCCTTGCCTGCATGCACTTCGGCATCGGACGTCTCACGGAAGTTCTGGTCCTCGCGGCGATACCGATCATACTGACCGGCGGGATCCACCTTGACGGGTTCATGGATACGATGGACGCCGTGAATTCCTGGCAGGACCGGGAGCGGAAGCTCGAGATCCTGAAGGACAGCCATATCGGAGCATTCTCCGTCATCATGCTTCTGCTCTATTATCTGCTGGACATCGCAGCGATGAGTTCCCTGCTGGACCGGCTGTCGGAACAGGGCCTTACCGAAAAAGAATTCTTTCTGAAGCTTCTCCCCTTTCTTCTCATTCCGGTCTTTGCGAGAGCGGTGACGGGAACGGTCCTCGTTTTCGGAAAAAGCGCGAGAACGGGCGGAATCGCATACACCTTTGCGGAAGCGGGAAATATTCCGGCAGTCAGGATCGTCATGGTCTGCTGGGATGTCGTTCTTCCCATTCTCACAGGGTTCATAAATCCGCCTGCCGGGATCGGGTTCGCCATTCTGGCAGCGGGAGGAGCGGCATTTTTCCTGAAAGATACACAGAAAAAGTTCGGCGGGATCACGGGAGATCTCTGCGGCTGCCTGATCCTTATGGTCGAGCTGCTTCTTCTCATCGGATACAGGATCCTGCTCAGATAAATCTTTGGAAGAGGTCGGCGGACGCATGGAATTGATTTTTATCAGACACGGGAAGACACAGGGGAATCTGGAGGGCCGGTATGTCGGCCGGACGGATGAGGCGATCCTTCCGGAGAGCCGGCAGGAAATTCTCTCGCGGAAAATGAAAAACGAATACCCTCCTGCGGACATCATTTTTACGAGCCCGATGCTTCGATGCATCGAGACTGCGCAGATCATCTATCCGGGGCAGGAGCTCATCGAGATCCCCGATTTTCGCGAATGCGATTTCGGAGAATTCGAGATGAAAAGCTTCGCGGAGCTCGACGGCCGGGCGGACTATCAGGCCTGGATCGACGGGGGCGGGAAAGATCCTTTCCCGGGCGGAGAGTCGATGGAAATGGTAAGGAAGCGCACCATGCGCGGGTTTTATCGCGCCATGGAGATGGCTTCCCGGGGACCGGAGGGCCTTATGGAGAAACTGCCCGGAATGAATGAGCTGATGATGCCGGGACTCACCCCGGGCGCGGATTCCGCCGCATTTGTCGTTCACGGCGGAACGATCATGTCGATCCTCAGCGCGGTCTGCGGCGGGGATTTTTATGACTATCAGATCGGAAATGGAGAATGCGTGACCGTTACAGTCGAGCCGCCGCTCATGTGACGAAGGGGATTTTAAGAGGAGACGCTGACAACGTCTGCGCGGTCCGGAAGGTGCTTCGCACTTTGCGCGGCGCGGCATGACGCCGGGGCGCTCCTGATCATGGAGAAACAGAATGAAAAGAATTGTGACCATTCAGGATATATCCTGCATCGGAAGGTGCTCGCTCACCGCTGCGCTTCCGGTCATCTCGTGCATGGGCGTGGAGACGTGCGTCATTCCGACAGCTGTCCTGTCGAATCATACGGCTTTTTCGGGCTTTACCTTCCGCAGCCTGACTGATGAGATCGGGAAGATCTCGGATGAGTGGAAGAGACAGGATCTGCATTTCGATGCGATCTACACAGGCTATCTGGGATCGGCGGATCAGATCCGGATCGTGGAGGATTTCATCGACCGGTTCAAAGATGAGAATACGCTTATCATCGTGGATCCCGCCATGGCGGACTTCGGCGTCCTCTACAAGGGCTTCGATGCGGATTTTGTTGCGGCGATGCGTGAACTCTGCCGGAAGGCTGATATCATTGTTCCGAACATCACAGAGGCGGCATTTCTTCTGGAAGAGCCCTACCATGATCCGTGGGAGAAGAGAGACGGGGAAGCGAATATCCGAATGACTCCCGAAGAGTCGGAGGCAGCCACGCTCCATATTAAAGAACTGCTCAGACGGCTTACAGGCCTCGGTGCCGGGAAAGCGGTCCTGACCGGGGTGAGGAATGCGGAGGGAAGGATCGGCTCGGCCGCATACGATCTGCGGACGGAAAAGTACTATGAGCATTTTGCGGCGTTCTATCCGATGCATTTTCATGGGACGGGCGATCTGTACGCATCTGTCCTGACGGGGGCGATGACCCGCGGGCTTGAGCTTTCTGAGGCGATGGGGCTCGCAGTGGATTTTATCGCGGAATGCGCCAGGATCACTCTGAGAGATCCGGACCGACGCTGGTACGGAGTGAACTTCGAGGAGGCGATCCCGTATCTCGTCGACAGGCTCCGCGCGATCCAGGAGGATCCGGACTCGCCGATCCTTCGGTACGGTATCTGAGCGATCGATGCGCGCGGTTGAGAAGCCGGCGCTTAAAAGAGCGGGAGATAAGACCGCAGCACCTGAAAGCCCTTTACATAAGGGCTTTTTTTCTGTATAATTTTAAATGAGATATAATCTCATTAGTTAGCTGTGGCAAATGCTCGAAGAGTACACGTTTCATCGGACTGGAAGGTCTTAAATCGGAGGCTGCCATGACAAAAACAGAAAAGAGACGGACGAACCAGAAGAATGCGATCCGTGAAGCGCTCTTTCGCATGGACAACCATCCGACCGCTTCCATGGTGGCAGAGGAGCTCTCGGGAGAAGTGCACAAGGCTTCCCGCGCGACGGTCTTCCGGGTCCTTGCGGATGCCGCGGAAGAAGGCCGGATCAGCCGGATCCAGCTGCTCGGCGAGGATGTCCGCTACGACTATAAGACCGATCCTCACTACCATCTGCACTGCGTGCGCTGCGGAAGGATCTGGGACAGTGCTCTGCCGTATGACTCTGCTCTGGATGCGGCTGCCTCTCTGAATGGTTTTCTGGTGGAGAGTCACCTTATCGAATTCCGCGGGATCTGTGAAGAGTGCAGACAGCGTGAGGGGAATGAGAACGGTTCTCAGAGTGATCTGTGAATCGCCTGGCAGGATTTGAAAAATTAATCTGGAAATGAAAAGACAGTGCCGGAATCCGGCACTTTTTCTTTTTCAGGCAATTCGAAAAAGTCTTCGCAATTTTAACTCTTTTGCTCAAAAAAATCCTTTGTATGATAAAATAGATGCAGGATTTGTTGGTAAAAATCCCTTTTTGCGGCAGTTTTTGAGTAACGGAGGATTCATCTATGAAGTGTCTGATTCTTGCAGGCGGACGCGGCGAACGCATGTGGCCGCTTTCGAGACATAATTATCCGAAGCAGTTTATCGAAATTCAGAAGAACCATTCTCTCTTCCAGGAAACAGTCTCCCGTAATCTTCCTTTCTGCGATGAGTTCATCATCATTACGAGGGCGGAATACCGCTTTATCGTAGAAGATCAGATGAAGGCTTTCCAGGGGACGCCGTATCGTTGTGTATACGAGGAGGAATCCCGCGGGACCATGCAGGCGATCGCGCTCGCATGCCTTGATCTGACACCCTCGGAATATGTATTTGTTGTCGTTTCCGACCATGTCATCTACTCCCGGCCGGAGTCGGGGAGCGGTGAGATGGATTATAAGGACTGTGTCATGCAGGCCAAGGAATATGCCCGTCAGGACAGGATCTCCCTCTTTACGCTGCGCGAGACCTCGATCAACAGGCGCTTCGGCTACATTCTCGACCTGAAGCCGGATGGCGTCGTCGGCCGCTTTATTGAAAAGCCGACCGAAGAGCAGGCTGCTGCGATCGACTTCCGCAAGGAGGCTGTCTACCGGAACCTCGGCATGCTGCTTTTCCGGGTGGATGTGTTCCTGAATGAACTTCGTCTCAATTCGCCGGAGGAATATTACAAGTGCCGCGTCGTCTATGACGAGCGGCTTACCGTCAACGCGAAGCTCACCTACGGGATCGAGGATTCCCAGGTGACCTATGATCTCACGGCTGCCAGAAAGCGGAGCGCCCTCATCGACGCCCCGACGCTGACGGGCAACTATGCCTACTATCCCGCGGAAATCGAGAAAGTGTTCCGGGAGGTATCCATCGCGAAGGAGCTTCTCGAGAAGACCGACAAGCTTTCTGCGGTAAAGGGTGTTTTCCTGTGGAGCCAGATCGACGCCCTGGAGGATATCACGGATACGGACTATTTCCTGGGTTCTGAAAATGTAGTGACGAACGACTGCTACAACGCAATCGTCATGAATAACTCCTCCAAACAGACGGTGGTGGTCAACGGTCTCGACAACGTGATCGTGGCAAATACACCGGACGCGGTCTACATCGGCCGATACGGCAGATCCGCCGAGGTCCGCGAGATCATCCGCAATACGCCGGAGCTTTCGGCCGTTGCGGAGTCCGGAACCGTCTTCTACAGGCCCTGGGGCCATTATGAGGAACTGGTCAACACGGGACATTACCGTGTGCGCCGTGTCTTCGTCCCCTCGGGCAATACGATCCCGCTGCACAGCCATGTGAGAAGAGCGAAGAACGTCATGATCGTCGAGGGCGAGGCGAAGATCGTAAAGAACGGCGAGTCGAAGATCTACGGCGTCAATATGAACGAATCGTTCCCGGCGGGCTGCGAGCACTCGATCAGCAACAGCGGGAAGGACGAGCTCGTCTTCATCGAGACGACCATCGGCGATACCGGCAAGGAATCGGATTTCGTCCTCAGCAAGAGCGCTGACAGATTCGGCGCGGGGTACGCTGTGGAGCCCCTCATCCGCCTCATGCCGGCCTTCAAGGACAATCTGTGGGGCGGCACGAAGCTTCGCGACATATACGGCATGAAGTGCGACTATGACATCATCGCGGAGGCATGGATGATGTCGGCGCACAAGGCAGGGCAGAGCATTCTGGCAAGCGGAGACTATCGCGGCATGTATTTCGGCGATTACCTCAAAGGGGCAGGAAAGGAAGTCCTCGGATGGAAATGCAGCCCGCTGCAGAACTTCCCGCTTCTCGCTAAGTTCATCGACGCGAAGGACGCGCTCTCCGTGCAGGTCCACCCGAACGACGATTATGCTCTGGAGCGCGAAAATGACTACGGAAAGAACGAAATGTGGTATGTCATGGACGCGGAGCCGGGTGCGGGACTCTACGTTGGCTTTAACCGGGATGTCTCTGCAGAGGAAGTGGAGCGAAGGATCGCGGAGAACACCATCATGGAAGTCCTCAACTTCTTCGAGACGAAGCCGGGTGACGTCTATTATATCCCGGCCGGGACCGTCCACGCGATCGGCGGAGGAAATCTGATCTGCGAGATCCAGCAGAGCTCCAACTGTACCTACCGTCTGTACGACTTTGACCGTCGGGACAAGTTCGGCAATCCCCGTGAGCTGCACGTAAAGAAAGCTCTCGACGTCCTGAACTTTAAGAAATATGTGCCGGCGGAGTTCGAGAAGGAAGAAGACGAGGCGGGAACGACGGTCACGCGCTGCAAGTACTTTGAGGTCACGGTCTACGAGGTCGAGGATCACACCGAGGTCGCGATGGACACGAGCAAGTTCACATCCGTCATCTGCATGAGGGGCGAGGGAACGATCAGCTTCTGCGGGTCCTCCATGGACGTGAAGGCGGGCGACAGTGTCTTTGTGCCGGCGATGGAAGGAATTCTCGCTGCAGACGGGAAGATGACCCTGATCCTGTCCCACGTATAAAGAAAGCCGGGTGCCTGCAGAGGTCTGCAGCTCATGGAGATCGTCTGAATGGACGGCCGGCACACTCAAAAAAGTTCTATGCTGCGCAGGGCGTGAAGCGCCCTGCGCAGTGATTCATTCCCGGGCTTTGCCGCGTTGACAGCGGCAGACTCTCTATGGTGTGAAGTATCTCCTGCTAAGAGAATCATTCCCGGGCTTTGCCGCCCTGACAGCGGCAGACTCTCTATGAGGTGAAGCTTCCGGTGCAGAGATTCGGTCCGGGAAATCCAGTCCGGAGAATTTTGCGCAGGAAATAAAAAAAGTACTTGCATGGGAGAATGCTCTCTGCTATAATTAATCTTGCTGTTGCGGATGGCAGCAGCGCACAACATCATAAGGAATTATGATTCGAGCAATTTGTGGAGAAGTACCCAAGCTGGCCGAAGGGACACCCCTGGAAAGGGTGCAGGTCGTTAATAGCGGCGCGAGGGTTCAAATCCCTCCTTCTCCGCCTCAGGAGCCATGTGTGAAAGCACATGGCTCCTGTTTTTTTGATATCCGATATTGATTTTTAATTAAATTATTTGTACAATTGTTTAAAATTTAAGTGATTAATTAAGTCTTTTGAGAATCGGTGTCAATATGGCGGAACGAAAAAAAGTTATTTTAAAAGATATAGCCGAACAGCTGGGCGTAAGTGTGGTCACGGTATCCAACGCCCTTGCCGGACGCAGAGGAGTGAGCCTTGAGATGCGTCAGAAGATCATCCGTCTGGCCGGAAAGATGGGCTATGAATCTGCATACGACCTTTCCGGAGGCGGCAGGACGATAAGGATCGGCATTTTCACGCCCCATAAGGAGTCTCTTGAAGCCACTCCCGTGATCCTTGCGCTCGGAAAGCAGGAGCTTCGGCGGAACCGCATGAACGAAAAGCTGGTCTTTCTGCCGATTCCCAGACGCGGCAGACGTCTCGACAGCTTCAGTGAAGATCAGTTTGACGGGTATATCGTCTTCGGTGCCGAATCGCAGGAATTACTGAACAGTATCTGCGAAAAGGCAAGCGTGCCTGTCCTGAGCTTCGGCAGGATCAATGAGGCTGACCGCACGGACAGTGTAGTCATGGATTGCTTTCACGGAATGTTCCAGGTGGTCTCACGGCTGATCGATATGGGGCACAGACGCATCTGTCTGTTCGGTGCAACGAACCAGTATGGTCTGGATCAGGAGATGGGATACCGCAAAGCCTTTGATGCCGCCGGTCTCCCTCCGGAGGAAGACATGATCTTCAGAAATTTCTACATCGGAAAGAACGGGTACCAGAATAAGCAGGAAGACTGCATGCGTCTTGAAGCCCTGATCCGGGAGCAGATGAGCCGGGAAGTGAAACCGACTGCGATCGCCTGCGGAAGTGACGGGATTGCGGAGGAAGCACTCAGGATCCTGCGGGAAATGAATATCCGGGTCCCCGAGGATGTCTCGGTCACGGGCTTCTTTAAAGCGGATGAGGAGGATACGGGGATCGCATCCATGACCTGGCCGATCAGGAACATGGCAAAGGCAGGGATGTACATCCTCCGGAGACGCATGGAGGGCGAGAAGGACGCATTTGGAGTGATATCCATCCAGGGGAAGTGGTATCCGGGAGGCTCCGTCGCCCGGCCCGATGACGATTTCCCCATGAATCCGACCATCATTCACATTTTCGGAGAGTAAACCACAATGGACAAGGTCAGATTAAAAGATATTGCGGAAAGAGCAGGGGTCAGTATCGTTACGGTATCCAATGCCCTGTCCGGGAAGAAGGGCGTGAGTTCCGCTCTGCGGAAAAAGCTCATCCAGATAGCGGACGAGATGGGATTTGACTTCGAAAAATACAAGAACCGGTCTGTTCCCGGAAAGTCGATCAGTGTGGTGATGCCTGCAGAATTCGTCAAGGAGGGCACATCATACTACTGGGAGCTCTATCAGAAGGCTGCCATGGAAATCTCAAAAAATGAAGGCTTCACGATCCTTGAGCTCGTCAGGTATGAAGAAGAAAAGCGGTTCAGGATCCCCAGGGGGATTCTTGAAAAGGAGTATGACGCGGTGCTTCTGATCGGCGGTTTCGGAACAAGGTATATGAAGCAGCTGCTCACGAGCATTAAGGCTCCGGTCGTTCTGCTCGACTGCATTTCCCATGACGTCAGAACGGATGCTGTACTGTCCGACAATTATAACGGAATGTACCGCATGACGAAATATCTTATGGACGCAGGGCACAGAGAGATCGGGTTCATAGGCAGCAGGTCTTCGAATAATGCGGTCGACGACAGATACTTCGGATACAGGAAAGCGCATGCGCTGGAAGATATCAGGATCCGGAAGGAATGGTTCCTTGAAGACAGAGATGCCGATACCGGAGAGCGGAGGATCCGGCTGCCCCATAAGCTGCCGACGGCATTTGTCTGTGCCAGCGACTACAGCGCGCTGATCCTTGCGGGAGAGCTCACAGCAAGAGGTCTCAGAATACCGGAGGATATATCGGTCGTCGGATACGACGATCTGATGGATGAGAATCCGTTCCTCGGCACACTGACGACATACCATGTCGATACGGACAGAATGAGCAAAGAAGCGGTGCGCATGCTCATGGGAAAAATACTGCATGAGTCAGAGGAACCGGAGGTCCGGCAGATCGACGGGCGCATCATCGAGAGATCGTCCGTAAAGAATCTCAGGAGATGAAAAACCTGAAGGGCATTTCCTGTACACACTTGACAGATCAGGGGGAAAATGCCATCCTTTTGACGAAGAGAGGAGGAGAGCACTGATATGAATATGAGAGCTGAAATCGAGAAGCATCTGAACGATCTGATCATCCCTTTCTGGGAAAAACTTATAGATAAGGAAAACGGCGGATTTTACGGCTACATGGGGTATGATCTCGCCGTCGATAAAGAAGCGGTGAAGGGATGCATCCTGAACAGCCGCATCACATGGGTCTTCTCCGCCGCGGCCAAATATTATGAAGAGAGGAACCCGGAGAAGGCTTCGGAGCTCCTTTCCTATGCCCGCCACGGATATGAATTCATGAGATCCGCCTGCTATGACGGGGAATACGGCGGGATGCTCTGGTCCGTCACATTTGACGGGAAGCCGGAGGATACGACGAAGCACACCTATAACCAGGCTTTCTCGATCTATGCGCTCGCGGCCTACTACGATGCTTCGGGGGATTCGGAAGCACTCGCCCTTGCGCAGGAGATCTACAATATCATCGAGACGAAGTGCCGCGACGAGGGCGGTTATCTCGAGGCCTTTGACAGAGCGTTCGGGCCCGGGTACAATGACAAGCTCTCGGAGAACGGCGTCATCGCAGAGCGCACGATGAATACCGCTCTGCATGTCCTTGAGGCATACACGGAATTCTACAGGATGCTTACAGTCTGCGAGCGGGAAGGCAAAACCTTTGCCGGAGCCGTTCCGGCAAGAGAAGTCGGGGAGAAGCTCGTCGAGATCCTCCGCATCTTCGCCGACAAGATGTATAATCCCGAAAAGCACCGCCAGGAAGTCTTCTTTGACCATGAGTACAATACGCTGATCGACCTCATTTCCTACGGGCACGACATTGAATCCTCCTGGCTCATTGACCGCACGGTGGATGTGATCCGTGCCGCCCTGACGGGAGGAGAACTCACGGCCGACGCTGTCACGGCGATGGCGGCTGAACCGGCTCCTGTCCTTCAGGAGTTCGCCTCCACCGACGAGGCCATGTCAGAGGTCTTCGCGCTCCTTGACCGCGTGAACCGCATGGATGCCGAGATGCTCGACAACGTGACGCGGGAAGCCTTCGACGGGCATTCGCTTGCCATGGAGGCGGAGAACGGCGTGAAAAATGAAGACCGCATCTGGTGGGCCCAGGGCGAAATGATCACCGCGTTCTGGAACGGCTGGCAGCATGATCCGGAGAGAGAAGACTATAAGGAAAATGCAGAGGCTGCCTGGGTGTTCGTGCGCGACATGCTGACGGATAAGCGCGAGGGATCCGAATGGTTCTGGCTTCTTGACAAGGACGGAAAGCCCTATGAGGACAGGCCAATCGTCGAGCCGTGGAAGTGCCCGTACCACAACGGACGGATGTGCCTTGAGATGATGCGGCGGCTTCCGTAAGCATGAGTGTACGAGATGATGAGACGGATCCTGTGAAGCGCGAGTATACGAGATGTTGACACGGATCCCATGAAGCGCGAGTGTACGAGATGCTGACAGGGATCCTGCGAAGCATGACTATACCGGATGATGGAGCGGCCTTCATGAGGCACGAATATATCAATGGACGATAAGAACGAACGGAAGAAACAATGGAAATCGATGAGCCTCGGGGAGAAGGTAGGGTATTTTAAAGACTATTATCTTCTGTGGGTGGCCGGCGGAGCACTGATCGCCGGCCTCCTTTTTACGATGATATGGAAAGCGCTGTCGCCGGCTCCGGAGAGACAGCTTTTTGTATATGTCTTTAATGACCTTTTATCGGAAGAGGCGGAAAGTGAAGCCGTCCGCGCCTTCTGCGCGGAATATGGATTGGAGGAAGACCTCGTCGAGATCTCCGACGGACATGACCCGGATGCGGACGCTCTTCTTTTTGCGACCCTCACAGGGGACGAGCAGCTGGACCTTGTGATCTGCAGGGAGGAGGACTTCGCAGACTTCGCCGGGGAGGGAATGTTCTTCCCGCTTGGGGACGTCTTTACGGCGGAGGAACTTGACAGATGGTCGCAGTCGGTCGTCGCCTGCCCGGGTCTCCTCGCGACAGAGTCCGCGCCGGAGGATATCTATGACTACTACGGGAAGGGCGAGGTGCAGGACTTCGGACTTCGCATTTCCGACAGTGAGACCTGGCGGAAGCTCATGCAGAGTGACGGGGACTACGTGTGCGGGATACTGGGACTCGGCGCGAATCCGGAGAATGCGGAGAAGTTCGTGCGGTTCGTGATGGGGCACTGAGACGCCGGCACCCCCTCACTCTGCGCAGTACAGCAGGATGCCGGGATGCTCCTCTTGCAGATTATTTTTGGGAGACAGAGAGATGCTTGACAAAATGATGGGTTCAGACAATAAATTTCACAAATTTATGGGGAATTTATTCTATATGGCGGTCGTGAACATTTTCTGGATCGTCTGCTGCCTGCCGGTCTTCACGATCGGCGCGTCGACCACTGCCATGTATGCGGCGGCATTCAAGATCGTCCGCGGAAAGGAAGGCAGGCTGACGGACGAATTCTTCGGAGCTTTCAAAAGAAACTTCCGGCAGGCGCTTCCGATCACTGTGATCATGCTCTTTACCGCTGCGCTCCTTGCGACGGGGATCATCAGCCTGCGGGGCATGGAGGACCCGAATTCCATTCTGTACGGCCTGCTGATCTTTCTCAGCGTGGCCGCGATCGCGATCTTCTCCTATGTCTATCCGCTGCTTGCGGTCTTTGACAACACGACGCCGGTCCTCTTCAACAACGCATGGAGACTCGCGCTCACGAACCTTCCGGTGACGATGATGTGCGTCATCCTCAATGCGTTCCTTCTGCTGTTCGCCTTCACATTTCCGGGTGCGGTCGCCTATGTGATCGGACCGTGGGTCGTGTTCGGCTTCGCGCTGGCCCATCTTATCGACACGATCTATCTGTATAAGATCTTTGAGAAGTATATGCCTAAGGAGACGGATCCGGAGGAAGAGACGGAGCAGGAGGCATGAGGTTAGTGCACCCCCGTTTAGTAAGAGTAAAAAGAACACAGAGTACAGCTGTCCTCTGCAGGGAAAGAGAGAAACACGGCCGCACATGGCCGGGAAGAAAATATGACGCACATTAAAAATATACGGAAAAAAACCGACAACAAATTCCTGAATCTTTACGAACTCGATTTCACGGACCGCTCCGGTGCGGACAGGAACTACTATTTTGTCACCCGTAATGACGACGACCACATTAAGATCCGCACGCACTCACTGGAGCCGGAAGGAATCGTCATCTATGCCGTGACCAAAGAAGAACATCCGAGGCTGGTGGTCGAACGGGAGTACAGATTTCCCGTCGATGAGGAGATCTACCAGCTCCCGGCAGGCCTGATCGATCCGGGAGAGACTCCCGGCCAGGCGGCGGTGCGGGAGATGAGAGAGGAGACGGGATATCATTTTACAGAGTACACCGGCGGGGAGGCCTTCACGAGAAGGCCGTTCTTTCTTGCGCCGGGATTTACCGACGAGCCGGGCAGTGCCGTCTTCGGATATGCAGACGCGGAGGGGCGGAGCGAGCTCGAGAGCTCAGAGTGGATCGAAGTCATTCTGGCGGACAGGGAGGAAGTTCGAAGGATCCTCAGGGAGGAGAAGGTGTCGCTTCGATGCGCGTTCCTCATGATGCACTTTCTTTCTCAGCCGGATGAAGAGCCGTTCCGCTTTCTGGACTGCCGGGTCTGATCGTGACGAAGGTCCGGTGGCTGCGTGAAAAAGAGTCGTTGGCCCCACCAAAATGTTAAAGAAATGTTAAGCATTTTTTGCGGCGAGGTTGACTTTTCTGTTCGGGGCTGAGATAATGAGTACCTGTGCAGAAAGTGTTGAATGAACCAGGAACACTTCGGCGGTCCTGCCGCATAGAGTGCAAAGTACATTCCGATTCTGCAACGAATATCCCGGAGGATTTTATGAAAAATCGATTTCATATGATGCTGGCTCTTACCCTGTCATTTCTGATAGGCGGACTCCTTACTGCCTGCGGTTACGCGGAAGATGACGCGAAGGACTACACACAGATGGCTCTGGACATCATCAGCGCCGGAAAGTCAGATATTGCGATCGAATCTGCGCAGGCGAGCGATGAGGATTTTGAGGCGGTCAGGGACGAGATGGTGAAGAACTCCGGGCTTTTGAATCTGACTGCCGATCAGGAGATCACATCCGGTTTCAAGACGGTCCTCCGCAATGCCTATAAGAAGATCGATTACAAGGTGGGCAGCGCCCGCGCGGTGGAGAACGGCTTCGAGGTGGATGTGACGATCCGTCCGCTCCGGCTCTTTGAGGAGATCGACACAGATCTCAATGACGAGATGAGCAGGAGCCTGGAGGAGATCCAGAAGCTTTCCGAGGACGAGGTCATGGATTATACTCTTAAGAAAGAGCTGGAGATCCTGAGGGACCGCGTCAACAATCCGAAGTACGGGGATCCGCAGGAGATTTCCATCTTCATCACGGAAAATGAAAACAAACGCTACGCCATCACATCCGAATCGATGGCGCTGATCGGGGACAGCCTTTTCTATTGATGATTCCAAACGCTGCGCCATCGGATGCTGCTTTTCTGTCAACTGTAATTGGAGGGAAGGATCATGACAAGACAGATCTCGATATTCGCGGAAAACAAAAAGGGAGCGATGCACACTCTTACCTCGATCCTGCAAAAAGCCGGGATCAACATGTCCTCGCTCGTGGCCAACGACAGCGCGGAATTCGGAATCGCGAGAGTTCTCTGCGACAAGCCGGAGGAAGCACTTAGTAAGCTCACGGAGGCAGGGTATATGTGCAGGATCGACAACGTTCTGTGCGTCGAGATCCCGGACGAGGTCGGAAGCCTCAACAGACTGCTCGGCGATATACACAATGCCAACCTGAACATCGACTATATGTACGTCGCCCTTTCGACTGAGAATGGAAAGGCTCTCGGCGTCCTCCGCGTGCCGGATATCGAGCTCGTGGAATCGATGCTGAAGAATAAGGGGTATAAGACGCTCTGATCAGGGGTCGGCTTTCGCCTTAATCGGTGAAATTTTTGCATCAAATCAGAAAAATATCTTGTAAATGAGATATGAAAATGGTAATATTGTTATGTTCGCTGAAGGACAGAAGTTCTTCTGCGTATATTCCTCGATAGCTCAATGGTAGAGCACTCGGCTGTTAACCGAGTTGTTGTAGGTTCGAGCCCTACTCGGGGAGCTGCGAAGCATATCAGATTCCAAACCGAATGACTGTTCCGGATCGGAAAACTGAATCCTTCGTTTTCCCTGGATCATTAGCTCAGTTGGTCAGAGCAGTCGGCTCATAACCGATCGGTCCGGGGTTCAAGTCCCTGATGATCCACTTGCGGCAGTGCGGGCGATATGCCCGTCGGTCGCAGGAAAACTAAATATCTTCATTACGGCTCAGTGGTACAGTTGGTTAGTACGCCGCCCTGTCACGGCGGAGGTCGAGGGTTCGAGTCCCTTCTGAGTCGCTTTTTTGTTATCTTTTTTTGGCTGGCTCCCATGCCGGCCGCTTGAAGATCACAATACAATGCGCCGGCATGGCGGAATTGGCAGACGCAAGAGACTTAAAATCTCTCGATTATCTCAATCGTACCGGTTCGACCCCGGTTGCCGGCAGATAAGAAGGGCTGTGAAAGATGAATATTCATTTTTCGCAGCCCTTATATTGTGCGATTCTTTCGGGTTATGGTATCATAACTGGTTGGAACATGGATATTCGGATCATGACAAAACTGTATGCGGAATGGAGCTGTCACGAGGTTATGCGAGTATAATGTTTCGATAATTACCGGATAAGATCCGATCTGAAAGGTATATGGATTCAAATGATTCAGAACTTCCTCAATCTTCCCGAAGAAAAACTAAAAGAGATCGATTATATGATCGAACGCCTGGAAAAGGACCACCCGCTGCAGTTCACAAGGCTTGAAAAAGACCTCTGCGAGGCGGTGATGGAAGTAAAGCCCGAGATGCTGAACTTCTACGAGATGGTTTACGGCGGGCAGACGTACAACCTCATGGACGTCGTCGCAGGCGTCGCGAACATCTGCGGCGGAGGCTACGGACCGACTGTCTCCGGCAGCGTGGAGTACGTCAGCGGGACGAAGGGCCAGAAAGCCCTCCGGGCGGTCGGACGCGTCAGGAGGAACGGAAGGACATTCTCCTATATTGATGTGGACGTCATGGGGACAGACGGAAGGCTGGTATCCAAGGGATCCTTCATCTATTACAATATGGCTTCGAGAGAAGACAGGAAGGGATAAAGGACATTCCGGAATGCCCCGCAGGGGGAGTGAATCATTATGAAAGGACGGCTTGGATATGGCACATTTTCTTCTTATTATCGGCCCTCTCTACATTGTCGCACTTGCGATTCTTCTGCTCTGGGTGTTCGGGTGGTGTGAGACATTCCTCCCGTTTTCCAGGAACCTACACTTCAGATATATCAGCGGAATCATTTTCACGGGCTTTGCGATGCTCATGCCGGCTGCATTCTTCCTTGCGGACGGGAAGGTGAGGATGTTCTTCCGGAGAGTCGGATATATGTCTGTCGTCATCATCATGTATCTTGCCATGCTGATCTTCGCCGCTACGATCCTTCTCTGGATCCTTCGGCTGATCATCGGCCTGATCCGTCCGGAAAGCATTTACCGTGAGGCGACGGACAAAAAGGGCGAAGTGAAGCGCGTGAAGCGTCCTCTCTGGGGCGTATGGTCCTATCGTATTCTCGGGACTCTCATTATTACGGCTGTCGCTTTTGTGTGCTGGTATGGACAGAAGCATGCCCGGGAGATACAGGTACACAGATATGAGACCTCTGTCAATAAGGACGGAGGGAACATCGACCACCTGAAGGTAGCGCTCATCGGAGATACCCATCTGGGTTATAACGCGGGTCCGGAGCTCATGGAGCAGATGGTCGAAAAGATCAACGCCGAGAAGCCGGATGTCGTATTCCTTGCGGGCGATATATTTGACAACCAGTGGGCCGCAGTCAGGGAACCGGAGAGGACAGAGCAGATCCTTGCGGGCATCAAGGCTCCGTACGGGGTCTACGGTGTCATGGGCAATCACGACGTAGAAGACAATCTGATATTCGGCTTTAACTTCTCCGCGGATATAGTTCAGCTGACCGACCCCCGCTACTTTGAATTCTGTGAAAAGGCGGGGATAAAGATCCTGCAGGATGAGGTCACGATGATCGGGGATTCAATCTATGTCGTGGGCCGTCTTGACCGCGAGGAGACGGGAAATGAAAACCAGACACGCCTCTCCTCCGCAGAACTCATCGAAAAACTCGACAAGACGAAGACCATCATCGATCTGGAACACGAGCCGTCTGACGTGGAGACGCTCGCGGAAGAGGGCTATGATTTCCTCATGGCCGGCCACACGCATGCCGGGCAGTACTTCCCGATCACGATCGGAACGGACCTTCTCTGGTACAATGCCTGGGGTTACAAAACATGCGGTGCGCTGCAGACCTATGTGACGAGCGGTGTCGGCTGCTTCGGCCCGTATTTCAGAACTATGACGGATGCGGAAATCATGATGATCGATATTGATTTCCGAGGCTGACGGGAATTTGGACGCAGGATGAAACTGATATAAAAATCCATGAAATAGCACTTCAAATTTCGGTGGGACATGCTGTATAATGGTGGAGTATGCCCTGCATCAGGAATATGCTGAAAGATCCGGTCATTTTTGCCGTGACGGATCTCCGCACATCCTGAAGGATACAGAGGCTTTTTTGCGCGAAGAAGATGGAAGAAGAGGGGTCTTCATTTCTTATATATCTTATCGGAAGTTGCGTAAGCAACTGACGATAAAAGGGCTGCAACGCAGACCGAATTATGATTATGAGGTTCGCGAAGCGGTTCTCATAATATATCTTATCGGAAGTTC
>CAMOXU010000018.1 GCA_946629525.1 uncultured Clostridia bacterium
TGATACCACCTCCATAGGACGCGGCTCAGCACCGCATGGGGGTGGAGGTTCATACGACAGCATTGGAGGAAAAATGTATTATCAGAGCGATCTTATGGACGGAACCTTCCGAAATCCGATCCTTTTTGCGGACTACAGCGATCCGGATGTGATCCGGGTCGGGGACACGTATTATCTGACGGCATCCAGCTTTCACTATACGCCCGGACTGCCGATCCTTATTTCAAAGGACCTTGTGAACTGGAAACTCGTGAATTATGCACTGGACCGTGTCTGCGAAGCGCCCGGGATCGGGCGGCCGCACGAGGACAGCGAAGCCATAGAGAAGAGATTTCAGAAGCCCTGCCACTCGGAGGGCGTCTGGGCTCCGACGATCCGGTATCATGACGGGATGTTCTTCATTTTCTACGGCATGCCGGACGAGGGAATCTATATGGTCCGCGCGAAGGATCCGCTCGGGAAATGGGAGGAGCCCGTCTGTCTCCTTCCGGGCAAAGGGCTGATCGATTCCTGTCCGTTCTGGGACGAGGACGGCAGGGCCTACATCATCCACGCCTACGCGAAGAGCCGGATCGGATTCAAGAGCATCCTTGGAATCTTTGAAATGTCTCCGGACGGGACGCGCGCGATCTCTGAGGACAAATTTATCTTTGACGGCAACGATCCTGCGCACCCGGCCATCACGATCGAGGGGCCGAAGGTGTATAAGCGGGACGGCTTTTATTACATCCTCGCGCCGGCGGGCGGCGTGCGCCAGGGATGGCAGGTCGCGCTCCGCAGCCGGAATATCGAAGGACCCTACGAGATACGGACGGCCATGGATCAGGGGAATACCGTGATCAACGGACCGCATCAGGGCGGGCTCGTGGATACGACGGCCGGGGAGGAGTGGTTCCTGCATTTCCAGGATCGCGGACTCTTCGGGAGGATCTGTCACCTGCAGCCGGTCACCTGGAAGGACGGATGGCCGGTCATCGGGATCGACGGGACGGGCAGCGGATGCGGCGAACCGGTCTTCCGGATGAAGAAGCCGCAGGAAATGAACCCCGTGCAGCAGGAGCTGTCCTATCTTGAGTCAAGTGATGATTTTGAAAATGGTCAGATCGGGCTTCAGTGGCAGTGGATGGGCAATGCCAAGGGTGCGGCCGCGGATGCCGGAAAGACACTGTATACGCCTCTTCCGGAAGGCGGGATCGGTCTCGGCGCTCTGAATCTCTCCGGGGAGGAGGATCCTGTCATCTGGCACAGCTGCAATGTGCTCACGCAGAAGCTCGTGCTTCCGGAGTGGATTTCTGTGGTGCGGATGCGGACCGACGGTCTCCTTGCCGGGAACAGGGCCGGAGTCACGATGATGGGAGGCCAGTATGCCGCGCTGTATGTACGGCGGACGGCAGACGGCGGACTGGAGATGGTCTATGCGGAATCGGAGGGCTCGGATAAGGATAAGACAGAGAAGATCCTCTCTGCAGTGCCGCTTGCGAAGGCATCCTGTCCGGCAGATCCGGCGGGCGGAGCCTGCGGGAAGCAGACAGGAGAAGGATCTCCGGCAGAGCTTTCCGAAACGGAAGGAAACGGGAACGAGATCACTTTCCGCATGATCTTTGTCCGCAGATCCCTTGCCGATGTGACGGATGAGGGAAAGGTCGAATTTAAGATGGATCCCTCGGAGGCGGAAGACCTCTTCTTTGCCAACGCGGATGCGGAAAAGCCTGAGCTTTTCATCTTCTGGTCAGAGGACGGAGAGCAGTTCCATGACAGCGGGTGCCGGTATACGCCGTCCGACCACACCTGGGTCGGAGCGAAGATCGGACTCTTCGCGCTGGCGGAGGGTAAGGCGGAGGAAGGCCGGGCGGATTTCCTCGGTGTGAAGACCGAAAAAATCGGTTAAAAGGAATCAGATAAGGATAATAACGCAAAGAAGAACAGCGCGGGCTGCGGCCTGCGCTGTTCTTCTTTTTACCGGGAAGTCTTCACGGCTTCTCATGTGTATTCCGGTGTTGTGTTCAACCTGATTTATGGTATCGAGATTTCCCGGGTTACCACTGTGTTCCGTCGGATTTGCAATGCTGCGCTTTCTCTGGATGCAGGCTGTGCCTTGCCGGATCCGCAGGACTGCGCTTTCACGGTTTTCCGGGCACCTCGCTCAGTCTTCTTCACGGTATCTCCTGAGCGTGTATCGGAACTGCCCGCTTCCGCCGGCCCCGAAGACACCGATCATCGCGCCTGTAAAGCGCTTGCCCATTTTGATCCCCTCGTCGCAGAGGTAGTATACGTTGGGGCAGTCCGCCTCGAAGAGGATTCGGGATGCCTCCGGCTCCTGTCCGGACATCCGGGTAAGTTCAAGAACGGTGAAATGCCGATGAAGCTTTCGGACCGTGACGGAGAAGCGCAGATGAAGCGCTGTCGGAGAAGCACCGCTTACGGAAGCATCGTCCGGCGCGGCGTTGTCTCCTCGGACAGTCGTCTTTGCCGGAGAAGCGCAGCTCCCGGAAGCATCGCTCGCGGCGGCATCGTTCCCGCAGACGGTCGTCTCCTTCCCGATGTGCTCCTTCACGAGGAAAGTGTATCCGCCGTCTTCCGTGCCGGCTGCCGCGCAGGAAAGCCAGGTGTTCTCGTCATAGTAGCAGACAAGTCCCGCCTCCTCTCCGGGCTTAAGCGCGGGCAGACAGAGATCTGCCTGGGCGGTGAAGTCGAAGCGCGTCTGCCTGCGAAGGAAAATGTTCCTCGCGTCCACATCGGAGAGCGGAGCCGGGCTTGAGAGGAGAAGGACGGAGCCGTCCTCCTGCCAGCGGACTGCTTCCGTCTGCGGAGGTCTCGGCGTCATCCACCCGCAGGGATCGGGGACAGGAAGGATTTCGGACTGGTCCGTCAGCGGTGCAGGAGCCTCACTTCCTTTTCGGAACGGCGGGATCTGCAGCACCGACGGCCCCTTGAGATCATTGACCAGCGGCCAGCCGTCCGGCGTCCATGTGATCGGGTCGAGGGCTGTCTCGCGGCCGAGAATGCTGTATTTTCCCTCCAGCGTCCTTCCGCACAGATAGACCATATACCAGCGGCCATCCTTCGTCCTGACCGGTTTTCCGTGCCCGCAGCGCTGGATGCCTGCTTCCGGGTCATTCTGCCGCATGATGGGATTGTAGGGGCAGGGCGTATAAACACCGAAAAGCTCCCGGCTTCTTGCGACCGTGATCCGGTGTCCCGGGCCGGTCCCGCCCTCCGCCTGGAAGAGGTAGTACCATCCGTCTTTCTTCAGAAGGTGAGATCCTTCCGGCGCATGTTTCTGGCTTCCGTAGTAGAGGAGCTTCGCCTCGCCGGTCTGCTTCGTGCAGTCGTCCGAGAGCGGGAAGAGTCTCGCCCCGCGGTTCAGCAGCATATAGTGCTTTCCGTCCTCGTGGAAGAGGGACGGATCGATGCCGTCCTCCTCGATGAAGACAGGCTTTGTGTATGGTCCTTCCGGGCGGTCCGAGGAGACCACCATCTGGCGGCGGTAGACGGTCCCGGTATCATTCAGGCGGTAGGTCGCGGTGATATAGAACCGTCCCTGATCATAGGAGATATCCGGAGCCCAGTATCCCCGGCCTCCCTCAAGCTCGTCGAGGAGCGCCCATTCCGGATTCGTGACCGCCCAGCCGATAATTTCCCAGTGGACGAGGTCTTTGGAATGGGAAATGGGAATGCACGGAAAATAGATGAAAGAGGAGTTGACCATGTAGAAATCATCCCCGTGCGCCAGAATGGACGGGTCCGGGAAGAAGCCGGTGCGGATGGGGTTTTTGTACATTTCCTCGAAGGGGCAGCCGACTTTTTCCATGAACCACCCGTAGAGCTCTCCGCCGGATCCCCCGCAGGCGAGATTCCAGGCGATCTCATAGGGGGTCACCAGATTCCTGTCTCCGGCGAGCGGATCCATGCCGCAGCGCTCTGTGAGATAGCGGCAGCGGACAGGGTCGCCGGACAGGACTCCGTAGTGCAGGATGTTCCGCCTGTCATCGTCAAAGATATCAAGGCTCGCTCTGGAATATTCGACGATATAGCGGAGGATCTCGAAGGAACTGACCTGTGCGGCGTGGAGTGCGAGCGGCACGTGCTTCGGACCGACGGTCTCGTCGATGAGGTTCGGGGAGAGTGTGAGAAGACGGCGGACTTCGGCCAGATCTTTCTTCTCAATAGCGTTTTGCAGCGGCGACATCGGGTTCGTCCTCCTTTCCTGGAAAAAGCGGTGCGGGCACCGGCGGAATTTTGTGTGCCTTACGGGAACAGTGTGAGCATTCAGGCGGTCCCCGCAGGAAATCCAGAAAAACATTAAAAAATTAAAGAATCTTAAAAAAATTGTATTTAAAAAATCGGGAAAATGAAGTAAGATGTCTGTAAGCACTTTCATTTACAGGTGCAGGAGTCAAAAAATGAACGTTCAGTACGGCTTACAGAATCTTTTTGACGTCCGTTTCACTTATGAGAATCGTTTTGCGAAACTCATAATCATAATTCGGATTGCTCTGCAATCCTTTTTAGATCAATTATAAGTGGTGTGGAAGGAAAAGAAAAGCCATGGATAAGGACTGCAGGGACGGATCCGTAAATATCTACGATATCGCGAGGATGGCCAATGTCTCGATCGCGACAGTCTCCCGCGTTATGAATCATTCCGGGAAGGTCAGTGAGAAGACCCGCCAAAAGGTAGAAAAGATCATGCGGGAGATAGACTATACGCCGAACGCGTTCGCCCAGGGCCTTGGTCTGAACACGATGCATGCGATCGGAATCCTGGTCCCGACGATCGCGGATAATTTTATGTCGTCGGCCATCGACTATCTGGAAAAGCAGCTGGCAAGCCGCGGATATAACTGTATTCTGAGCTGCAGCGGATTCGAGCTGTCCGGGAAGAAGCTTCATACCAAGATCCTTCTTTCCAAGCACATTGATGCGCTGATCCTCATCGGCTCCACGTATGCCGGAAGGGAAGGCACCCCGGAGGAGACGGAATATATCCGGGAGGCGGCGCAGAAGGTTCCGGTCTTTACGATCAACTGCTATATAGAAGGAGAAAATATTTACTCGACCGTGAGCGACAACTGCGCAGCGGTGCGGGAAGTCACGGAAAAGCTGATCGCAAGCGGTCACAGGGCAATTGCTTTCGCCACGGATTCCAGGTCCTACAGTGCGAACAAGAAGCTGGAAGGCTATGTGGAAGGGCTCGCTCAGGCGGGAATTCCCTTCCGGCAGGATATGGTCTTTTATGTCGAGAAGAGTATCCGTTATGTGCGTGAGTATCTGAAAGGGGATTCGGTCCCGCCTTTTGATGCGCTCATTGCAACGGAGGACGAGATTGCGATCGGCGCATTGAAGTACGCGGCGGATATCGGGAAGAAAGTTCCGGAGGACCTGTCTGTGGTCGGCTACAATAATTCTACGCTCAGCCTGGCCTGCGAACCGGAGCTCACAAGTATCGACAATCATATGGAGGAGATCTGCTCGCACACAGTGGACCGGATCCTGCAGTCCCTGCAGAGTCCGGAGGAGGCGGAGCTTGTTCATGAGCTCACAGTCCCCTATGCCGTCATAGAGCGGAGTACGACCCGTTTTTGAGAAGAGCGCATGCAGGCGGAAAAGCAAAGGGCAGACTGTGACGGACTGTCCGAAGACGCCTCACAGGAAAGACATGCGGTTCGAAGGAGAATATGGAAAATGCCCCTGATGGATGAGTTCCGGGAAGAACGCGAGCAGATCAAAAAAGCGCCCCTCCCGCAGAAGCTGCAATACTTTAAAGATTACTACCTGCTTCCGACGCTGTTCATTGCATTTGTCACGATCGTATCGATCCTGCTTCTGCGGTCCACGATCTTCAAACGCCCGGAATCGCTCTACATCACGATGATCAATTTCACCGCAGAGGACGCGGCGGAGGAGAATGTCAAGCAGGCGTTTGAAAAGCAGGCGCTTTCGTCGAAGAAGGACTATATCGCGATCGACAGCAACACGTATATCGCTGCCGACACGCAGGAATCGGATCTGATCAAATACGGCTACGAGGACGAGCAGAAGCTTCTGTCCCTCGTCATGAGCGGGTCGCTCGATTTCGTGGTGTCCGGACAGGACGTCATCGAGCGGTATATCAAACAGGACTGGTTCGATGACCTGAGGACGATCATCGATCCGGCGCTCGTCGAATCTCTCGAAGGAGAAGGGAAGCTCCTGTACGCGGGGGATGTGCCCGTGGCCGTATGCGTCGACGACGCGGCCCTTCTGACCGCGAATTATACTTACAACGGCAAGGAAGGCGAGAGCCTGTATGCGGCATTTCCGGCCGGCAGCAAGAGAAGAGAGCTTGCGGCAGGGTTCCTGCTCTTTCTCATGGGAAAAGAGTAATTGAAAACTTCCCACTTCAGAAATTTTTTATTCCTGGTCGCCGCTGCATCCATGCATGTGGGAAGTTTTACTGTGAAAGTCCAGAAAACGCCGACTGAAAGGAGGCGGAGGCTGGTACCTTTCACGTATACGCAGTGCACTTAGCGAATGCAAGCCACAGGCGCAGCATGAGGTTAGTGCACCACTGTTTAGTAAATAAATGAGACAAAGAGGGCTTCGTTCCGGTCGTGCCGGGACGAAGCCCTTTTCCTCAGATTTTTATTCCTTCAAGAAAGCCGTCCAGCTCGCCGAACAGGTTCTCTTCTATCTTGTGCATGCAGATCGTGAGCTTCCCGTCCGAAGGCTTTATCACGATCCGGATATTCCCGATGCAGGTCTCCATGATCTGCACGTACAGGCAGAGGCAGCCGTCGGGAAGGACCCGGTTCCAGACGTAGAACGTCTCGTTATAGTGCGGCTCGCGGGTCTTGCCGAACCCTTCCTTCGCCAGAGGAAATGAAAACCGGTACAGACTGCTCTCGAGCACAACTTCCTCCTCCGTGATCGTACAGGTGCGGAAGCCTGCGGGATTTTCCCGGATCGTCCAGAAGCCGGTGAACTGATCCCTGATCGGGCTTTCCGCAAGTGTCGGATAATTCGCCGCGCCCAAAAGCTCCGCAGAAGCCTCGTCTTCCCGGCGTGGTGATCCCGGATCCCGGGAACCTCTGCCCGCGTCTTCCATCCGGCGGATCGCAAGATACACGCGGCGGATCTCATCGAGGATGATCTGCGTTCCGCCCTGCACGGCCTGCGTGTCGGCGCAGGTCACGACGATCAGTTCATTTTCCGGATACATGGCCAGATACTGGCCGCCCATCCCGTACATGACAACACCGTCCCTGACCATCCAGAACTGCCGGCCGTAGCCCTGACATTCATCCAGCGTCTTTCCGTCGTGGAAAGTGGAAGTCTGATAAGACATGCACTCCCGTATGAATTCGCGGTAACGGCTGCGGAGTGCGGGATCGCCGAACGGACTTCCGGCAAAGCTTTCCTCCGGATACGTCTCCGCGTCCGTCCCGTTACAGAGCGCAAGGAGGAGACGACCTGTGAGCAGGAGATCGCCGGGCCTTGCCAGGAGGCCGGATCCGCCGAGCTCAGCCCCGAAAGGATCTGTCAGAATATATGCATCCGCGGAGAAGCCCAGCACGTCCAGATAAAGGGTGCGGAGATAGTCGAGGACGCCGAGTCCGGAGAGCTTTTTCACGAGGGCTGCGAGGGTGTGGGCGGAGGAAGTGTCATATCTGAAGATCTGGCCGGGGCGGTGATCCGGGGGCGTCGTGAAGAAGGACTGCACCCAGTTCGAGGACGGATCGATCTTGTAGGTCGTCGATTTGTAGCAGGTCCTCATGGAGAGCATATCCGCGATCGTCATCTCTGCGAGATACGGGTGCGGGTCCCCGGGCACATACTCCGGGAAGAACCGGATGATCTTATCTGTGAGAGCAAGCTTCCCTTCGGCAATGAGGCCCCCGACGGCGAGCGCTGTAAAGCTTTTCGTGACGGAGAACATGCGGTGAAGTTCGGAAGGACTGTAGGGGGAGAAGTACTCCTCCTGGAGGAGCTTTCCGCGATGCCAGACGAGGACGCCGTGAAGCGGGAAGGGAAAATGCCGTCCGGAAAATTTCGTGATCGGATCCATGTGGATTTCTCCTTTCTGTGAGCAGGGGATTATAAGGAATTGCGAAACTATGTGCGGAACGGGGTGTGTTTTTTTAGTGTACTACCGGCACTTTTGGATGTAAAGGCGGTGCATATCTGCCGCACTGAATTCATCACTATTTCAAAAAATCCATACAAAGTGCACAAGTTTTTTTCTCGTAAAGAGTAGAAATGTTGTATATAATTTATAGTTGTGTTAGGGTTACACAAATGCTATAATTTGAATGTCAAGAACTGTAAGCGCTTACAGCGTGATTAAAAGGGGCGTTTTACACAAAAACGTTAAAGGAGGAGTAGCATGAAACGAAAAGTACTTTCCATCATCCTCAGCTCTGTTATGGCAGCAGGTCTTCTGGCCGGCTGTGGCAGCAGCTCCAGCGCAGACGGCGGTTCCGCAGCCGGTGCATCCGGCGGGACAGTCGCTGAAGACGGGACATACGAGCTGACGACACTGAACATCATTGTTGACGGTACGGTCACCGCGACAGTCGATGCAGGACAGGCAGAGTTCGTAGCACAGTGGGAGAAGGCAGTCTCCGAGAAGTTGGGCCACGACATCAAGCTGAACATCACACAGCTCGATCACAGTGACTACTCGGGAACAGTTTCCAGAACACTGACAACAGGCAAGCCGGGCGACTCCGGTTATCCGGATGCTCTGATCATGTCCGCGACAATGCTGAGACAGTATCAGAATACAGGCCTTCTCTGGGATCTCTCCAAGGCATATGACAATGCTGAATTCCAGTCCCGCCTTACACTTCCGAATGTCAACCTGAATATGCGTACATCTGACGGCAAGCAGTACGGCTTCGCTCCGACATACGGCAACGGCTGCGTTACCTATATCAAGCAGGGCTGGCTCGACGCTGTCGGCAAGAAGGTCGAAGACATCAAGACATTCGATGATTACTATGCACTGCTGAAGGCCTTCACAGAGAACGATCCGGACGGCAACGGCTCAGCCGGAACATACGGCGTTATCGCTGCAGGCTTCGGCAAGCAGGATGAGGCTCCGTACATCAACTACATGCCGGAATTCTGGCAGGGCGCTTATCCGTCCTTCTATCAGAAAGAGGATGGCACATGGGTCGACGGCTTCACAGAGCAGGCTACGATCGATGCTCTCGCAAGACTGAACCAGGCTTACAAGGACGGCCTGATCGATCCGGATACAGAGGAAGCCGGAACAAAGCAGGCTCGTGAGAAGTTCTTCTCCAACGACCAGACAACATCTGAAGGCGTCTTCACATACTGGGCAGGCACATGGCTCAGAACTCTGACAGACAACCTTACAAAGAACGAAGTCAAGACTCCGTCCGGCGATCCGGAATCTCTCGTACAGCTTCCGCCGATCAAGGAGATCAAGGATACATGGGGCGGCTACCTCAACCGTGAGGCTCCTGTCTGGGTCATCACAGACGACGGCGACGGCAGCGATGCACGTGAGCAGGCGATCTTCGACGCACTGTTCGACACAATGCTCGACGGCGATGTAGTACAGACACTCTGGACATACGGTGCAGAAGATGTTCACTGGTCCACAAAGGCAGAAGAGTTCGTTCTGAACCCGGGCACAGACACAGAGAAGGCTTACAGCTATGCTGACGGCGAATTCCATCTGAAGCAGTCCCCGAACGACCCGAACTCCCTGTGGAAGAAGAATCATCTGGATGCAGTCCTTGTTATCGCTCCGCTGACCAACGGATACGTTGCAGACGATGAGCTGATCACAGAAGGCAACACATTCTTCACAGAGAACTGCGTAGACGCTCCGGCAGCAGCTTCCTGCGATACGCTCAGCGAGGCAGAGGCGGATATCGTCAACCTCAGAACACAGCTCATGAATCAGGCTGTCGTCGGCGAGATCACACCGGAAGAGGCAATTCAGCAGTACAAGGATCAGATGGGATCCACATCCGATACAATCGTTGAAGAGCTGAATGCACAGAGCGCAGCTGAATAATAATTTCAGAATAGGTTCAAAAATCAGTTTTAAACCAATTTATAGGCAGGACACCGTGCTTTGGAGAGTATTCAGGGCAGGGTGTCTGTCTTTCAGAGCAAATCTGACTGCGAAAGAATCATGAAAGGAACATTCTGATGAGCAAAAAAGAGACTACCGCGCCTGTGGTTCATAAGAAGCCGCTGGGGCTCAGGCTTCATGAGTACCGGGGATTTTATCTGATGTTCTTACCGGTCTTCATCTTCGTCCTGATCATTTATTACTGGCCGATGCTCGGTGTTCGCTATTCTTTCTATTCCTATAAGCTTCGCGATATCCACTTTATCGGACTTGGCAACTTCGTAAAGCTGTTCGGCGAGAAGGAATTCTGGAGTTCGTTCAAGAACACACTGGTCATCTCAATTGTAAAGCTGCTGCTGAATACGTTCGTAGCTGTTCTGATTGCCATCTTCCTGAATGAGATGAGAAGTCTTCTGGCAAAGAAGTTCGTTCAGACAGTTATTTATCTGCCGCACTTTATGTCCTACGCTGTTGTTGCAGCGATCTTCACACTGTTCCTGTCCACATCCTCCACAGGTTTCGTAAACGAGACTCTGAAGTCCATGGGGATCATCAAGGAAAGCATCGATTTCCTTCATTCCAAGACACTCTGGCGGCCAATCTTCTACCTGATCAACCTCTGGAAGGAGACCGGCTGGGGTACCGTCATCTTCTTCGCGACTCTGTCCGGTATCAACACGGAACTTTATGAGGCGGGTGATATCGACGGTGCGACCAGACTGCAGAAGATCCGTTACATCACGCTTCCCGCGCTTTCCAATACGATCATCGTCGTTCTGATTCTGAACCTTGCAAAGGTCCTGAATATCTTTGAGCCGGTCTTCGTTCTTTACAATTCGCGCGTACTTGAAGTATCGGATGTTATCTCCACATACATTTACCGCAAGACATTCCTTACGGCTATCCCGGATTATGGATATACGACAGCAGTCGGTCTGTTCAAATCCCTTGTTGGCTGCATCCTCATGATCGGCAGCGATATCGCAAGTAAGAAGATCCGCGGCCGCGGCATCATTTAAGGGGAGGCAGACATGGGAAGAAAACGGAAAATCACATTATTTGATATTATCAACTATATTGTTTTCGCGATCCTGTCACTGATCATCATCATACCGATCTGGAAGGTCGTCGTAGACAGTTTTAACGCGGTAGGCGTTTACAAGTTCCAGCTGTGGCCGAGCGATCCGACACTCGCAGGATATCAGACGATCATCCACACAGCGAAGCTGGCCCGCCCGTTCATCAACTCTGTAGTCACGACGATCGTCGGTACTCTGATCGGTCTGATTATGGCAACACTCGGCGGATACGTTCTGTGCCAGAACGATATGCCCGGAAGAAGCATTTTCTCCTACTACCTGCTGTTCACCATGATTTTCTCCGGTGGTATGATCCCGGAATACCTTGTCATGAAGCAGCTGGGTCTCGTAGATAATATGTGGATCCTGGTCGTAAAGCACGGCATGAACGTTTACAACCTTGTTCTTATGAAGAACTTCTTCGAAGGCATCCCGATTTCCCTGTACGAAGCTGCAGAGCTTGACGGCTGCTCACCGATGAAGATATTCACAAGCGTCGTCCTTCCGCTTTCGAAGGCAGCGCTCGCTTCCGTCGGACTTATGTTCGCGGTCACGATCTGGAACGACTACAGCACGGTTCAGATCTACATCACCAACCCGACACAGGTCAACTTCCAGTATCAGCTGCGTGTCATGATCATGGATGGTGATACACCGACAACAGCATATAAAGTATCGCAGAACACCCTGTACTATGCTTCGATCGTATGCGCGATTCTTCCTTTCATGGTCGCTTATCCGTTCCTGCAGAAGTACTTCGTGACCGGTGTCAATGCGGGTGCTGTTAAGGAGTAACAAGCATTACATGCTGCTTCGCAGGTGGTCTTCCTGATCACCGGAGCACATGCAATATAGGATTTGAAAGAGAAAGGGCGGGAGACTCATATTCAGGGATCTCGCCCTTTTTTACGCGTCGGCACTCCTTTGGAGAAGGACAGTATTTCGCAATTTTAGATGGACAGACATCTTATAAGAGGAGAGATGAGTATGGAACGGATCATTTATCTCGGAGACAGCACTGTAACGTATAACCACATCGCCACCTGGCCGCAGACCGGTCTTTCCCAGGGCCTCCTTCTGTATCTGAAGGACGATGTTTTTGTCAGAAGCTTTGCCATCAACGGGCGGAGCACGAAATCTTTTATCGATCAGGGAAGGCTTGCGGCTGCGGATGCCTATATCGAGCCCGGCGACTTTGTATTCATTCAGTTCGGCCATAACGACGAGAAAATGTCGGACCCGCTTCGCTATACGGATCCGGATACGACCTTCCAGGAAAATCTTCTCGCGATGGTGGCAGTCGCGAAAAAGCATAACGCGAGGCCGGTCATCATTTCCCCGATCGCGAGGAGACTCTTCGACGAGAAGGGGGTATTCCTTCCGGGAAGCCACGGCAAGTATCCGGAGGCTGCCCGCAAGGCGGCGGAGAAGGCAGGCGTCCCGTTCATTGACATGACCACCGTGTCGGAAGAGTACATCATGAACCTCGGAGATTTCGCGTCGAGACCGCTCTATGTGTATCCGAAGGACAATTCTCATCTGCAGATGCACGGGGCTGTGGTCATGGGCGGCTTCCTCGCCGACAGACTTCAGGCGCTCGGCTCGCCATATTCGGATCTTCTGATCCCGAGAGACGCGAAGACGATCGACGAAGATGATCAGGCGTCCACGGAGCCCTATATGGTGCAGAAGATGGGCGAGCCCTTTAACAATCCGACCCTCAATCTGGACGCATTCAAGAACGAGAAGCAGGATTGATCTCTGACGCATGTCTCAGGATGAACGCGCAGAACGAAATATTTCTTTTGTATGGGGCATAACGTAAGCGTCAGAGATTAAAACCTCCGGCGGAAAAGCAGCCGCGCAGATGGGAAGGTGCCTCACACCATGCGCTGCGCGGCAGAAAGCCGGAGGTGTTCCTCGCGGGTATCAATCGACGGCAATCAGGGAGGTCTGGATGAACGCCGCTCAGGAAAAATTTGTATATTATTATAAGAAGTATAAGGACCAGCCTGTAAAGGTACTCCTTGGATTCTATCGGGGGTCCTATTACAAATTCGTGATCAGTGCCTTCTTCTATCTGATCAAGCATTCCCCGACACTCTTCTCCTCCCTGCTCATTGCGAATGTCATCAACGGAGTCCTGGCCGGAGGAGACGAGGCGAAGCGGGCGATCCTCATCAATGTCGCGATCTGGATCGGGCTTCTGTGTATTCATCTGCCGGCCAATTACTTCCACAGTATGTACAGGAGCCGCGTGATCAGGAGCACGGAAGCCGGGCTGCGGGAAGCCATGGTGCGGAAGCTGCAGGAGCTGTCGATTCCCTACCACACGCAGATCCAGTCCGGACGGCTGCAGTCGAAAATAATTCGCGACGTGGAGGCGATCGAGACCCTCTCGTCGCAGATGTTCGTGAATCTCCTGAATATCGTCATGAATCTGACCATCATGATCGGGATCACTGCCGTAAAGAACCGGATCATTCTGATCTTTTTCGTTCTCGTGGCACCGATCGCGTCGCTCACAGTCGTCGCCTTCCGCAGGAAGATCGGAAAGATCAACAGAGATTTCCGTCTGGAGATGGAGGAGACGTCGGCCAGAGTCATGGAGATGGTGGAAATGATCCCCGTGACCCGCGCTCACGCGCTGGAGGACGTGGAGAAGGAGCGGATGTCCAGACAGCTCCGGGATGCCGCTGAGAAGGGCTACCGGCTGGACATGGTGCAGTCCAACTTCGGAGCCGTCGGCTGGGTCGTATTCCAGTGCTTTCAGGCTCTCTGTCTCGGCTTCTCCGGTTATATGGCTTTCAAAGGCATGATCCGGATCGGAGATATCACATTTTATCAGACCAGCTTTACGACGGTCGTGAACCAGTTCACTGCCCTGATCAACCTGCTCCCGATCATGACCAAAGGTCTTGAGTCGGTGACTTCCGTCGGGGAAGTCCTTTCGAGCGACGACGTGGAGTATAACGAGGGGAAGACGGAGCTTGCGGAGCTCAAGGGAGAATTTTCCTTCCGCCATATGGCGTACGCATATCCCGGAAGTCGGGAGCCGGTCCTTCGGGATATCAACGTGGACGTCCGGGAGGGACAGACGATCGCCATCGTCGGCGAATCAGGATCCGGAAAATCGACCATGCTGAATCTTCTGATCGGCTTTATGCTTCCGGATTCCGGAGAACTCCTGATAGACGGACATGACATCCGCACGATCAATCTGAGGTCGTACAGACGATACCTTTCCGTGGTGCCGCAGACCCCGCTGCTCTTTACGGGAACTCTGCGGGATAACATCACGTACGGGCTCGGGGATGTCAGCGAGGAGGAGATCCACAGGGCGCTTGCCTGCGCGAATCTCACGAAAATGGTCGAAAATCTTCCGGACGGCATCGATACGATCCTTGAGGAGCACGGCGCCAATCTTTCCGGCGGCCAGCGGCAGAGGATCGCGATCGCCCGGGCGATCATCCGGGATCCGCGGGTGATCATTCTCGATGAGGCGACATCCGCCCTCGACGTCGTGTCGGAGAAGGAGATCCAGGATGCGCTGGAGAGTCTGGTGAAGGACCGCACGACATTTATCGTGGCCCACCGTCTTTCGACAATTCGAAATGCGGACTGGATTCTTGTCATGGATAAGGGTATTATTACAGAAGCGGGAACATACGAAGAACTGCTGGAGAAGAAGGGAATGTTCTATCATATGGAGAGCCTGCAGATGAGCCTCCGTTGAGTGAAGTGCCTGGAAATAACAGGTCATTGCGAAGCACAGCGTTTCGCAGACATCTGCCTGAAAAAAACTGTACAAGGAGAGACGAGTTGAATTTTTTGCATATTGAAAGCCCGGTGATGAAAAAGCTCGGCGTAATGGCGGACCTTCTGATACTGAATCTGGTGACACTTGTATGCTGCCTTCCCATTGTGACGGCGGGGGCTGCGTTCACGGCGATGCATTACGTGCTTCTGAAGATCGTCCGCGGCGAGGAGGGCTATGTCATCAAGACCTTTTTCCGCGCGTTCAGGGAGAATTTTCTTCAGGGAACGATCCTGTGGATCATCATGGCCGCCGTCTACGCTGCACTTTTTGTCGACTGGCGGATCCTGCGCATGCAGGGGGATGAGTTCCCGGTATTCATGAATGTTCTTCTGCTGGCGGCCGTCCTCATTATCTACATGATCTCCCTGTACGTTTTCCCGATCCTGTCAAGGTATCAGAACACCGTACCCGGAACGATCAAGGCGGCCCTCACGATGTCGGTAGTCGGTACCATCCGGACCCTCGGCTCCGCAGTCGTCTATCCGATCCCCTATGTCATCCTCTTTTTCGCAGGATATCCGATCGTCCCGATCATCCTGTGCTTCTGCTTTACGGGGCCGGGCTTCTTCAGGGCGAAAATGTATGACGGCCTCTTCCGGACCTATGAGACGGTCGCCGCAGGAGCTGCGGGAGAGACAAAGGAAATCGACATGTCGGACGCCGATGCTGCCGAAGATGCGTCCGACGAAGTTTCTTCAGAATCAGGTTCTTCAGAATTCGATTCGAACGGGCCGGAGACCGGGC
This sequence comes from uncultured Clostridia bacterium, assembly GCA_946629525.1. Lineage (GTDB taxonomy): Bacteria > Bacillota > Clostridia > Lachnospirales > Lachnospiraceae > Chordicoccus. Next base: position 15,737 of record CAMOXU010000018.1, read on the forward strand.
TGCTCCCGGATTCCGGGGATTCGGGGTCTGAGGACGCCTGAGCCGGCATCTTCAAAACAGATAAAGAATGAAAGCGCTGTATATGGCGGAGATCCTTTCGGATTTCGCCGCATACAGCGCTTTCTTTTATGTGTGTGCATTCTTTTATTGCAGCATCATGCAGCAGGCTCTTCGCTGATCATCGCATTGTAGAACTGTACCAGCGGCAGGAAGTTCTGCGCGAAACTCTTCGTGGGACCGGAGCCGACGAGTACCGCGCCCAGGATCAGGTCCTTTAATTCCGGATCCAGGAGACGGAGCGCGGACAGATCCTTTGCATAGAGGATCCCCTTCGCGAAGGGAACAGATATTTTGCAGTCCTCAAGAGGCAGGTCATTTTTATAGAGCTTGTCTATGTGAATGGATACAGGGTTCATAGGGCCTCCTTTTTTCATGATTACCTGTCATGTGATCGTGAAAATGTGTACGGAACGGAATTGCATGAAGAATACAGACAGGAAGCCGGTCTGAATGTTCACATAATTGCCGTGGAGTACGATGTTCTGTACCGGGGATTGCGCTTGCCCGGCGATGAAGAATCAGTTTTTTGAACTTTTCCATATTGTATAGACAAGCAGTTTTTGTGTCAATGTAACCACTTACAGGTGCATAAGAAACCTGTGGTTTTCGGAGTATGAAAGTGAAAAAACAGTAGAACTCGGAGGGATATTTTGGTAGGCTCTAAGTAGAGAGTTTACACGTCACGAGAAGTTTATGCGCATAAGCAGTACGAATACCAAAAAGGAAGGTGCCTTATGAATGAACAGAATATGAAGAAGATCCGGACATACTTTGAGTATCTGCTCGATCACTCCGATGCGGAAGCGCCCATGTGGAATATCGAACAGATCCGCAGCGGAAAGCCGAATAAGTGGAATTATATCGACGGCTGCATGATCAATTCGGTCCTGTCGCTGTACGAGATCACGGGAAATCAGCGGTATCTCGACTTTGCGGACAGCTTTATCGGATGGTTCGTGCAGGAGGACGGGTCCATCAAGACCTACGATCCGATGGAGAAGAATATCGACAATATCAACGAGGCCAGGAACCTTTTCCGTCTCTATGATCTGACAGGCAAGGAGAAATACCGGAAAGCGCTCGACACGGTCCGCGGACAGCTGGATCTCATGCCGAGGACGAAGGAAGGCAGCTTCTGGCACAAGCAGATCTATCCGTGGCAGGTATGGCTGGACGGTCTCTACATGGCGCAGCCCTTCTACATGGAATATGAGACCCGCTATAATAAAATGAAAGGCTGCATCGACAGCTTCCAGCAGTTCGTACGCGTCCGCAAGTATATGCGGGATCCGGAGACAGGCCTCTACTATCACGGGTATGACGAGAGCAGGGAGATGTACTGGGCGGACCCGGAGACCGGATGCAGTCCGAACTTCTGGCTCCGTGCCCTCGGCTGGTTCATCTGCTCGCTGGTCGATACGGCGAGCGTGATCAGCGAGACGCTCTACTATGAGTACAGAACACTGGTCTCCATGCTGCAGGAGCTTGCAACGGCACTTCTCAAATATCAGGATGAGGACGGCATGTTCTGGCAGGTCGTAAATTATCCGAACGAGGAGGGCAATTACCGGGAGACATCCGGAACGGCTCTGATCGCGTACGCGTTCTTGAAGGGTGCCCGTCTCGGCTATCTGGACGAGCGCTTCGCGGAGGCCGGTGAGAAGGCGCTGGACGGGATCTTCGACCGCTATCTCACGGAGGACGAGGACGGCAATCTGGAGCTCGGCGGCATCTGCCTCGTCGCGGGACTCGGCGGAAAGCAGAGAAGAGACGGATCGAGAGAATATTATTACAGTGAACCGGTCGTTAAGAATGAGGCGAAGGGAACCGCACCGTTCATTCTCGCCTACACGGAGTTATTAAGAAAGGCTGTGAAATCATGAAATATTCCATTATCGATATATTCAGCAGAAGTGTGACTCTTGAACTTGCGGGAGAGCAGCCCTATTATCAGGAAGAGCCGTATGAGATCTATGTGGACGGATGCCTGTTCGGGAGGGACAGACGGAACGTCGTCACGGTCGACGGACTTCTCCCGGCGCACACTTATACCATTAAGGTAGCGAACGGGAGTGAAAGCTTCGAGCAGGAGATTACGACGGAGGAGGAGACGATCCTTCTTGACGTCCGCACCTTCGGAGCGAAGGGGGACGGGGAGCATGTGGATACGTCGATGATCCAGGCAGCGATCTGCGGCTGTCCGGCCGGCGGAACTGTCCGCTTCCCGAAGGGGACCTATCTCACCGCTCCGCTTTTCCTTAAGAGCGGCGTCACGATCTGGCTTGAGGAGGGCGCCGAGCTTCTCGGCCTTCCGGACAGGAAAGACTATCCGGTCCTTCCGGGAATGACGATCCCCGGCATGGACTCTGAGAGAGAATATAATCTCGGAAGCTGGGAGGGCAATCCTCTGGATATCTTCGCATCCCTCATCACCGGTATCGACGTTTCGGACGTCAATATCGTAGGGCGCGGCACGATCAACGGAAATGCCGCAGCCGGGGACTGGTGGCAGCACAAGAAGGAGAGGATCATCGCGTGGAGACCCAGGACGATCTTCCTGAACCGCTGCAAAAATGTCAGGATGCAGGGGATCACGGTCTGCAATTCCCCGAGCTGGACGGTCCATCCGTATTATTGCGACAATCTTCGCGTGATGAACATAAAGATCTCCAATCCGGACGATTCCCCGAATACGGACGGCTTCGATCCGGAGAGCTGCACCAACGTGCTTCTCGTCGGGACAGAGATCTCCGTCGGAGACGACTGCATCGCCATCAAGAGCGGAAAATATTACATGAGCCAGTATCATTTCAGAAGGACGTCCGGGATCGAGGTCCGGAACTGCAGCCTGATGCGCGGCCACGGCAGCATCACGCTGGGCAGTGAGGCGGCCTCCGGTGTGGAGAATGTCCGCGTCAGCAAGTGCATTTTCGACAGGACGGACCGCGGAGTCCGCATCAAGACGAGGCGCGGGCGCGGAAGCAGGTCGGTCCTCGATGACCTTGTCATCTCGAATGTAATCATGGACCGCGTGCATATGCCGCTCACCGTCAACATGTTCTACTTCTGTGATCCGGACGGACACAGCGATTATGTGCAGAATCAGGAAGCACGCCCGGTGGATGAGATGACGCCGGTCGTCGGCACGATCCGCCTTGAGGACGTTGAGTGCCGGGGCGCGGACGCGTCGTTCGTCTGTGTGTGCGGCCTTCCGGAGCAGCCGGTCAAGGGGATCATCCTCGACAGAGTGAAGGTCAGCTTCCTCCCGGAGGAGGAGCGGAAGCCCCAGAATCCGGTCATGATGGACAACTTCCCGGATATGTCCGGCGTCAGCATGTACCTGAAGAACGTCGAGAACGTGGAGATCACGGACGTGGAGATCGCCGGCGCGGCGGATGCGGAGCCGACGCTTGAAAATGTGGAGAACTTCAAATCCGAGAATCTGACCTATAGGGCGTGAGGAACACGTCCGTAAATCCGACCTGTAGGGCGTGAGGAACGAGTCCTGGAATCTGACCTGTGGGGCGTGAGGAACGCGTCCGGGAATCCGCCTCGCAGGGTGTGAGAAACGGATGTCGAAGGAAATCAGGGGGAGAAACAGATCACAGAGATGATCTGCACGGAATGGAAAGCGGCCGTCTGCCTTAAGACAGACGGCCGCTTTTATGTATTTTTTCTTTTATGTCTCAGTCCAGATAGGACTTGAGCGCTGCCAGGTTCGCCGGCAGGAATTTTGCCTTCCGTCCGCTGAAGGTCTTCTCGATCTCGTGGCGGACAGTCTCTTCCCTGACGATCCCGGTCTCTTTCAGGATGGCGCTCAGCATGACGATGTTGGAGGCTCTCTCGTTTCCGAGCTCGGAAGCCTTCTCGTTGGCCGGCACCTCGATGACCTTGATATCATCTCTGTTGGAGGTCTCCGGAACAAGCGAGCTGTTGATGAAGAGCGTGCCGCCCGGAACGACCATGGACTGGAACTTGGTGAGGGAAGGCAGATTCATCACGACCAGAACGTCCGCATCGTTGATGAGCGGGCAGCTGATCGGGCGGTCAGAGACCACGACCGTGCAGTTGGCGGTACCGCCTCTCATTTCCGGTCCGTAGGAGGGAAGCCATGTGACTTCCAGCCCCTCATCCATAGCAGCTTTGGCGATCATCTGGCCGATCGCAAGGGCACCCTGTCCGCCCGCGCCGGCAAAAAACAGTTTTTTCTTCATGATCAAAATCCCTCCGGTGTCTTGAAATTCCTGACCGGGTAATAGTCGGCCATGTTCTTCTCCACGAACTTGATTGCATCATTCGGAGCCAGTCCCCAGTTGGTGGGGCAGGCGGAAAGGAATTCGACGAATGTAAAGCCGAGGCGTGCGTCCTGGATATCCAGAGCTTTCTTTACGACGGCCTTTGCCTTGCGGACATTTGCCGGGTTGTTCAGAATGACGCGCTCGACGAAGACTGCGCAGTCGATCTGGGAAAGGATCTCGCACATGCGGAGCGGGAGACCTGCCTGCTCGACCGTACGTCCGTAGATGGAGGTCGTCGTCTTCTGGCCGATCAGGGTGGTCGGGGCCATCTGACCGCCGGTCATGCCGTAGATCGCGTTGTTGATAAAGAAGGTCGTGAACTTCTCGCCTCTGTGCGCGGCGTGGATGATCTCGGCCGTTCCGATGGACGCGAGGTCGCCATCGCCCTGATAGGTGAAGACCACCTGGTCCGGATGGACGCGGCGGATACCGGCTGCGATCGCCGGAGCGCGTCCGTGCGTGGACTCACACATATCCACGTTCATGAAATGATGGGCATTGATGGAGCAGCCGATCGGAACGACGCCGATCGTGTTGCCGAGAGAGCCTCTCTCCTCCAGGCACTCCATGATGATGCGGTGGGCGATGCCGTGTCCGCAGCCCGGACAGTAGGATGTATCGACAGGGATCATTCCCTTTGTGGGTTCAAAAACAGTTTTCATTTTCCCGCCTCCTTTAAAGCCTTCTCCGCACGGTCCGCGATCTCGATCGAGGAGGGGACCATACCGCCGGTACGGTTGATGAGCGCGACCGGCCAGCGGCCGCGGACAGCATTTTTGACATCAAAGAGCATCTGTCCCATGGAGAGCTCCGTGGAGATGACGACCTTCGCGTTCGGACCTATCTTGTCAAATGCCGCATCCGGGAAGGGCCACAGGGAGATCGGACGGATGAGACCGGCCTTGATTCCCCGCTCGGCGAGGATCTCGCTGGCCTCAGCACAGAGTCTGGAGGTCGTGCCGAACGCGACGAAGACGATCTCGGCGTCGTCCAGTCCCTGATCGGTCCAGCGGACGAGTTCCTTCTCAGCCTCGGCATACCGGGCGAACATGTCATTTACGTGATCCTCGAGTGCCTGCGGGTCGAGACGCAGAGAGTAGACGACGTTTCTGCCCTCGTGATAGTCCGTACCGGTGATCGCCCACGGCTTCACTTCATTGATCTTTTCTACCGGAGTGATCCCCTTTGCCTCGGGAAGCTCAACGGGCTCCATCATCTGGCCGAGCATGCCGTCTGCAAGGATGACGACCGGATTGCGGTACTTTTCGGCGATGTCGAAGCACTCATAGATGAGGTTCGCGCACTCCTGGATGCTGGACGGTGCGAATACCGGGACCTTGACGTCTCCGTTGTATCCGCCGCGCGTGACCTGCAGGTAATCCGCCTGGCCGGGCTGGATGCCGCCGACGCCGGGGCCGCCGCGGGATACGTTCAGAATGACGAGCGGTACTTCGCAGGAGGCGATAAAGCCGATGCCTTCCTGCATGAGGGCGAGACCCGGGGAGCTTGTGGAGATGAATACGCGGCCGCCGCTCGCTGCAGCGCCGTATGCCATGCTGATGGCGGCAAGCTCGGACTCAGCCTGGATAAATGCTCCGCCTGCCTCCGGAAGCGCGTGGCTCATATATTCCGGAATTTCATTCTGCGGCGTGATCGGATAGCCGAAATAACATTTTACGCCCGCACGGATCGCCGCTTCGGCAAAGGCTTCGTTTCCCTTCATCAGGATTCTGCTCATGATTCACCCTCCTCTAACTGATAGATGCTGATACAGCAGTCCGGACACATCGTTGCGCAGCTTTGGCAGCCGATGCAGCTTTCCTGATCCGTGATGCCGGCGGGATGGTATCCCTTGGCATTGACTTCAGGATCCAGCGCAAGAATTTTCTTTGGACAGAAGTTTATGCAGAGCTCGCAGCCTTTGCATTTCTCCCGGTTGAATACAACCTTGAACCGTCTTTTCATTTCTGGAGTCTCCTTGATTTCTGAGTTGAAAGTTTACAGTGTCTGCCGGAAGGAAGGGCGGTCATCTGCCTGCCTTTCCGCCGTTATCAGGGATAGAAGCTGCTCCCCCGGGACTCGTGCGGCGCACGCCTCTTTCGGAGCAGTTCTATCCATTATAGCGCATTTTTATAAGTATGAACAAAAAATGTCAAGTCCCGCCTTCATCGTTCGCATCATTCCGCGATGAAGACGAAAGCCGTCGGCATGACGCCCCGGAGTTCTTAAATGCGTCAGAGCTTCGCACGGATGATTTTTCCGCTGATCGTCTTCGGCAGCTCGTCCCTGAATTCGATGATCCTCGGATACTTGTACGGAGCAGTCCGCTTCTTGACGTAATTCTGGATATCCTTCTTGAGCTCGTCGGTCGGCTCCGTGCCCTTCACGAGGATGATGGAGGCCTTGACGACCTGGCCGCGGATCTCGTCCTTTGCCGCGGAGACGCCGCACTCGAGGACGTACGGAAGTTCCATGATGACGCTCTCGATCTCGAACGGTCCGATGCGGTAGCCGGAGGACTTGATGATGTCGTCCGTGCGTCCGACGTACCAGAAGTAGCCGTCCTCATCCTTCCACGCGAGGTCGCCGGTGTGATACCAGCCGTTCACCTTGCAGGCGTCGGTCGCCTCCTGGTTGTTGAGATAGCCCTTGAAGAGACCGCAGGGTTCTCCCCCGCTGTAGCGGATGCAGATCTCACCGGACTCGCCGACAGGTACTTCATTTCCGTCGTGATCCTGCAGCATGACAGTGTACATCGGGCTCGGCTTGCCCATGGAGCCCGGCTTCGGCGTCATGCCGATGAAGTTTCCGACTGTCAGTGTCGTCTCTGTCTGGCCGAAGCCCTCCATGATGGAGATGCCCGTGGCCTCGCGGAAACGGTTGAAGACTTCCGGATTCATGGCTTCGCCCGCGATGCTCGCATGACGGATCGAGGAGAGGTCGTACTTGTTGAGATCCTCCTTGATGAAGAAGCGGTACATGGTCGGCGGCGCGCAGAAGGTCGTGATCTTGTACTTCGCAAAGAGCGGAAGCAGATCGTCCGCGTGGAAGCGGTCGAAATCGTATACGAAGGTCGCGCCACCGTTCATCCACTGGCCGTAGAGTTTGCCCCACAGGGATTTGCCCCAGCCGGTATCGGAAATCGTGAGATGCAGCCCTTCCGCGTGTACGCACTGCCAGTATCTCGCTGTCACGAAGTGGCCGAGCGCGTACTTGCAGCTGTGCTCGACGGCCTTCGGATATCCTGATGTACCGGAGGAGAAGAGCATCAGCATCGTGTCGTTCCCCTTGATGGAGTCGCCGGTGCGGCGGTAACGGCTCGAGTACATGTCATATTCGTCGTCGAAGGAGTGCCAGCCCTGTCTCGATCCTTCCGTTGTGATGAGGAGCTTGACGGTCGGGCAGTTCGGGAGCGAGTACTCGATCTCCTCGCAGCAGGAGCTCATCGCGGAGCAGCAGACTGCCTTGACGTCCGCCGCCTGGAAGCGGTATTCCAGGTCCTTCTGCTTGAGCTGGTCGGTCGCTGGGATGGCTACGGCGCCGAGCTTGTGAAGACCGACGATGATCGGCCAGAACTCCCAGTTCCTGCGGAGGAGCAGCATGACGCGGTCACCCTTCTTGATGCCCAGAGCCTTGAAATAGTTGGCAGCTCTTGCGCTGTCCTTCTTCATCTGAAGGAATGTGAAGCGGCGCTCGTTCTTGTTCCGGTCAAGGTGGACCATGCAGAGCCGGTCCGGTTCCTTATCCGCGATGGCATCCACCACGTCGAAGGCGAAGTTGAATTTTTCGGTATTCTTGAAGCTGACCTTCTCGGGGTATCCGTCCTCGCGCTCTTTCACGGAGACGAAATCGGATACGAAGTTCGGAGCCTTGAGGGCGTCCGGAGAGGTCTCTTTTTTGATCTGGGCCGCGGGCTCCCGGCTCATCAGACGGCCGTTCTCCCATTTGAGGTCCGCGCCCTCCTCCGGAAGGACGAGTGCGAGGAAGCGGACTTCCTTGCCGCCTGTCGCGATGATGCCGTGCGGATTTCCGGAATTGTAGAAAATGCTGTCGCCTGCGTGGAGGATCTCCTCGTTGTCCTTGATCCGGATCTTCATGGATCCCTCAAGGACATAGTCGAATTCCTGGCCGGGATGGGTGACCTGCTCGATCGGCGTATGCTGCTGCTCCTCGGAGTAATCGTAGACGACGTAGTAGGGGTCGGCGATACGATCCTTGAAGAGCGGAGCGATGTTCTTGATGACGATGCCCGGCTCGACAGAAGTCAGCTGTCCGTTGCCGCTGCGGGTCAGGGTGTAGCCGGTCAGGAGCGGCGTTTTGCCTTCCAGGAGCTCCATGATCTCGACGTCAAATACGGAGGCGCACTTGTGGATGAAGGAGAAAGGCAGGTCGGCGGTTCCGCTCTCGTAGGCGATATAGTCGCGGAGCGGGAATCCCGTCATATTCGCCATCTCTTCCTGTGTGTAGCCCATATCGACGCGGAGCGCGTGGATACGGCTTGCTACCTCCTGCTCAAGTTCTGCTGCCGAAGCTTTCGGCATTACATTTTCCGGCATTGTTTTTTCCTCCTTAAAAGATTTTTGTCGGAATTGCGGTAACAGCTCGATGAAGACGTTATCTGCATGGGCCGGCTGCGGGAAAAATATAAGCAAAAACAGCCCGTCCCAAAGATATTCTTTGAGACGGGCTGAATAAATCAACTCGCGGTACCACTCAAATTGCGCCCACAGGGCGCCTCTCATCAGACTCCATCAAGTCCCCGGCACTGACGCGGCCTTCGCGGGAGAACCTAACGGCGATGCCGCTCAGCGCTCCGACTCGGAAGTGATAATCATTGGGAAGTCCTTCTTCCTGCTCTCAGCATGCGCAGGCTCTCTGTACTCCGGATGGTTCCCGATCGTCTTCGTCACAGTCTTTTGCTTCCCTTGCGGGAAATGGTATTAAATTTCTGCCGCTTCAAACGGCTAAAGTGCATTCTAGCAGGAAATGCAGCCGGTGTCAATACCGCTTTCTCAGTCCTTCACGAAATCCTCACGGTAAGGTGAGAAGATATCGATCAGGACGCCCGCCTCAAGACAGACGCAGCCGTGCTCGACGCCGTTCGTCTTTAAGAGAGTATCTCCCTCGGTGACTTCGTGCTGCTCCCCGTCGATCGTGAAGAGGAAGCGGCCGCTCTTTATATAAGTGATCTGTGTGTGGGGATGGTGGTGGAGCTTTCCGACCGCGCCCTTCTCGAATGTGTTCTCGACGACCATAACGTCGTCCGAGTAGGCAAGGACTCTCTTTGTGACGCCTTCTCCGCCGCTCTCTGTCGGGATGTCTTTATAATATACCCATCTGTCGTTCTTCATGGAAAAATCTCCTTTGCATTACAGTTTGATCCAGACGTTTCGGATCTGCCCGGCATTTAATCATAGACCGCCGGTTCCTATAAGGATTATAATAGAAGACATGAAAGCATTCAAGCGCGCGTGGCTGCATTTTCCGATCGCGAAGAAGACGAGAAGCTTTACGATGCTCGTCATCTTCGTCATCGCTCTCGCCATCACTTTAAGTCTGATCATCAACGGGACATCCCTGGCCAGCCTGGGCGGCATGGTGAGGGCTGCTTCTGCATGCACGATGGCGCAGGAGGCGATGGGAAAGGAAGTCGAGGCGCTCACGAATTACGTCAGGCAGCCGAGAAACGGCAGCAGGGAAGAGCTCGCCCGGGCCATCGGGGAGACGGAGAAAGCCATCAACGCGCTCCCGTCGGACTATGAGGAGCTCGGTCCGGAGAGGTACGGGCGCACCTGGCGGGTCCTGAATACATATGGAGAGTACGCGAAGCACAGGGATCAGATCGTGACGCTCACGGAACGGGAGGACGGCGATATTCAGCTCTTCTATAAGGTCAGTGAGATGCAGGGCCATCTGTCGGGATATCTGCAGGATCTCACTCAGATCACGGTCGCGGAGGACTCGGAGGATTATCAGCAGAGGCAGGCCTTCTTCGGAATGATCCCCCTTATTCTGGCTGCCCTCGCCGCAGCGGTGATCGTTTTTACCTGGGCGAGCGCCCGGCTTTTCTCGGAAAGCCTCGTCACGCCGATTCAGACGCTTGCCGGTGCCGTCAGAGAGATCTCGAAGAATGATTTCCTGGGCGACGATGTGGTGGTGGACAACGAGGACGAGCTGGGCGAGCTGGTCGACTCCTTCAATCAGATGAAGAACAGTATGGCCCGCCATCTTGCAACGCTGGAGGAGAACAGGGTCCTCACGGAGAAGATCCACAGTCAGGAGCTGCAGCGCATAGAGGCGGAGAAAAAGCTGGATACGGCGCGGCTCGATCTGCTGCGGAGCCAGATGGATCCGCATTTTCTCTTCAACACGCTGAACACGATCGCCGGGATGGCGGAGCTCGAGGAGGCGGAGACGACGGAGAAGATGATCCGGAGCCTTTCGAGCATTTTCCGCTATAATCTGCAGACGACAGCACAGTTCGCAGCCCTCTCGAGGGAGATGAAGGTGGTGCGGGATTATATGTATCTGCAGCAGATGCGGTTCGGAGACCGGATCCGCTACGAGGAGGAGATCGCCCGCGACGTCGATCCGGACAGAGTCACCGTGCCGGCTCTTATCATCCAGCCCCTCGTGGAGAATGCGGTGATCCATGGCCTGTCGCACTCGCTGGAGGGCGGTAAGGTATGCATTTTTATAAGCAGGACGGAGGAGAATGACGCGGGATTTATCGTGATCCGCATAGAAGACACCGGGGAGGGTATGGATGAGGAGACTCTTCTCAAGGTCCGTGCGGAGATCGAGGCAGGAGGACGTCCGGTACGAATGGGGACGACAGCTCAGGGGAAACTCCCGGAACGTGCTGGTGCAGGCACTCCCGAAGAGCATTCGTCTGACGAAATTCCGGGAGAGAACGGGAGTGAGCCGAAGGAAAAATCCGTTGAGGCAGAGCATGCCGCCGGTGCAGAGTCTGAGAACGAACTGCGAAAGGAGCGGCGCGTAGGCATCGGGCTCGGAAATGTCGCCTGGCGCATCCGTGATGTGTATAAAGACGGTAATATGACGATCGAGAGCAGAAAAGGGGAGGGAACAGTGGTGACACTGTTCATTCCGGAGGTGAATGATGGGTGATGCAAAAATGGGGATCCTGATCGCGGACGATGAGCCGATCGAGCGCCTTGTGCTCGGAAGAAAGCTTGGAAAGCTTCTGGGAAGCGACAGCGGCTGTGAGATCATTTCCGCAGCCAACGGGAAGGAAGCTCTGCAGTTCTATCATGAAAAAAAGCCGGGGGTCATGATCCTCGATATTCGAATGCCGGGCCTTTCCGGACTTGAGGTGGCCGAGAAAGTCCGGGAGACGGATCAGGACTGTGTGATCATCTTTCTCACGGCTTTTGACGAGTTCTCCTATGCCAGAAAGGCCATCACGGTCCGCGCCCTCGATTATCTGCTGAAGCCCTGCGAGGAGGCGGAGCTCTTCACTGTCGTGGAGGAGGCCCTCCGTATTGCGGAGCTTCGAAAGGCATCGAGAGAGAAAACAGTGGATATTCCGAAAGGAACCGATGAGAAGGAAGGGACCGCTGAGGCTGAAGGGTCGCCGGAAGACCGCAGACAGGCTTTTATCCGGGAATACATTGAGAAAAATTATATGAGGGATCTGTCGATCCAGGAGATCGCTGATCAGCTGGGATATTCCGAGGTCTATTTCTGCAGGATCTTCAAGCAGTCCTTCGGGCAGAGCTTCGTCAGCTACCTGACGAATTACCGGATCGGGGAGGCGTGCCGCCTGCTCCGCGAGGAAAGGGTCAGTGTCCGGGAGGCCGGCATCGCGGTCGGATATATGGATTCCAATTATTTCACGAAGGTGTTCCGAAGGATCAGAGGCGTCACGCCGTCGGAGTACCGGGCCGGTCAGTGATGCGGGAGTGCCCCGGACTCCGCCCGGCAGGGGGATTTCGGTAATGATGCCGCAGATCGCGGAAAACAGGGAGTGCCCCGGACGCCGCCGGAAAGGGGACTTTCAGGGAACTGCGGAGATCCGGCGGAACGGAGCGCAGTATTCTGCAGACATCCGATGGGAATTTTGATGATATGAGTTTCTCCTGCGGACCGCGCATGTAGTCAAAAATGCCGAGTCTGCAGGATTTTTTTGTCCCGATTCGTAAAAAATGAACAGAAATTGTTAGGATTTTACGGGTCATGTTAAATATTTTCGGGTCACCGATCCCGCTTCCGGTGCTACAATTAACGCAGTTGCAAAAGATACTTTTGATAAGGGAGGTTTCACATGAAAAAGAAAGTATTGGCATCTCTTATGGCAGCAGTGATGGCACTCGGCCTCGCAGCCTGCGGCGGCTCTTCCGCATCAGGGTCATCAGGCACGGCATCCGGCACGACCGGCGGTGATGCATCCGGCGATCCGGAAGTCAAACTGGTCATGGCTGAGGTCAACCCGCTTGATACGATCGTAGGTATGACGGACAAGTATTTCGCTGACAAGGTCGAAGAGCTTTCCGGCGGCACAGTCCACATTGACCTTCAGGACAGCGGTGTTCTCGGATCCGAGAATGACGTTCTTGACTCCATGCTGGGCGGCGACGACTCCATCGACATCTCCAGAATCTCTGCATTCGCTCTTTCAAGCTACGGCTGCGAAAAGTCAATGCTCCTCTCCATCCCGTTCACATGGGAGAACAGAGATCACTTCTGGGCATTCGCAGAGAGCGATCTTGCAGATGAGTTCCTGAAGGAGCCGGAAGATCTCGGACTCGGTGTTCAGGGTGTCTTCTACGGTGAGGAAGGCTTCCGTCATTTCTTCTTCAAGAACCCGGTTACCGGCATCGAAGATCTCAAGGGTCTCAAGATCCGTGTTTCCAATGACCCGGTCATGAACGGTATGGTCGAAGGCCTTGGCGCTTCCCCGACAGTCGTTTCCTTCGGTGAGCTTTACAGTGCTCTTCAGACAGGTGTTGTCGATGCAGCTGAGCAGCCGATCGCGAACTATAAGTCCAATTCCTTCCAGGAAGTTGCTCCGACACTCCTTCTTGACGGCCATACACTGGGCGCTGTTGAGGTCATCATTTCCGACATCGCTATGGATAAGCTGACAGACGCACAGAAGGAAGCGATCTTCGCAGCCGGCAAGGAAGCTGAAGCTTACAATAAGTCCATCTCCAAGGAGAAGGAAGACGAAGTCCTTAAGGAACTCAAGGACGGCGGATGCAACGTTGTTGAGGTTACAGATCTCGCTCCGTGGAGAGAGGCCTGCGCAAAGGTCATCGAGGACAACACAAAGTCTCAGGCTGACCTGTATCAGCAGATCCTTGACTTTGCAAAATAATTGAAGCTTCGGTTTCATAACAGACTGACATGAGGGCATCAGGCCGTGCCTGATGCCCTTTTCATTACTGAAAAAGGGGAAAGTGAAAATGCCGAAATTCTTTGACACATTAGACAAAGTAAAGCCGGTATACGATGTGGTCGACAAGGTCCTCCTTTTTATCTGCAAGATCTTTCTGGTCGCTGATATCCTGATCACATCCTTTGCTGTGGCAGGACGCTACGTTCCGTTCATTCCGGATCCGTCCTGGTCGGAGGAAGTTGTCCTCACCTGTATGTCCTATATGGCGGTTCTCTCCGCCGCGCTGGCGATCCGCCGCAAAGCGCACATCCGCATGACAGCATTTGACCGGTTCCTTCCGGCAAATCTGCTCAAGACACTTGACATCATCGCCGACATCGCAGTGCTCGTACTGGGCATCGTCATGCTGGTCATCGGCTGGCAGTATGCGTCGACGATCGGCGGAAGAGGGACTTATGTCTCCATGCCGAACGTCTCCCGTTTCTGGATGTATGCTCCGATCCCGGTAGCGGGCTTCTTCATGATCATCTTTGAGCTCGAGGCGATCGTAAATGATCTCAAGGCCTTCTACAGGAAGGACACGGAATACGACCTGAAGAATCAGGCTGAGAGAATGATCAAGGAGGCCCAGTCATGAATACGAGTTCAGTTGCAATTATCATTCTTATCGTCGGCTTCCTTCTGCTGATCATCCTTCGTTTCCCGGTCGCCTACGCGGTCGCGCTGGCATCCATGGCCTGCCTCGTCTATCAGGGCAAGTCTCTGAACGCTCTCTGCCAGCAGATGGTCAAGGGTATCAGCTCCTTCTCACTGATGGCGGTTCCGTTCTTTATCACCATGGGTATTCTCATGGGCAGCGGCGGTATTTCGGAAAAACTGATCGCGCTGGCCAACGCCTGCGTCGGCTGGATGCGCGGCGGCATGGCCATGGTCAACATCGTCGCCTCCTATTTCTTCGGCGGCATCTCCGGCTCGGCTTCAGCGGACACTGCTTCCCTCGGATCCATCCTGATCCCGATGATGGTCGACCAGGGCTATGACGGAGATTTCTCGACAGCGGTCACGATCACATCCTCCTGCGAAGGACTTCTTGTTCCGCCTTCCCACAACATGGTCATCTACGCCATGGCTGCGGGCGGTGTATCGGTCGGAAGACTTTTCCTTGCAGGCTATATTCCGGGCGCGATCCTGGCGATCTCCCTCATGGTCGGTTCCTATATTATCTCCGTGAAGAGGAACTATCCGAAGGGTGAGCCGTTCAGCTTCTCCAAGCTTCTGAAGCAGCTCGGAACCAGTATCTGGGCGCTTGCCGCGATCCTGATCGTCGTCGTCGGCGTCGTGGCCGGTGTGTTCACAGCTACCGAGTCTGCCGCGATCGCAGTTATCTACTCGCTGCTCGTCTCTGTATTCATTTACAAGGGACTCACATGGAAGGGCGTGTGGAAAGCGCTTGACGGCTGTATTGATACGCTGTCGATCGTTCTGATCCTGATCTCGACATCCAGTATCTTCGGATACTGCCTGACACAGCTCCATGTTCCGGATCTGGCGAGCTCCGCCATCCTGGGCCTGACAGACAACAAGATCATCATCTTCCTGCTGGTCGACCTGATCATCCTTCTGCTCGGCTGCATCATGGATATGTCCCCGATCATCCTGATCACGACACCGATCCTTCTTCCGATCGTAATGGAACTTGGCATGGATCCGATCCAGTTCGGTATCATCATGGTATTGAACTGCGGTATCGGTCTTCTGACGCCGCCGGTCGGAGCGGTCCTCTTCATCGGATCCGCCGTCGCAAAGCTCAAGATGGAGCAGGTCGTCAAAGCGACGCTTCCATTCTATCTCTGCATGCTGATCGCGCTGATCCTCATCACGTTCATTCCGCAGATCTCGCTCTTCCTGCCGAATCTGCTGATGCCGTCGTGACAGAATAGTAACGAAAACTTTTGGATTGTCCGGAGGCCTCATGACTTCCGGACATTTATTCTTTTACCTGTATTAATAAGAAAGTATAGAGAGATCATATGAATCTGACAATCATCCTGATCATGATCGCCGTGCTGATCGTTCTGCCGATCATCTTTGCCCGTATGTCCGGGAGAAACCCCATGGAGATGTTCTTCGGCTCCCGCGTGAACGACACTTCCTTCGCCGGAGAGAAGACGGAGAACGAGAAGAAGGCCGCTCCGAAGGGCCGGGAGAAGAACAGCACAAAGAATGACATTATGGTCCTCATCTCGAGGGTCCTTACCTACGCGCGGCGAAACCGTTTTTATGCCATTGTTCCAGGAACGGTGACAATCGGGGACCGGACTGCTTCTCTCGCAGCCATCGTCGTGACCCGCGGGTGCGTGCTGGGCGTCAACTGCTATGGCTTTGGCGGCAGCATCGAGGGAAAGAGCGGGAGCTCGGACTGGGTCCAGACGCTGAACGGCGAACGGAAGAGCTTTCCGAGCCCGACCGTGAAAAATGAAGAACAGCGGAAGATCCTTGCGGACGTCCTGGCCGATGCAGGTCATGCGAATGTGAATGCACAGGTCGTCGGCGTATTTACGGAGCCGAAGGTTCGATTTACGAAAGTGGCGGGAAAAGGATGCTACACCATGGATACCTTCAGGGAATTCCTCTCATCCGATGCCTGTATGTGCACAAAAGACCTCGATCCTTCCGAGATCGGGAAAAAGCTGGAAGCCTATGTGAAGCGGACGGAGTCATAAAAAACGAATGAAAAGAAGAGCCAAAAACAGTATAATAAATGTATTGAGAGCTTTCTGCCTGCTGATTTCTGCCGTCTGTCTGACGGGCTGCTCCGCAGCGGGTGCCGGCGGAAGTGAACCCACGATCCCGGAGGATGCGGAAAGTGCAGCTGTCGGGGCAGGGATGGACATCCATGCAGCCCTCTCGGAGGAGTACGCGGGCACGGTCCCGGAATTTGTCTTCCTCTATGCCGAGAACCAGTCCTACGACTACCCCACGACTCAGGGAGCGTACCGCTTTGCCCGCATGGTGCATGAGCAGACGGAGGGACGGATCCAGATACGGATCTATGCGGACGCGGAGCTTGGTTCGGAGGAGGATCTGATCAGGCAGCTCACATACGGAGGCTGTGATTTTATGCGTGCCTCCATCGCCACGCTCACAGAGTACAACCCTGAGGCAAACGTCCTCATGATGCCTTACCTCTATGACTCCCAGGAGCAGATGTGGAATGTTCTTCTGGGCGAGATCGGCGACGAGCTCATGGCGTCCTTTGAGGGGACGGGGATCGTTCCGCTCAACTGGTATGACGCGGGCGTGCGGAACTTTTATTTCAGCGAACCGGTCCGAAGCGTCGAAGACCTTTCCGGGAAGAAAATCCGCGTACAGGATTCCGCGCTCATGCAGGATTTTATCAGGATCATCGGAGGGGAACCGGTGATCACCGTTTTCGACGATGTCTATGAAGCTCTGGAAACCGAGCGGGTGGACGGGGCGGAGAATAACTGGAGCTCCTATGAATCGATGGACCACTATGAGGTGGCACCCTACTATGTGCCGGACGGCCATACCAGGATTCCCGAACTCGTCCTTATGAGCGGGGTGACGATGGAGAAGATCTCCGAGGAGGATGCAGCGATCATCAGGGAATGCGCCAGGAGCTGCACGGCCTACGAGAGAGCGCTCTGGCAGGAACGGGAGGAGGAATCCAGAAGACTGGTCATCGCCTCCGGTACCGAGGTGATCGGTTTTTCCGACGAGGAGATCAGGAAGCTTCGGGAAATCGTTGCGCCGCTGTATGAGCAGTACTGCGGTGAGTATATGGATCTTATTGAGAGGATTCGCGCGACAAATTAGTTTAAAGCCTGCATATGCGGCATCAAACATGTCCGGAATCTTTATCATGCCTACGGGCGAAGAAAGGAAGTCAACCATGAAAATGAATCTTGCAAGTCTCAGTGACAAGGCGGGATGGGAAAAGGCCGGCGTGACGCTTCCCGCGTATGATGTGGAGAAGATGGCGGCTGCGACAAAGGAAAATCCGATCTGGGTGCATTTCGGCGCAGGCAACATTTTCCGCGGATTTGTGGCAGAGCTTCAGCAGAAGCTTCTGAACGAGGGGAAGGCGGACAGAGGAATCATCGCCGTCGATACGTTCGACTACGATATCATCAATCTCTGCTACCACCCGTATGACAATCTCTGTATGGTCGTCACGCTCCACGCGGACGGATCCATGGATAAGGATGTGCTGGGATCTGTCGCCGAGTCGATCGCCGTGAGTTCCGCGGACGCTTCCTTTGACCGTATGAAGGAGATCTTCCGGAATCCGTCCCTCCAGATGGTCAGCTTTACGATCACGGAGAAGGGCTATGCGATCTATGATCTCTCCGGAAACTTTATGAAGGTCGTCTCCGCTGACATCGAGGAAGGCCCTGCCCATGCAAGACATGCCATGAGCGTTGTCTGCGCAATGCTCCTTGAGCGCTTCAATGCCGGGAAGTTCCCGCTCGCTGTCGTCAGCATGGACAACTGCAGCCACAACGGCGAGAAGCTGAAGGCAAGCGTCGTGACGATCGCTGAAGAGTGGCAGAAGAAAGGTTTTGTCACGGAGGAATTCGTCGCGTATGTGAAGGATGAGGAGACTGTTTCCTTCCCGTGGAGCATGATCGACAAGATCACACCGCGCCCGGACAAGAAGGTCGAGGCGATGCTCGCTGAGAGCGGCGTGGAGGATATGGGTCCGATCAAGACATCCCGCGGAACCTTCGTATCTCCTTTCGTCAACGCGGAAGTCTCCCAGTATCTGGTCATTGAGGACCGTTTCCCGAACGGCCGTCCGGCTCTCGAGGAGGCCGGTGTCTATATGACGACCAGAGACGTCGTCAATATGACGGAGCGCATGAAGGTGACGACCTGCCTGAACCCGCTGCACACGGCGATGTCCGTATTCGGCGTGGTCCTGGGATATGATCATATCGCGAAGGAAATGAAAGACGAGGATATCGTGAACCTGATCACGAAGATCGGTTATGTGGAAGGCCTTCCGGTCGTGACGGATCCGGGCATCCTTCGTCCGGCCGATTTCATCGACGAGGTCGTGAAGGTCCGTCTGCCGAATCCGTTCATTCCGGATATGCCGCAGAGAATCGCTACGGACACGAGCCAGAAGGTCGGCATCCGCTTTGGCGAGACGATCAAGTCCTACGCGGCCAGCGATTCGCTGAAGGTCGGAGATCTGACCTGCATCCCGCTCGCGATCGCCGGATGGTTCCGCTATCTGCTCGGTGTGGATGACAACGGACAGAAGTTCGAGTGCAGCGACGATCCGCTGCTTGCCGATCTGCAGGCGGCTCTCGCAGATGTCGTCTGGAACGATCCGGAAAGCTACAAGGGACAGCTTGCGGGAATTCTCTCCAACAAGGCGGTCTTCGGATCGGATCTCGTCGAGCTCGGGCTCAGTGAGAAGATCGAGGGAATGTTCAAAGAGATGCTTGCCGGTGAGGGGTCTGTGAGAAAGACGCTGCACAAGTATACGGCATAAGAAGCCTGAGACAGGCGGCTGCGGAGCGTGCTGCTTCATGGACTTTCCGTTCCGCATAGGGGTTCGTGATTACCTGCAGGCATGAAAATATGAAAGAAGGGGACCTCCCCGGCGTGACGCCGGGGAGGTCCCCTTCTTGTCCTGGTGCGCCTGGCGGCGCACGTTTCTAACGGGTGAAAGTCCCGAATCCGCCCGG
>CAMOXU010000019.1 GCA_946629525.1 uncultured Clostridia bacterium
AGGCATGGGCAGGACATGGCTTGGCGATCCGGAGTGGGGTATTAAGGTACAGCAGGGCAGAGAGAGCGAGCTGAAGAAGTGCATCAACTGCCTGAGATGCTTCGAGACGCTGATGAGCCTGAATGCGCAGGGACTTCCGCTTGAATGTGCGGTCAATCCGCTCACCTGCAACGAGAAGCGCTACGGCGATCTGGAGCCCGATATTGCAGGGCATAAGGTCGTTGTTGTCGGCGGCGGCCCGGGCGGCATGATGGCGGCCGAGACGCTCGCGAAGAGAGGCATTAAGACGACCCTCATCGACCGTCAGGATTCTCTCGGCGGAACGGTCAATCTCGCAAAGAAGCCTCCGCTCAAGGAGAGAATGGAGTGGATCGCGGATTATTACAGAGACAGCTTCGCTAAACTTGGTGTCGAGGTCATTCTCGGAAAAGAAGCGACCGCTGAGGAAGTCGCTGCTATGGAACCGGATGCAGTCATCCTTGCGACCGGATCGAAATCCATCATCCCGAAGAGTATCCCGGGCGTGGACGGTGCAAATGTTTACACGATCGAGGAAGTTCTGACAGGAAAGAAGGATCTGAGCGGCAAGTCCGTCGCGATGATCGGTGCCGGACTGACAGGCCTTGAGACCGGAGAATTCCTCGGGGCGAAGGGCTGCAAGGTGACCTTTGTCGACATGCTGAAGGCTGCCGGAACCAATGCATATAAGAACAACGTTCTGGATATCATGACGAGACTCCGGAAAATGGATATCGCCTGGGCGCTCGGCCATGCCCTGAAGGAGATCACTGCGGACGGCGTGATCGTCGAAAATGTAGACACGAAGGAAGAGAAGAAGATCGAAGCGGAAGCGGTAGTTCTTTCTCTCGGTTATCGTTCGGACCAGAGTCTCAAGGCTGCTCTCGAAGAGAAGGGAATTCCTGTAAAGCTGGTCGGCTCTGCCATTAAGGACGGAGTGATCGCACCTGCAACGAGGACCGGCTATGAAGTCGCGGCAGGCCTCTTTACAGCAGCGAAGCCGAGCTTCGTGCTTCCGGAGGATGAGGTGAAGAATTTCGCGAAGATCTCCGACATGCGCGGACAGGAAGGCGTATATCTCGCATTCCTGACGCGTCCGGAAGTGGTCCGTGAGCTTCTGCCCGAGCCGCTCGAGCCGTTCGCGGTCCCGGTCGTAACGCTCTCCGTATGCCATATCAAGGATCCGACATTTGCAGATAATTACTATGAGACGATCCTCGGAATTTACTGCACATACAAGGGACAGCTCGGCATGTATCCGATCAGCCTGCTCCTCGGCGGACAGGGTGCGGAGATGGCGACGCAGCTCGGACGCGACAATTCGGCGATCCCGAAGAAGCTGGATGCAGAGTTCGTCATCAGAAAGAACGGAGCGAAGGTCGAGGTCGGCGTCGTGAGAAGAGGCGCGCAGATCGTGAAGATCGAGATGGAGCTTGGCGGCTACAACCATCCGCTGACTCACGTTCTGTTCCAGGCACCGGCTCCGGGCAAAAAGACAGCGGGAAGCGGATATTATTTCCACTTCGACCGTCTGCCGGATGAGAACGGCGTATGGAGATTCACAAATACCTGCCTGATCAGAAATATTGTCAATTACACCTATGATGCCTGGACACCGGGCTATATCACGAAGCTTGAGATCAATTCCAGCAAGGATGATCCGTGGGGATGCATCCCTGTTGAGACGATCGTCGGCGGTGCATATGCGGAGAATAATCTGCTGATCACAGCACTCCAGAAGCTGGAGGATGTGGATGCGGAGAAGCTTATGCCGAAGATCCTGCCTGCATGGTATGACAAGACGACATTCATGGAGACAGGACGCAAGTAAAAACGCCCCTCAATATTACCGCGCTCCGCAAGGTCCCCCGAGTATCTTGCGGAGCCGCGGTTCACATACCTTTATATACTGCATACAGATATTCAGGCAAGTGCGAAATTATGTGCGGAATGGAGATTTGTGATCAATTCAGACAATCTGCAAAAGCCCTGGAATGATCACACAATTTCCATGGGATACAGCGTTTTGCATTTGCCTGCTTCCGGAACAGACTGCAAGGAGGATCAAAATGAAGGAATTCAAGGGTAAAACAGCATTAATTACCGGCGCAGCATATGGTTTTGGAAAAGAATTCGTCAAGCAGGCCGCAAAGCGCGGCATGAAGATCGTCGCGGTTGACATCATGGGAGAGGAGCTTGCCAAGCTCGAAGCGATCGCCATGGAGAACGGCGCGGAGGACATCACTCTCATCACGGCTGACGTCGGAATTTATGAGGAGACGGTGAAGGTCGTCAAGACGGCGCTGGAGAAATACGGCACGATCGACATTCTCATGAACAACGCGGGTGTTGCCGTTCCCGGCAACGGATATAACCTGCCGCTTCGTGACTGGGAATGGATCGTTCAGACCAACTTTATGTCCCATGTATATTTCATGAGACAGGTCATTCCGATCATGCTGAGTCAGGGCACGCATTGCAACATTATGAATACATGCTCGGTCGCCGGCGTGATCAACTGGATCGGCATGGTTCCCTACTATGCAACGAAGCATGCGGCAGTAGCGCTTTCTGAGAGCATCAACTATGAGCTGCAGGCGATCGGTGCCGATATCGCGATGGGCGTATTCTGCCCGGGCTATGTGCAGACGAATCTTGACCACAGCGAGTGGTATCGCCCGGAACGCTTCAAGGACGACTCCGACCCGTATTATCAGAGCGAGGAATTCAGGAAGGGCCAGGCAGAGGCGAAGCATGTCATCGAGACCGGACTTCCGCTCGAAGGACATGCGGAGCAGGTCTGGGAGGCGATCGAGGAGGATCGTTTCTATGTGCTGCCGCATGAGAAGTATGACGGATTCCTTAAGCTGCAGACAGCTGAGAAGCTCCAGAGGAAGAGCCCGAATCTCAAGGAGGTGCTGACACTTCTGAAGGGCGGTCAGCAGTAAGTGACTAAAACATCCCGTATGCATTCGCCCCGGTGCGATGGGATTCGGGAATGTGGAAATGATAGTAAGTGACAATTGCACAGGAGACACAAGGGGCACCGGTGAGATATCCGGTGCCCCTGTTAGAAGCCAGTCTATCACCTGAAAGGCTGTTTTTGTCTCAGCGTCAGGAATGGGATCAGCGGTATCCAAAAGGAAATGATGCAGGTGCCCGCTTACAATAAAGAAGCGGATAAAAGGAAGGCGAAGGGGCGGCCGGTTTACTTGAGATGATCCGGAATCTGTAGTAAAATGTCAGAAGGATGATCCAGCGATGCAGCACAGTATGACCAGGGAATCGATTTGGGAAATGCAGCACGCTGACTGTGAGTAAAAAAGGTCGCTGACCATAAAAGCTGAAGGAGGAGACTCATATGCCTGTACATGTTTTGAACGAAGCCAACCGCTGCCTGCAATGCAAGAAGCCGCTTTGCCGCATGAAAGGATGTCCGATTCAGACAAATATCCCGGAAGTTATCCGCCTCTTCAAGGAGAACAAGATGATGGAGGCTGCGGAGATCCTTTTTGAGAACAATCCGCTGTCCGTTATCTGTTCTCTCGTCTGTAATCATGAAGGCCAGTGCGAAGGGCACTGTGTCCGCGGAAAAAAGGGAGAACCGGTACATTTTTCCTCGATTGAGAACTACATCTCCGACTCCTGCTTTGAGAGACTGGATCTGAGCTGCGCTCCGTCGAACGGCATGAAGGTCGGTGTCGTAGGTGCCGGCCCTGCAGGCATCACGATCGCCATAATCCTCGCCCGCCGCGGATACAAAGTCACGATTTTTGAAGGCCGTGAAAAGATCGGCGGCATTCTCCGCTACGGTATTCCGGAATTCCGCCTGCCCAAGTCTATTCTGGACCGCTACTATCGCAGAATGCGCGATATGGGAATCCTGTTCCGCCCGAATTTCTCACTCGGCGGTTCCACAAGCATACAGGATCTTCTGGATGACGGCTATCGCAGCGTCTTTGTCGGAACGGGCGCATGGAAGCCGCGCAAGCTGGGTGTTCCGGGCGAGACCTTCGGACACGTATTCTATGCGATCAATTATCTGAATAATCCGGATGTCTATGAGCTCGGCGATAAAGTCGCGATCATTGGCGCCGGAAATGCGGCCATGGATGTAGCCCGTACAGCGATCCGCCACGGATCCCGCGATGTTACCGTCTATGTCCGCGGAGATGAGGTCGCAGCATCCGAGCACGAATTCAATTATGCGCAGCTGGACGGCGTGCATTTTGAGTACCGCAAGGCGATCGTCCGCATTGTGGATGAGGGGGCTGTATTCTGCGATATGGTCGAAGATCCGGAGACCGGCAAGCTCGTGGAGGATCACTCCACAGACCGGCTGATCGAGGCCAACAGTATCATGATCTCCATCTCTCAGGTCCCGAGAGACCGTCTTGTCGCGCGTGACCATGATCTCCATCTGAATGAGCGTGGAACACTGCAGATCGATGAGCACGGAGAAACGACGATGGAAGGCGTCTTTGCATCCGGAGACGTTGTTACGGGAGCGAAGACGGTCGTTGCAGCGGTTGCCGTCTCCAAGCAGATCGCGGACAATATGGACGCGTATATGCAGGAGAGGTACGGGAAGAAGGACGAGTGAAACGCATTACAGCGTGGATCACATGGAAGAATAAGCCTCCGCGAGGATGCGCAGGGATTCGGCCTGGAAGATATCAGCTGACGCTGATCCGAATCCCGCGCCAAATCACGCGAGCGAGACCTGAATGCAGGAACCGCTTCGCGGACCCTGTAATCATAATTTGGCTTGTTATGCAATATAAAAAGGCATCTGCGGGAGCGGTGATCATGATTCCGTTCCCGGCAGATGCCTTTTTCAGGTAAATCCTCCGGATCCTCCAGAGGATAGAAATCTGTGAACGCACGCTGCCCGCGAAAGCAGCCGCGGACAGCGCACGCCCGTCCCGCAGCCGGGGCATGATGAGTTCGTGCTGCTGCGAAAGCACTTTGAAAGGAAGTATAGGGTATTTTTATCTCGCGGCTCTCAGATCCTCATTGGCCTTCTCGACATTCAGCTTCGTGAGGATCAATGTGATCAGCAGATTGAAGCACATCGGCATCCAGAGGTACATGACATGGAGCATGTTGATGCAGGACGCGCTCTGCTCGGCAGCCCCGCCGACGTAGCCGGAGAAAGCCAGGAGCCAGCCGGCCAGAGCCGTGCCGATCCCTCCGCCGAGCTTCGTTCCGAGGGAGGTGCAGGAGTACATGGTGCCGTCCACGCGCTTTCCGTGGGTGAGGTAGGTGTACTCGGAGCACGTCGCGATCAGGGCATTCATATCTCCCTGAAGCGGGCTCATTCCCATCGCCGCAATTGCCGTGCAGATGAGCATCAGCGGGACGGATCCGATGTAGCCGGCGATCACGACGCCGAGCCTTCCGAGGGTGCCGATCGTATAGCCGGTCAGATTCAGGCGGTACATGCCGCCCCATTTTGCGACCAGCGTCGGAGTGAACAGCAGACCGACGATCATCGGAATGTTTATTGCCCAAGAGAAGACTCCGAGGAGATTAGCGTTCTTCAGCACATAGGTCATGTAGTAAATGCCCATGTTGAGCGTCGCGGAATAGATCTGCATGAGGATGTAGGAAGCGCAGATCATCAGATAATATTTGTTCTGAATGAGCAGCTTGAAAGCGTCGATAAGGCTGTATTTTTCCTCCTCGGCCGGCACCTCCGGCTGCACTTCGTCCTCCATGAGCTCCTCCGGCGTCAGTTCTTTGACGGAAAATACGGAGAGGGAGTTCGTGAGAATTCCCACGATGGAGTAAATGATCGCAACGGTGCGCCATGCAGCTGCCCCGCCGCCGAAGCGGGCGACCAGTCCGACTGTGATCGTCTGGATCAGCATGCTGGTGCCGAACGCGAACATAAAGCGTATGGAGCCCATCTGTACACGCTCGTGGTTATTCTTCGTGATAAGGGCTGTCAGAGCGGAGTAAGCGATATTGTTGGCTGTGTAGAAGCCCGCGTTGAGGAGCGTATAGGCGATGAAGAACCATGCATACTGCGCTGTCGGACTCATGTCTGCCGGGATGCAGAAGATGGCGATGAGGCAGAGCGCGCAGCCGAAGTAGCCATAGAACATCCATGGACGGGCCTTTCCCATCTTTGTCTGGGTCTTGTCGATCAGCGAACCGAAGAAAATATCGCTCACTCCGTCAAAGAGCTTGGATACTGCGATCAGCGTCCCGACGACACCTGCGTTCATGCCGACCGTGTCGGTCAGGAAAATCATGACAAAGGCGGAGAGCAGGGCATAGACGACATTTCCGGCGATATCTCCGGAGCCGTACCCTACCTTGTTGTACCATTTCAGATAAGTCTTCTCTTTCATAAACCCTCCTCTTATAATCGTGGCGTATAATCGTGGCGCTGTTCTTTTTCACAGCTTGCCCGACACTGCCGGTAAAACGGTATCAGCAGGAAATTCTGACAATACTGCCGGCCCATGTGTGCACATCTCCCTTGCACATGGCATGCGCATTCCGGATCGACCGGCTCTCTTTCATATGCGCCGGTCCCCCTCAGGCTTCAGGTCTTATCAGGAACGTAAAGTGCCAGGAATCTTCGCAGACCTGATATTTCTTCTGAAGGTCCGGACCGCAGCTCTTTGACCCGATCCCGGCCATCCTGTGATCAATGCAGAGAACCGTATCTCCGCAAGGCACAAGCTCATAATTATGCCTCTTTCTTTCGAGTTCTTCCTGCGTATATGGCGAAACGTTGAATGAGAACGTATTCTGATCTCCGGATGCCAGAGTCAGGGCCAGCCCTCCTCCTTCAAGGTGCAGGCAATCACAATCTGTGTGGCTGCCGTTCTCCTGAGGCCGGATATAGTCCTCGTGGAGATCCTCTACGGTGGAGTGGAAGATCCCGTGCCGGCCGCTTCGTCTCTTGTCGATATAGCTTTCGTGCGGCCCGATCCCGTAGTAACTGACTTCGCGCAAGGCCGGATCCAGGAACATTCTGAGACCGATCCTGGGCAGTGTCAGGATATCCCGATCTTTCTCCGCCTGTATTTCCATTCGGATCGTCCCGTCAGGATAGATCCCGCAGGTCGTCTGTACCCTGAGGATCGGCTGTACGGAGACTGCGGCAACGGACTGCCGGATATGAAGGACAGCGGCATTGCCGCAGGTCTCCTGTGTCAAGCTGTAGGCCCGCGTGATGGTGTGATCCAGACGTTCATATTTCCAGAGCTCCGTAAGGGGCTGATCGTTGTCGGTCGGAGCCCTCCAGAGATTGAAGTCGACAGGCCGCCTAAGCATTTCCTGCCCTTCTGTCTTAAGGGAAGTTAACCTGCCGGAGAGCGTATCCAGCGTATAGGAAAATCCTCTTCCAGTGATCACCAGATTCGTTCCGTCTTCCGCCACTGCAGGCGGATCTTCCGTCAGAGTCTCTTTTCCGCTGCCTGCCGTATGATCTCCTGCAAATTCAATGTACGGGAAAGCGGAGCCAGCCAGCCGGTTCCGGTCATCGGCAGTCCGGATCCGGAGGTCATCGAAGCCGAGCTCACTTCCGGCGGGCAGCCCCAGCAGAGGTTCAGCCAGAATGTACCTGACGAGCAGGAAGGAACGTCCGCTTTCCGGAACAAAGAGACGGAGCGGGACCTCAGACCTGCCGTGAGGCGGTATGGGAGGAAGGGAGAATTCACCATGAGAGAGCTCCGCCCCGTCCTGTGTCAGACTGTAGACAACACGCACGCCGGCCGCCGGATCCAGAAAATCAAGAAAGCTTGCAATCGTCAGAATGCCGTGTCTCGGATCATAGGAAGAGCGGAACGGGCGATGAACATTCTTGTATTCCAGCAGTCCTGTATGCGGACGGCGGTCCGGGTAGACGAGGCCGTCCAGGCAGAAGTTTCCGTCATGCTGAAGCTCGCCGAAGTCACCGCCGTATCCGTACATTGTCTTTCCGTTTTCGGCAGGACCCAGATCGATCGCATGGTCGCACCACTCCCAGACGAAACCGCCGCACAGACGCGGATATTTCTCGATCAGCTCCCGGTACTCTTGCAGGTCACCCGGGCTGTTGCCCATGGAGTGGCAGTATTCCACGAGAAGAAGCGGCTTATCCGGGTCGGTGGACAGGTAGTCCGTCACTTCCTCAAAGGCCGGGTACATCCTGCCGAAAAGATCGATATTGGAGACGTCGTACTCACGGTCACGCGGAGAATAAAAGGCACTTTCATAGGTCGTCAGCCTGGTCGGATCGACCTCTTTGGTCCACCGGAGGGATTCCTCGAATGTGCGGCCGTAACCGCATTCATTTCCCATGGACCAGACAAGGATCGAAGGCCGGTTGCGGTTCCGTATGACCATGGAGCGCACCCGGTCCAGCGTCGGCTCGATGAAATCCGGATTGTCCGCGATCCGTACATGACCAAGGCGCATCCGCTCAGAGTAATCCTCTTCGTTGAAGGAGAGAGGAGCGGTGCCGTGGCTTTCATTGTCTGCCTCATCGATCACGTAGAGTCCGAGCTCATCGCATAACTGATAGAACCAGGGGACATTCGGATAATGACTTGCCCGGACCGCATTGAAATTATGTTCCTTGATCATGAAGAGATCCTGCCGGATTCGGGCCCCGGTCTGTACAGACCCGGTGACCGGATCCGATTCGTGCCGGTTGACGCCCCGGAATTTGATTGGAGCGTTGTTGAGAAAGAGGACGCCGTCTTTAACGAAGACCCGGCGGAATCCGACGCGCTCGGTAATGGTCTCTCCCTCAGCCTGCAAGATGAGGGTGTAGAGATTCGGAGTCTCGGCGTTCCAGAGGCGCGGATTCGTCACGGGAATGCGGAGTTCATCGCTGTCCGAGAGTACAGCTTCCGCAATGATCCGGCAGCCGAGGGAGGTGCTGCTTTCTGATACATCGGTCTTTTCTGAACGCTTCTTATTATCTGCAGGAAAGTGTTCTTTCTTTCCGGTCTGTCCCGCTGCGGCAAAGACCGATCTGACTTTGGTCTCATCCGCTGCGGCAAAGTCTCTATCAGCTTCGGATCCGCTCTCTGCGGAGAGCAGCTGTACGCGGACAGGCACCGGAGTGCCGTGCCATGTGAGCTTTATGTTAAGATCAGCGGTCTGCAGATCCTCCGCGAGGTCCGTCGTAATGACATAATCTTCAATGTATGATTCGGGACGGCTCAGAAGATAGACATCGCGGATGATGCCGGACATGCGGAACTTGTCCTGGTCTTCAAGATAGGAGCCGTCGCACCACTTGAGGACCAGAACGGCCAGAAGATTTTCTCCTTCGGTGAGGAGGTCCGTCACGTCGAATTCCGATGTATGGTGGGTGATCTGACTGTAGCCGACGTATGTTCCGTTCAGCCAGACATAGAAGCAGGAATCGACGCCCTCAAAATGCAGAGAAACACGCGGTGCCTCCGGATTTTTATGCCATTCAAATGTATGAAGATACGCTCCGCATGGATTCTCCTGCGGAACATAAGGCGGATCAAAGGGGAAAGGATATCTGATATTGGTATATTGGTGCGTGTCGTATCCTTTCATCTGCCAGCAGAAGGGAACGTCTTCCTTTCTCCAGGTGCTGTCAGGCCTGTAGGCGGGCAGATAGAATTCCTCGCCCAATTCATGGATGCTGCCAAAGAAGCGGAAGTTCCAGGCACAGCCGGAAAGCATCTGCAGCCGGTCGGAAGCTTCCCTCTCCTGCAGCCTGGAAGGGTCGCGGGGCGGAGCGGATGCTGGAATGAAATAACTGTGATACGGCAGGGTGTTTTGATGCAGTACGGACAGATCTTCGTAGAGTCTTGGTACGAGCAAAGCGGCATCCTCCTTTTACTGTGCGGATGCGGCAGCGATCGTTTCCCGGGGGAGTCGGATCTTTCATGCTGCCGCAAGTGATTGAGACAAAATCTGTGAGGAAAGAGCAGAATAAGACCGTCATGATCATGCGCTTCGGCGCAGGAGGAATCCCATTCGTCCGGGAAAGGTTGACGGTCCGCAGGCCGGATGCTTCGGTGTGCAGGAGGGATTCCCCTACTGAAATCATATCGGGCGCAGGGCACAAAACATATGAACAAAACAATTTATTTTTTGCACAATCATCGGGAGGAGTGGAAAAGGGCGGGTGTTTTCGATAAACTGAATGTTGTATTTGATATTAAATTTAATCTGTTGAAGAAGAACTTTGCACTTAATAGAGCACCTGAGTAAGGGCCTGCGGCATCGTATGCGGGATGGAATTATTTACTGAAACGTCCCGCTTCAGGATTCCTGATCGCCGCTGCATTTATGCATGCGGGAAGTTTCAGGAATTTAAAGATACGTGCAGCATCCATGAAATGCAGCGTTTGGCAGTCGTCCGAAAACATTTGAGAGATCGAGAGGAGACAGGACCCTATGTATATCAATTCGGGATATCTGTTCAATTCCAGAATTCCTTTTAAGGAAAATAAAATGCCGCTCCGGATCCTGAGCGCAGGCACGTATCAGCTGTTCAGCCGCCCGCGCCTTCCCACCTGGCGTCCGAAGGGACGCGTCGACTGGCAGCTCATTTATATCGCTGCCGGGGAGGGACATTTCTTTCTGGACGGACATGAAGTGACCGTCCCTGCCGGAAACATGGTGCTCTACCCGCCGAAGAAGGAGCAGCATTATTACTTTCTGGGAAAGGACCGCTCCCAGTACTGGTTCGTCCATTTTACCGGGAGGGCAGTGAAGAGCATCCTCAGACACTATGAGATCCCGCTCGACGGCTATGTGCTTCATACGGGAATCTCCTATGAGTATGAAGACCTCTTTAAGAAGATGAGGGACGAGCTGCTGGACTGTGAATTCTGCTATGAGGAGAATCTCACATATCTTCTGCGCGAGCTGTTCATCGTCATGAACCGGAAGATGCATCAGAGTATGCCGACAACTACCGGGTTTGTCAGAACAGAGATGGATTATGCCCGGGATTATTTCAGGGAGTACTATAATGAGGATATCAGCATCGAACAGTATGCGGCGGGAAGGAATATGAGTACGAGCTGGTTCGGTGCATGCTTCCGGGAGTACTTCGGCACATCTCCCATGAAGTTCATCCTGAACCTGCGCATATATAATGCGCAGATCCTGCTGGAGACTACGGACGAAACGGTCGGAGAGATCGCCCGGAGGGTGGGGTATGAGAATCCGATGTATTTCAGCAGGGCTTTTCGAAAGGCCAAGGGGCTCTCGCCCATGAAATACAGGAAAGTATTCCGTGAGAAGCTGCTGGAGGAGAGCACGGAAGGCAGCCGATCTGACTCGGAATAAAGATACGTGAATTAATTCTGCATAAAAGATGAAATTATGAACGATAAAGAAAAGCCGGACCGGTAATGGAGCACTTTGGATGCCATGACCTGTCCGGCTTTTCGCGTGCTTGCACATCTGTCTTTTGGGGTGTATAATTCACAAAACGGATAGCTTGTGCTAACCTCGGGGACCAAAACAACATGTTGTCCGGAACAGACATAAGGCAGGAGCGGCGAATGTTTCTTGAAGTGGAGAATCTTATAAAATATTACGGTGAAGGCGAGAATCGCACACAGGTATTGAAGGGCATCAGCACAGGCGTAGAACAGGGCGAGATGTGCGTTATCCAGGGTCCCAGCGGCAGCGGAAAATCAACGTTTCTCAACTGTATCGGCGGTCTGGAGATCCCGGACGGTGGCTCCGTCAGGGTGGATGGAACGGAGATCGTGGGGATGAACCCGGGCAGGCTGTCCGACTACAGAAGGGACAAGCTGGGTTTTATATTTCAGTTCTATAACCTTGTGCCGGATCTGACTGTCCGTGAAAATATCGAGGTGTGCGAGTTTTTATCTCCTAACCCGCTGCAGGCGGAAGATCTCATGGAGACACTGGGCATATCAGGGATCGGGGAAAAGTTCCCGGCGCAGCTCTCCGGCGGACAGCAGCAGAGGGTCGCGATCGCAAGAGCGCTGATCAAGAATCCGGTGATGCTTCTGTGCGATGAGCCGACGGGAGCCTTAGATTCGAAGACGTCCAAAAGCATCCTGATCCTGCTCGAGACGATCAACCGCAAGTACGGGACAACGATGATGATCGTGACCCATAACAATGCAATCCGCAGGATGGTGGACCGGGTGATCATTATAAAGGACGGGGAAATCAGTGAGTGCAGTAAGAATGCAGTGCGCGTTCCCGCGGCGGAGCTCACGGATCTGTGATTTCTTTTCGCAGTACGAAGGATTAAGTCTCCGGCGGATCACAGCCGCGCAGGCAGGAAGGTGTATTTCCATCCTGCGCGGTGCGGCAGGAGGCTGAGGTGCGCTTGACGGTGAAAAGTGTTGTGATATGGAAGGTTCACAACTTTTTCAATTAACAGGAGTCTGGCTCAGGATTGACAGTATTGTAGAGAGTGACGGAAAAGGATATGCAGAAAGTACTTAGGAAACGCGTGCTGCGGAATCTGAGAAAGCACCTGGGAAGATATCTTGCCCTGTGCCTTCTTGTGGTCCTGGGAGTCTATATCGTGGTAAGTCTTCTCGGGGCTGCACAGAATGTTATAGACGGGACGACGGAATTCGCGGAGAAGAACAGGATAGAGGACGGAGAGTGGGAGACGTTCATACCGCTTAAGAAAGAGCAGCTCCGGGAGCTCGCCGGCAAAGGCATAGAAGTGGAGGAGCAGTTCTATCTGGATTTTTCAGAGAGCGAAAATGCGGGCGGAGACGCTGCGGCGGACAGAAAGGCTTCGGCTGATGGCGTGGCTGCCACAGACACAGGATCCGCAGCTCCTTCGCCGACCGTCCGCCTCTTTAAGAACAGAAAATCCATTAATCTCGTTCAGCTGGACGCCGGCAGAATGGCAGAAGCGGATGATGAGATCGTTCTGGAAAAGCGCTTTATGGAGGTTCATGCGCTGAAGGTCGGGGATTCTCTGACGATCGGTGGAAGGGAATTCACGATCACCGGCATCGGTACGACGGCGGACTATGAGTGCCCTGTCAAAAAAATGTCGGACAGCACCGTGGACAGTGCCCAGTTCGGGACGGGCTTCGTGACGCCGGAGACCTATCGGTCCATGAAGGAGTCAGGAAGTTCCCTCGAGTCGGAAAAGTATATCTATGCATACAGGATCAAGGACAGGTCTCTCACGGACGAGGATGTGCGCAAGGCGGTCGAGGAGTTCCCGTTCGACTGGCAGAAGGCGGAAGATCCATACTTCAAAGCCTATATAAAGGAGAGGATCGGGGACGCGCAGATGATCCTCAATTTTCTGGACAATCCGCTCATGAGCGGGGATGAGGACGCGCAGAAGCTGCGCGAACAGATCGAGCCCTCCATTCACAATCTGCAGATGTTCATCCCCCGCAGCGACAATATGCGTATCGGCGGCGCAGGATCGGACGTGAAGATCAACAAGTATGCGGGCTTTGTAGCCGGCGTGATCATACTTGCTCTGTTCTCCTATGTAATCGCGGTGTTCACGATCCATGAGATCGATGCGGAGAGCAGCGTGATCGGAGCTCTTTACGCGCTTGGCGTGAACAGGAGGGATCTGCTGCGGCATTACGTCCTCCTGCCCGCGGTCGTGACTGCGCTTGGCGGTGTGATCGGAACGATCCTTGCCCATTCGCCGATCGGCGTGGACTACCAGATGATGGACACGTATCTCTACTATTCCGTTCCGGCCTTCCCTGTCAGGGTGTATGCATTTACGCTGATCTACGGGCTGGTCCTTCCGCCCGTGATCGCGGTGATCGTCAACGGCCTTGTCATCCGCAAAAAGCTCTCCTGCACGGCTCTCTTCCTGCTGCGCGGAGGCCGGAAGGAGGTTTCCGGCAAGAGGCTGCAGCTGGGGAAGCTGGGATTTATCAGCCGCTTCCGGATCCGCAGATTTCTCCGTGAAATGCGGGCCGCCGTCACCATGGCGGTGGGGCTCTATGTATCCATGGCTCTGGTTTTTATCGCAGTGGACTGTTACGTGATGTGCCGTCACGTAGAGACGGATAATCTCGCGGACACGCATTACGAATACATGTATATGTACAAATATCCGGATGCAGAGGTGCCGGACGGCGGTACGCCCGCATTTGCAAAAACACTGAACAAGGAACGCTTCGGATACAACCTGGAAGTGACCCTCATGGGGACGGATACGGAAAATCCGTATTTTGACGCAGTCGTGCCGAAGGGACGCAAGGATGTGGCCATTTCCTCCGCGATGGCACAGAAGTATGACATCAAAGAGGGGGAGACGGTGGTGCTGGAGGACCGCGAAGCGGAACAGTACTACGCCTTCCGGGTGGACAGCATCGTGCAGTATGCGCCGAATTTTACGGTGTTCATGGACATCGATGAGATGCGGGATATGTTCGGTGAAGATGAGGATTATTACAATGTTGTCTTCTCGGACCATGAACTTCCAATCGACTCCGGGAAGCTGCTCTCGGTGATCACAAGAGCGCAGATCGAGCAGGCGGGGCATGTGTTCGTGGATCTGATGGCCTCCATGGTCTATATGATGACCGGAGTATCCGCCTTTATATTCTTCGTGGTGCTCTACCTCATGATGGGTGTCATGGTGGACAGAGCGTCCTATGACATTTCCCTGATGAAGATCTTCGGGTACAGGCGGGGTGAGATCAGGAAACTCTACCTGAACGGAAATATGTACTTTGTAGCGCTGGGAGCTCTCATTGCGATCCCTCTGGCCAAGATGACCATCGACGCGATTTATCCGTATTTTATTTCCAACGTAGCGTGCGCGATGGATCTGTCCATGTCTCCGCTTGTGTACGTCGGGCTGTTCGCCGTGATCATGGCCATGTATTTTGTGATCAATGCGCTGCTCGTGCGCAGGATCGACAGAGTGACGCCGGCGGAGGTTCTCAAGAACAGAGAGTGACGAAAGTATGCCTGAGCAGGACCCGATTGATTTTGGGCCTGCTCTTTTTTGCGGGAATCAGGATTGCCGGAAGGCGTTCATTCATCGGGGCTTCGGGCAGCATTTTGAGGAAATGAAAGTAACGGTTGACGTCTTCACCGATCCCTTTTTACTATTATATTTAAAGACTGCATCTGATTGCAGCAGCTCGATCCGGAAGGTGCTTTGCATTCTGTGCGGGGGGCAGGAACTTCGGTGCGTTCCTGATTTTCTGACGCAGAAATCTTGCTGCTTTCGTCATGCGTCAGTTGATCAGAGAACAAAAGATTTGGAGAAAGACAGGATGAATGAGAAGAAAAAACTGGCAGTGATCTTTCCGGGAATCGGATATACGGCGGACAAGCCGCTGCTGTATTACGCAAGAAGGGTCGCTGCAGAACAGGGCTATGCAATACTGACGATCGCTTATTCCGGTTTCCCGAAAAAGATAAAAGGGGATCAGAAGCTGATGGAAGAATCGTTCCGCATTGCGCTTGACCGGTCCCGGCAGTGTCTTCAGGATGTGGATCTGCTCGAATATGATGATATTTTGTTCATCGGGAAGAGTATCGGGACGATTGCGGCCGCGAAGATCGCTTCGGACAATCCGGCAAAAGAGAAGATTCGATTGATCCTCTATACACCGCTTGAAGTGACGTTTTCATTTTCGTTTGGAAAGGCGATTGCATTTACCGGAACGGATGATCCGTGGGTGGGAAATGAAAAGAGTCCGGTGTTCGGAATATGTGAAGAAAAAGGAATTCCCTGCACACTGATCTCGTATGCCAATCATTCGCTGGAGAGCAAAGACTGCTTTCAGGATATGAAGGAGTTATACAGGATCATGAAGGAGACGGAGAGATTCATTCAGGAGAGATAAAATAAGGCATCTGCAGAAACGGAAAATGATACCGGTTCCGGTATCTCCTTTTTCTGTTTCGCGGGAGATTCCAATGAATTCAGCTCAAATATATTGAAAAAATCTTCGTCTTGCAGGAAAATGTTCCTGTTTCATAAAAAATTTCGATGAAGTAAGGATGAATCTACAAAGAATATGGTTGTTATGACACTGGAAGGCATCGGGATTTCGTTCGGAGATGCCCCGATACTGCAGGATGTGACGCAGGGAATTGATGAATATGACAGGATCGGTGTGATCGGCATAAACGGGACGGGAAAGTCGACGCTTCTGGCGATCGCAGCCGGCGCGCTGGAGGCGGATACGGGAAAAATAATACAGAGAAGCGGACTTAAGATCTCCTACCTGCCGCAGAACCCGGTGTTCGATCAGGAGCAGAGCGTGCTCATGAATGTGGTGCAGAATATAGAGCAGGACAAAGAGTTCTGGAATGTGCAGGGAGAGGCGGCTTCCATGCTGCTAAAGCTCGGTATAGACGATCCGGACCAAATGCCCGATACACTGTCGGGCGGCCAGCGGAAGAGGGCTGCACTGGCGGCAGCTCTGCTCACTCCGAGCAACGTTCTGATCCTGGACGAGCCGACCAACCATCTGGATCACGAGATGATCGAGTGGCTGCAGAACCAGCTCGCGGGATACTGGGGCGCACTGGTCATGGTCACGCACGACCGTTATTTCCTGGACGAGGTGACGGATACGATCTGGGAAATCGATAGAGCCAGGGTCTACAGCTATCCGGGTAATTACGAAAAGTACCTGCAGACAAAGCAGGAACGGCTGGATTTTGCACTGGCCGCTGAGCGGAAGATGGCTGCGCTCTATAAGCAGGATCTGGCGTGGATGATGCGGGGAGCGCGGGCGAGGTCGACCAAGCAGAAAGCGCATATTCAGCGGTTCGAAGCGCTGCGTGACCGGGAGAAGATCATCGAGGAGCGGAATGTCATTATTGAGTCGATTCCGTCGAGGATGGGAAATAAAACGATCGAAGTGCGAAATCTGGGCAAGAGCTACGGTGAAAAGCTTCTGTTTCGCGAGTTCACATATAATTTCCTGAAGAATGATCGAATCGGAATCATCGGGCCGAACGGCTGCGGAAAGTCGACGCTGCTCAAAATCCTGATGGGGATGGTCGAACCGGATGAAGGGTCTGTCGAACGGGGCCAGACAATCGTGACAGGGTATTTTGGACAGGAATATGAGGATCTGCCGGCCTCAGACACCGTGATTGATGTAGTCCGGGGGATCGGGGAGTACGTGCGCACAGGGGACGGATTGATCACAGCGTCGGCTATGTGCGATCGGTTCCTGTTCGTGAAAGGCAAGCAGTATACGCCTGTCGCGAAGCTGTCAGGCGGTGAGAAGCGGCGGCTGCATTTGCTGCGCGTACTTATGGGCGCGCCCAATGTGCTGGTACTGGACGAGCCGACGAACGACCTGGATATTCAGACGCTGCAGATTCTGGAGGATTATCTGGATCATTTCTCGGGAATTGTGATCGTGGTGTCGCATGACCGGTATTTTCTGGACCGTGTCGTGAACCGGATCTTCAGCTTTGAGGGAGACGGGCTGCTCCATCAGAGTGAGGGCGGGTATGAAGAGTATCTGATTCATAAATCCTGGATGGGGGAGGATGATTCGGGAAGCTATGAAGAATCTGGAATGTCCCATAGTGCAGGAACAGCCGGAAATACGAAGATGAACGGAGCATCAAAGGCGGTCGGTACTGCCGCTATGTCGAATGCATCCGGACCGTCCGGTACACCCGGCAGTTCCTCTTCATCCGACAGAAGGTCAAAAGACAGGGCGCACGCATCACGCAAGAAACTTACGTTTTCTGAGCAGAGGGAGTATGGCACTCTCGAAGGGATCATTGATGAGCTGACAGAGAAGTCGGAGAAGCTTGCGGAGGAAATGCTGCAGGTGTCGACGGATTACATTAAGCTTCAGGAGCTTACGGAGGAGAAACAGAAGACGGATGCGGAGCTGGATGAGAAGATCGAGCGCTTTCTCGAACTGCAGGAGCTTGTAGAGAGCTTCGGATAAGGAGTGAATATGAGTTGAGTGGGAGCAGGAGTTCATCGTCTTTATGGCGATGGATTCCTGTTTTATTGTTATAGGAAACTTTGTCTCCTGTAGTTATAGGAAACTTCGGCTCCTGTAACATAAAAAAGTGTAAAATTGTTCAAAAGCTCTGTAAAGAGAACGGAATCCGTTCGAGTTAGGTGAAACGATGTCGGCTTTTGAACATTTCGACCAATAAGCATGTAAAAAAGGTACTTTCGACTTGAAAAATAGATGAAATAATATGAACTGTTCTTTGAAAAATAGTCAAATGTTGTATATTTTCTTTCATTTTTGCAAGGCATACTGTATAATATAGCAAGAGTTGACTGCTCGAAGATTGAACTCGGAAAGGAAGGGCACAATGTTTTTTTGTCATGTAAGTATTGCTGAGAAATATAACTATCTGGATGATAAATTTACAGTTGCTTACAAGTGGCTCGCAGAGACCAACATCAGGGAGCTTCCGGAAGGATCCTATCCACTGATGGGGGACGACGTCATAGCAGGTGTACAGGAGTACACGACTTCTCCCTGGGAAGAGAGACGATTTGAGACGCACGACAAGTATTTTGACATTCAGTACATGGTAACCGGAGATGAGATGTTCGGTGTATGTAAGCGGGACGGGTTGAAGGAGATCGATCGGATCGACGCCAACGATGTCGTTTTCTATGAGGATCCCGAACTGTTCGGTCAGGTTCTGCTTAAGGAAGGCGATCTCATTGTTGTGGCGCCGGAAGACGCACATAAGCCGCGCTGTGCAGCAGGAACCCCCGCTCCGGTCAAGAAAGTCGTAGTAAAAGTGAAGATCTGACGAAGGTGCTGCGGTAAAGACTTCCTGCAGGAATCAGGACGCTTCCCATTGCGAACCTGGAATGCAGCACCGTAATGGTTACTGATAACAAGAGCAGGAATGACAATGTACATATTATTAATAGCAAGGGTAGTAATGACAACGTATTTCCAGTAAGGAGGAAAAAATGCAAGTTGTATATGATATGGGAAATGGGATGCGCATGGTTGACCTTTCCAAACTCGTTGATCCGGCAACAGAGACCAGAAGATGTAAACTGCACCGCTTTAACACAGGCGGACCGATTCCGGATTTCCACACTAATTTTGACATCATGAGCCATCTGGGAACTCATGCGGAGTGCCCGTATCATCATGATGACAACTGGCCGGATGTCACAGCTCTTCCGCTGACAACGTTCGTGGGACGTGGTGTCTATGTCGATTTCAAAGACACGGTCGCTCCTTACACGCACATTACCAAAGCTGATCTGGACAGAGTAGCTTACAAGGTCAAAGAAGGCGATATCGTGATCATCGATTCTTCCTATAAGCTTGAGCCGTTCACAAAAGCGACCAACACGGAAGTTGACAAGAGACTCCTTGTCAATGCTGAGTCTGCAGAGTGGTTCCGCGATAAGAAAGTCAAGGCTGTGGGATTTGGTGATGGTGTTTCCATCGAGAACTGCAATGAAGATGTTAAGCCTTTCCATGACATCCTTCTTGCAGAGAACATCATTTTCATCGAAGTACTTAAAAACCTCGAGTATCTTGAAAAGGACGTATTCTTCATGTCCTTCTCCCCGCTTCCGATCGTAGGTCTGGATTCCAGCCCGGTACATGCATATGCGATCGAAGGAATCAAGGAGTTCTCGGAATAAAGAAGCTTTCGAATAAAGGAGTTTTCGGAAAAAAGGAGTTTATACAGTATGAGAATAGCAGTGATTGGCGCAGGCGCCATGGGCTCCATTTACGGAGGACACCTTTCCTTACACAATGATGTTTATCTCGTAGATACAAATCCGAACGTAGTTGCGGCGGTCAACGAAAACGGACTGAAGCTTCAGGAATACGGAACAGACAACCTGTATCATCCGAAAGCTGTGACATCCACAGAGGGGATGGAACCCGTTGATCTGATCATTCTGTTCGTAAAAGCGCTGTTTTCAAAGGCAGCTCTTGCCGGCAACAAGGCTCTTATTGGTCCTGATACTTATGTGCTGACACTTCAGAACGGCTCCGGTCATGAAGATATCCTGGGTGAGTTCGTAGATCAGGATCATATCATCATCGGAACCACCGAAGATAACGGCGCAGTGCTTGGAATGGGCTATATTCGCCACGGCGGAGAAGGCAACACCAACGTCGGTATGCTGGTAGAAGATAAGGAAGGCTTCCTTCCTAAACTCAAGGAATCTTTCGATGCCTGCGGTTTCAATGTCCGCATTCATTCCGTGATCCAGCAGCTGATCTGGGATAAGCTGTTTACCAACGTCTCCCTCAGCGCCGTAACGGGTGTCCTGCAGTGCAACATCGGCTATATCGCCGGCAATGAATATGCGTGGAAGATGACGACAGCTCTGATCCATGAAGCTGTGGAAGTCGCGCATGCGTTGGGGCTGAAGGCCGATGAAGAAGAGATCATTGAGAAGGTCCATAAGACCTCCGTCGGTTCTCCGGAGGGTGTGACTTCCAT
The DNA here is from genome assembly GCA_946629525.1 of uncultured Clostridia bacterium. GTDB lineage: Bacteria > Bacillota > Clostridia > Lachnospirales > Lachnospiraceae > Chordicoccus. The sequence goes on from CAMOXU010000019.1 coordinate 20,401, forward strand.
ATGTGCGGATATTCGCGCGGGAAGAAGAACGGAAGTTGATACGATCAGCGGTTCTGTTGTAAGGGCCGCAAAGAAAGTCGGACTCAGCGTTCCGACGCATGAGTTCGTCGTCAACACGATCCACGCTCTGGAAGGCAGACCGAAGGAATAATTGTTCATTAGGCACAGTCATTGATGTTTCTGTACATATGAGCCAGGATTTGGCTCATATGTACAGAAACATCAATGACTGTGTCTGGACAACTCAATTTTACCATGAACCAGTGAGGAGTTGTTTTATTTTATAACAAAAAGAATGCCGTAATTATGCGGCTTCTGGCGTTTCGCAAACGCCTAAATAATTGTTCATTATTGAGAGGAGACATATTTTGCCCACGAATGCCGGTTTTGCATGAGTGGCTGCAAAATAGTCATCCGAAGCCATTATGTTAAACTACATCACTTCATTTTGAGAGGAGAAAAACAAATGAAGAAAAGAGGTATTGCGCTTCTGCTCGTAGGATTCATGGCACTGAGCCTTGCCGCATGCAGCGCTGAAAAGACAGTAAGAGAAGATCCGTGGGCAGCCGCATCAGGCGCAGTTGGCGGCAACAGCAATAAAGTGAAGGTCGATCCTTATGCAGGCGAAGAAGTAAAGATCGCTTACATCGCGCATGATATCGGAACCCCCAACAACCAGGGATGGAAAGAGGGAATCGAGAGAGAATGCGCATCCTGGTCTAACATAAAAGTTGATTCCTACGGTGCAGAGGAGTCTGCTGAAAAACAGGTCCAGATCATGACAGACTGCATCAACCAGGGCTACAATGCAATCATTCTGCAGTGTTCCGACGGAACCGCTCTGGCTCCCAGTGTACAGCAGGCTGAAGAAGCAGGCATCCCGGTCATCACAGTCAACCTTGACTGCGCAAGTGACACGATCCACAGCGCGCTGGTCATGGCTGTTGACTACGATGCAGGCCGTATGGCAGCTGATAAGATGGCTGAGCAGCTGGGCGAGACCGGAGAGATCGCCATCATCCAGGGCGTTCCCGGACTGGAGCGTACTGATAACCTTGAGAGGGGTTTCCGTGATACGATCGCCAAGTACCCCGACATCAAGATCGTAGAGGCACAGTCCGCCTCCTTCTCGAAAGATACAGCTATAACAGTTATGAACTCCTTCCTTCAGTCCCATCCGGATCTTAAGGGCGTATTTGCAATCAACGATGCGATGGCAGAAGGTGCAGCGCTTGCAGCACAGTCCAAAAACAAGAAGGGCCAGATCTGCATCTGGGGCGCTGACGGTGAGAAGGATGCCCTTGCTATGATCGAGAGCGGTGACATGGCCGGAACGATCTACACTAACAGCTGGGACGAAGGATCTACTGCTGCGAAGATCGCTCTGCTTATGATCGGTTCTGAGTACGATTATACATGCCTTACTGCAACACCGAAGGTCATCATGGAGCCCATCGTTGTAACAGCCGAGAATGTCGGCACTATTGCTGAGGAAGACCGCTGGTAAGCAGTATTTTCAGTGATAGGGAATGGGCAGGAATCTCCTGATACCTGCCCTTATGCACTTTCCCGCAGCCGGAATACCGGACAGGTCTCATATTCGGAACAGTTTGCTTCAAGATGGCTGGACGGTGTGTACGGGGATGTGTAAGAGAGGAGGAAATAACAAGTGAAACGGATGAATCAGACAACGATGCGCCGCTTGGTTTCCATCGGTATGCTGCTCATACTTGTCGTGCTGTTCACCATCCTTGCAGGATCGGGCAAAGGCAAGTTCTTTAATTTCGACAACCTGATCGAAGTAGTCAGAGATGCATCCATACCGGCGATCATCGGCGTTGGAGTCACATTTATTATCATTACTTCAGGAATCGATCTTTCAACGGGAAGTATGATGGCGCTGGTCGGTATGACAATGGCGAATATCTATGCTTATACATTACTTCCCTTCCGGGTAATGATACCTATAGGCATTCTGGTCGGTCTGCTTTGCGGACTCATCAATGGTATCATTGTCGCCAAGTTCAATGTTCCGGAGTTTATCGGCACACTGGCTACGATGAGTATTTTCAGAGCGCTCACCTACATCATTGCGATCAGAGATGATAACGGTGTCATTATGAGCCAGCCGATGAAGCATACCCAGTACGCATGGCTGGGCGGCGGTATCGGCAAATTCTATTATGTTATTATGGCGATGATCATTATTGTGGTGACTGGTCAGATCGTTCTGAAGTATACCCGCTACGGAACAAATCTGTATTCTGTAGGTGCCAGCAAGAAGGCAGCTACTCTTTCCGGTATTAATGTTGCGAAGACCAGAATTATTGCCTATGTCATCACCGGATTTACCGTAGCAGTAGGCGCTGTTTTCACAACAGCAAGACTGCAGAGTGCAACCACAGCAGTTGGTGTGGACTTTGAGTTCAACCCGATCGCAGCGGCGGTCGTCGGCGGCGTGGCTCTGTCAGGCGGCAGCGGTGACGTTATCGGAACACTGATCGGTGCGCTGTTCATGGCTACACTGGAGAACGGTGTCCGTAAGCTTTCCATCAATACAGCGTATCAGTATGTAATTAAAGGCGCTATTATTATTGCGGTCGTCATTTTCGATGCTACCTACAAGGCTCGTATGGACCGCAAGGCAAGAGAAGAAGGAGCTAAGGAGGGGCTTGAATAATGGCAGGAAATACATTGATTGAAGCCAAAGGCATATATAAGAGCTTTTCCGGTGTTCCGGTTCTTCAGGATGTCCGTTTTGAAGTCAAGGCCGGTGAAGTGCATGCACTGATGGGAGAGAACGGTGCAGGCAAATCTACACTGATCAAGATCATCACGGGTGTATATACGAAAGATGATGGTCAGATCTATTGGGAGGGAAATCCTGTAGAGATCAACAGTTATCAGGATTGCCAGAAGCTCGGCGTAGCTTGTATCTATCAGGAACTTTCTGTAATCCCGCCTCTGACGGTCGCTCAGAATGTATTCCTTGGCAGAGAACCGCGCAAAGGCGTATTTATCGATTATGCCAAGATGAATAAGATGACCCAGGAACTGATCGACAAGTACCAGTTCCCTCTGAAGCCGACGACAATCGTTGACAATCTGGGTATCGGACAGAGACAGCTGATCGAGATCCTCAAGGGACTTTCTCAGAATTCCAAGCTGCTGATCATGGACGAGCCGACAGCTTCTCTCTCCGGTAAAGAGGCGGAGATGCTTTTCAAGATCATCCAGACGCTTCGCAGCGAAGGCGTTTCGATCATCTACATTTCTCACAGACTTGAGGAAGTCTACATGCTTTCCGATCGTCTGACGATCCTTCGTGACGGTAAGAACGCAGCAGTCCTTGAGAAGAAGGATATCATTCCTGCAAAGGTCATCGAGACAATGATCGGCAAGGTAGTCGACGAGTCTGCGGGATCCCGAAAGATGCTTCATTCGGATGACAGTGCGGAAGTCAGACTGGATGTCAGAAATCTCACGGACAAGACCGACCGCTATCGCAATATCAGCTTCCAGGTCCACAGAGGTGAGATCCTTGGATTGGGCGGTCTGATCGGCGCAGGCAGAACAGAAGTTGTCCGTGCAATTTACGGCGTTGACAAAGCTGCGTCCGGCGAAGTCTATCTGGATGGCAAGAAGCTTGATCCATCTCCGAAGGCAAGTATCCTGGAAGGAATCGGATTTGTTCCGGAGGACAGAAGAAATCAGGGCTTTATCCCGCTTTTGTCCACGACCAAGAACGTTGCGCTTACCAACTATGACATTGTCAAGATCAACGGCACATCCATCTCGGATGCGGATGAGCTTGCAATGAGTAAGAGGGCGATCCAGGCAATCGATATTCGTCCTTCTGATCCTGACAAGCAGGTCGGCGTTATGTCCGGTGGTAATCAGCAGAAAGTCGTCCTCGGCAAGTGGCTGATGAGAGATCTTAAGCTGCTGATCGTTGATGAGCCTACGGCAGGTATCGACGTCGGTGCCAAGGATGAGATCTACTCGATCTTGGAAGACCTTGCAAAGAAGGGTGTTGCTGTCATCGTAGTTACTTCTGACCTTCAGGAGCTGCTTCGTGTATCCCACAGAATCATCGTCATGCGCAAGGGAAATATTGTTAAAGAGTTCAAGAATGTTGAGGTAACGCAGTCCAAGGTTCTTTCCGCTGGACAGGGTGTAGAAGAGGAGGCGGAATAATGAAGAATTTTAACTGGAGTAAATACAGTAAGCCGATCATCCTCGTTGTATTTGTTATCGTACTGTCCATTCTTCGTCCGAAGGCTTTCCTGTCACTGGACAACTTCAGTAACGTCCTGTGGTCTGTAGCGGTCATCGGAATCATGGTCAGTGGATCGATCTTCGTATTCCTGATCGGCGGTATCGACCTTTCTATCGCGACACTGTGTGCTTTTTCAGCGGTCGTAGTCGTTTCTGTCACGCATATGTTGGGCGATACGCCTGTTGCGGTGATTGTAGGCGTTCTGTGCGCACTCGCTGTCGGTGCACTCGCAGGTGCGATCCATGGTATTATTATCACAACGTTCAAGATCCCGGCTTTCCTGGTAACTTTTGCGTCACAGAGTATTTTCCTGGGACTCGCTATGGTCTTCACGAACAACAAGATCGTCAGCTGCACAGTTCCCGCGTTCACAGCAATCGGTGCATTTAAGATCCTTGGATTCCCGCTTCCGGTATATTTCATGGTGATCATCGCATTGCTCAGCTGGTATATACTCAGAAAGACAGTATACGGCAGATATGTATACGCGGTCGGCGGCAACCCGACAGCATCCGAGATTTCCGGTATCAACGTTAAGCTTGCTTCTATCATCTGCTACGTACTTTCCGGTCTGACGACTGCTATGGGTGGTATCGTGCTCGCGTCCATGACACAGCAGGCTTCCTCCGGAACCGGCTCAGGCTACACCAATGATGTTATCACGGCAGCGGTCATCGGCGGCGTCTCCCTTCTGGGCGGCGAAGGTACGGTGCCCGGAGCGATCTTCGGTGCAGTCCTGATGGGTCTTCTGAACAATGGTCTGAACCTTATGTCCGTACCGTCCACACATGCCGGTCTGGTCAAAGGTCTCGTTATCGTAGTTGCAGTTGCGTTCGATGCTATGCAGCACGCAGATCAGTCCAGAAAGAAAGTCAAAAAGATCAAGAAGGCGAGTGCCTGATTGTAAAAACGAGGCAAAGGGCTTGCTTTTGCAAGCCCTGATCAACATTGGAAAGAGGGCTACTTATGAAAAAAATTGATGCACATTTACATCTGGCAAAGATTGTAGCAGGCTATTGCAGACGCGGCGAGCTTCGCGCCATTGGAGAAGGAAAATGCCAGTGGGGCAGCGGAGAAGTGTTCCAGCTTTTCCCGCAGACGGGAGAATATGGAGAGGACTGCTTTACCGCAGAACAGGCGCTTGCGATCATGGATCGCAACGACGTTGAAAAAGCCGTTCTTATGAATGGCAGTATGTACGGCTTCCAGAACATTTACCATGAAGAACTTCTTGAGAAGTACCCGGATCGTTTCTGCCCGTCCTGTGAGGTCGAGCCTTTTGCGACCAACCATATGGAAACTCTGCAGAGATTCCTCGAGGAGAAGCACTTCCATCTTGTCAAGTTCGAAGTCAGCTCCGGCGGTGGACTGATGGGATGCCACGATCCGTTCGATCTGTCCGGTGACAGAATGATGGAGATCTACAAGATGATTGAAAAGAATCATGGCGTCGTCGCACTGGATGTAGGTGATATCCTGATGGAGAGCCATCAGACTACCGCTCTGATGCGTATAGCTGACAGATGCCCGGACCTCAAGATCGTGATCTGCCATCTTCTTGCACCTATGCGCGAGAAGAAGAGAGAGTGGAAAGCAGAGCTCCAGATGCTCAAGCAGGCGAATGTCTGGTTCGACATTGCTGCAATGCCTAAGATCATGTCTCCTGATGTATATCCTTATCCCGAGACCGTTGAGACTTTGGCGGAAGCCAGAGATATCATCGGTGCGGACAGGATGATGTGGGGGACCGATGCTCCGTTTGCTGCCACACAGGATACTTACGAGCATCTCACAGATTATCTTGAGAAGTCCAACGTCTTTACACAGAAAGAGCTGGAGGACATCTATTACAACAACGCACAGTTGGTCTACTTCACAAAATAAGCTTAAAAAGGGAAGGCCGTCGGCATCACGCCGACGGCCTTCTTTTTGTTGTGGCTCTTATTTAAGATCACTTTGTGTACAGGATCAGTGCGATCATCTCGATCGGTTCGCCGATGGCCTCGATGGAATGACATTCGCCATCACCACAGTAATACACGTCACCTGGCTGTACATCGACAATGGTACCGTTGTCATTGTATTTTCCGCTTCCTGAAAGGATATAATACGTCTCTGCGTCGCCTTTGTGGGTATGGAGACCGATCTTGCTTCCCGGATAAACGGTCGTGTGTCCGAATACACGGCCCTTATTTTCCATTTCCTCGGGTCCGTTCAAAAGGCTTCTTACAGTAATCTCTCCGACTCCGTTAAAGGGTGATGGCTTGGTGATGCTTTCCTTATCGTTGCTTCTTCGAATCATGCGGATACCCTCCTGTTAATGTCTGTATACTACAAGAATTTGGTACATTTTTATTCATTATACTATATAAAGACTGCTTTTGGCATAGATTTATTCTTCATCGCGCAATACTTGTGTGTTTAGATGTGAGATATGCGCAAAATGATACTCACCTTCATCGTGAGAACTTTTCTCGCTATGAAGAATTAAATATACCGGTCTGCCGGAGAGTGCGACTTCGTCTGTATCAGAAAACATCCGGCTGCTTTCCGAGGTAGTAATTCAGCAGGTCCAAAAGCCATTGTAAAGCAGGGTTATCGTTGTGCTCCTGCCACGCAACACCGAATTCAATGTTCTGGCCGGAGTCTGAAAAAGGCACAAATGCCAGGCTGCCGCCAAGATATGCCTGGACATGCCGCGGCATGATGGAGACACCAAGGCGGCACTCTACGGCGAACAGTACGTCCTTGATCTGCGGGTACTCACGTATGGAGTGCGGTGAGATACCCATTTCCCGGAGGATCTGTATGCTCTGTTTATACATGTAAGTACCTGCATCGCGGGACAAGAACAGGAAAGTTTCATTGCCCAGTTTTTTATAGTCAATGTTGTCTTCCGTAAGAAAAGGCGCGTCCTTGGGACAGACCAGGCAGTAATAGTCTGTGGTCAGCTTCTGACAGGTGTAGCCCGGAAGACGTTTAAGATCGAAGTACACAGAGAACAGCAGGTCGAAAGGCTTCTGTTCCGCCTGCTGCATAAGACCGCCGGCATGGTCCCGGACAAGCTCCAGCTCGACCTGCGGATACTGGCTTTTGAAATCCGCCAGAATAGTCGGCAGAAAATGCTGTGAAGGTGCATTCAGGTAGCCGATGCGAAGCTTTTTGGTACCGGATTCCCGGAGCAGCTGCAGATTTCGCCGGGCATGTTCCTCCTGTTCCAGGATATGTCTGGCATATTCTGCAAAAAGCTTTCCGGCCTCAGTCATCGAGACGCTGCGGGTCGTGCGCTTGAACAGCGGTGTGCCCAATTCCTTCTCCAGAGCAGCGATCTGGTGAGTGATGGCGGGCTGGGTGATATAGAATTCTTTGGCAGCCTCTGTAAAGTTTTCATGTCGGGCAACTGCAAGGAAATAGCGAAGTTGGTCTGTATTCATGAAGTCAGCCTCTTGCCTCCTGGATTAATAAAAAATGTTTATTAGTCAGCAAAATTTTCTGAATTTCTGTTTTATCTGCTTTTGTGATAAAAAATTAGTGAAAGAAACATTGTTATTGTAGTATGAATTTGTGCAAATTGAAAGCACAAATTTCAAAAATAACTTAAATTTAATCTTACGGATCGGCATAATTGCACATTCGCTTTGAAGCCGCATCTGATCTGCCGCCGGCCGTATATTGCGGGTGCGATTAAGGCCTGCGGTGGAATTCGTATCGTTCATTTTCAACGGCAGGGTGCTTCTGCGTTGAAATAATCGGCTGGAACGGGCGTAGATCCGGATTCAGTCAGAATACAGAAAAGGAGAACAATATGGCTTACAAAATCATGGGCGTCACAGCTGGGCGCAAAAACAGTAACAGTGAGATCCTGCTGAAGGAAGCACTGATGGCATGCGAAGAGCTCGGAGCTGAGGTACGCATGATCAATCTCAAGGACTTCCACATTGAGCCCTGCACGGGCTGCACATCCTGCACCCGCGGCATGGCACAGGGAAAGAATACAGGCTGCGTGCTTGACAAGAAGGACGACAAGAAGAAGATCATGGACGTGCTGCTTAATCAGGACGCCGTTATTTATTCTGCTCCGACATACGACTTAATGCCCAATGCAGAGTATCTGGCTTTCGCGCAGAGAAGTCTTGCATTCGAGACATCTTTCCTGGAAACGATCGGCGCGATCGAGCATCGTGACCGTGTCGCAGGTCTGATCGCTGTCGGCGGATCCACCAGAGCATGGCAGTCCATGGCGCTTGAGTGCATGCAGGCCACCATGTTCACTACGGACTTCAAGGTCGTCGATATGATCCTCGGCACCCGTATCCCCGGCAGGGCACAGTGCCTGCTCAATGACGAGCTGGTGGCCCGCGCGCATAAGATGGGCGAGAACATCATGAAGGCTGTTGCCACACCGCCGGAAGAGCGGACATGGCTCGGCGACGAAGATATGGGCTGGTGCCCGAACTGCCATTCCAACGCACTGGTACTTGGTGAGATGCAGTGGGACGGCATCTATTATCCTGTAGAATGTCAGGTCTGCGGCTGCGGCGGCACTCTGGAGAAGACGGAAGACGGAAAGTGGAAGTTCGTCATTCAGGAGAACGGTCATTACAAAGACCGCACAACGGTCATTGGCCGTGCCCGCCATCTGGAAGAGATCGGCCAGACCGAGGGCGGATTCTATGCAAATCCCGAATTCCAGAAGACTGTTGCCGAAAAGATCGGAAAGTACAGGGACAAGCAGTTCCCCGGTCTGGAATAAGGAGGGAAGACTATGAAGCCGATGAGCACGAAATGCAAGGTGATCAACACCCTCATTATGAACATTCCCATGGCTTTGTTCATCTCCCTGGCTGCGCAGCTCCTGGCGATCGCAGCCGGTGAGGCCCCGGGCTTCAGCTTCCCGCTTCTGGGAATCAATTTCTGCCTCGCATATGTCATATCCTTTATTGTGGGCATGTGCACTCCGGCCGTGCGCTGGGGACTTGGCTTTGCCAAATCCTGCAAGGCAGAGCCGGGATCTCTGAAATTCGGAGCTCTGGTCAATGTGGTCGTGAACCTTGTCTATGTCGTCGTCAACTGCCTGATCCTGACATGGTTCAACGTATGCCTGCTCGGTCATGCACCGTTCTGGCCGGCTTACCCGCTTTCGGTCCTGAAAATGTTCATTCCGATCTACATCGTCGGCTATATCGTTTCCTTCCTCTGGAATCAGCCTGCCGACAGGATCGCCAGAAAAATCTGCAACGAAGAATAATGAAAACGGAGGTATAAACACTTATGAAACAAATGCAAGCCGATGTCATTGTAGTCGCCGCAGGTCTGTCAGGCCTCGCCGCCTGCATCTCTGCCGCTGAAAACGGCGCGTCTGTTCTCTGTTTCGAGAAGTCCAACACTACCGGCGGTGCAGCCAACATGGGCATGGGCCCCCTGGGTGTAGGTTCCCGCATTCAGAGAGAGCATATGGTCTCTCTGACTCCCGGAGAAGCCTTCCGTAAGCACATGTACTTTACGCACTACCGTGTGGACGCCCGCATGGTCCGCGACTATTACTTTAAGTCCGGCGAGACCATTGACTGGCTTATGGATATGGGCGTGGAATTTGTAGGCGTTCAGCGCGCATTCTCTGCTCCTGAAGCTACTCGCGCATACTCTGACGGTGAATTCACCTGGCATGTCTGCAAGCCTGAAGGCGGCGGGATCCCCGGCCCGAGAGCAGCTACGGCGATGACAAAGAAGATGACTGAGCGCGCCCGCGAGCTCGGTGTAGACTTCCAGCTCCAGACACCGGTCTTCAAAATCATTATGGAAGACGGCAAGGCAGTCGGCGTTCTGGCAAAAGACAAGGACGGCGAGGAGATCGAGGCAAGAGGCAACGCGGTCATCGTTGCTACCGGCGGATTCGGTGACAACCCGCAGATGATCAAGGAGCAGACCGGATATGAGTTCGGCAAGACGATTTTCAACTTTGCCATCCCGGGAATGAAGGGTGAGGGTATCAGGATGTGCTGGGAAGCCGGCGCCGGCCATGAGCCCTGCACGATGGAGCTGATGTATCAGCTGCCCGACAATATGAACCATTTCATCCTTGACGGCGCGTTCCGTCAGCCCTGCCTGTGGGTCAACCGCAACGGCGAGCGTTTTATGCCTGAAGACCAGATCGGCAATACTACATTCACCGGCAATGCGATCACCGTACAGCCCGGCTCCATCTGCTACTCCATCTTCGACAGCAAGCTGCTCAAGAAGTACAAGAAGCATGGCCCGGATATCGTCTCCCACGTGCATCCGCACGATCTGTATGACCACTTCGACGAGCAGTGGAACCGCGACCTGGCCGACGGCTATGAGCCGGTGACGCAGGCGGACACCATCGAAGAACTGGCAGAGAAGGCCGGCATCGACGTTGAAGGGCTTGTCAGACAGGTGGAAGAGTACAACGAAATGTGCTACGCCGGCTATGACGAGATCTTCGAGAAGGATCGCCGCTATATGCAGCCGATCGAGAAGGGCCCGTTCTACTGCCTGCGCCAGAACGTAGGCGCTTACGGTTCTCTCGGCGGTGTAAAGATCAACCACAAGACACAGGTCATGACCCAGGAAGCAAAGGTCATCCCCGGTCTGTACTGCGTCGGTACGGATGCCTGCAACATTTTCGGCGACAGCTATCCGTTCATTCTTTCCGGGAATACGATGGGATTCTGCATCAACTCCGGCCGTATCGCCGGCGAAAATGCAGCCATGGAAGGACAGGAAGACTTTTTCTGATAATGTCAAATTGACGTACCGGTGACTCTGCCGCCGGTACGTCATAACTGGAATACGAGGAGAAGCCAATGAAATTTTATATCAACGACCGGGAGGTCGAAGCCCGGGAGGGTCAGAGTATCCTGGACGCCGCACTGGAAGCGGGGATATTTATTCCGCATCTCTGCAGCCACCCCGATCTTGAGGCCAAGGGCGGCTGCCGCCTGTGTGTCGTCGAGGTTCAGGGGAAGGACCAGCCGGTGCCGGCCTGTATGACTGAGCCTACAGAGGGTATGCGCGTCAGCGTAAACGGCCCCAGGGCCGACAAGGTGCGCAGAATGTCAATGGAACTGATCCTGGCGACACACCCGGCTGACTGTACCGGATGTCCCAAGTACGGCAAGTGCGAGCTGCAGTCCATGTACCAGTATATGGGCGTGAGCCCCGAGCGCTGGCGTAAAAAATCGCGCAGTGTAGCCAATGACGATTCCAATCCGCTGATCCAGCATCTCTTCACCCGCTGCATCCGGTGCGGACGCTGTATCCGGGCATGTCAGGACCTGCGCGGCGTCAAAGTTCTGGACTACATCAAAACAGATGTGGGCATCCGTGCCGGAATTCCGGACGGCAAGACCCTGAAGGAAGCCGGATGCCGTTTCTGCGGCGCCTGCATCGAGGTATGTCCTACCGGTTCGATCGTGGATCAGGTGAAGATCATGAAGGAGGATCGCAAGGAAGCCGACAATATTGTTCCGTGCCGCGCGACCTGCCCTGCCCACATCGACATTCCCAGATTTATCCGTTCTATCAAAAACGGCGAATACGAAAAAGCTTCCGCAGTCATCCACGAGCGCATGCCTTTCCCGGAAATCCTGGGAAGTGTCTGCACACACCCATGCGAGACCGAGTGCAAACACAAGGAGCTGGGATCTTCCATCTCCATCTGCAAGCTCAAGAGGGCTGCCGGAGTCAACGACACGGGTGAGTGGAAAAAGAGAGTCCGCAGGGATCCCGCCACGGGGAAAAAGGCGGCGATTATCGGCGGCGGACCTGCCGGCCTGACTGCAGCTTACTATCTTGCACACAAGGGACACGAGGTCACCGTCTTTGAAAAGCTGCCGAAGCTCGGCGGTCAGTGCCGCTATGGAATTCCGGTCTACCGCATGCCTGATGAGGTGCTCGATAAAGAGTTCGCAATCATTGAGGAGGCCGGCGTAGAGGTCAGGACCAACACTGCGGCTCCTGCCCCGGCGGAACTGCTGAAATCCGGCTACGATGCGGTGCTTGTCAGCGTCGGTACGCATCTCGGCACGAAGCTGCCGATCCCGGGGAACGATCTGAAGAATGTGTATGTGAACGCCGCATTCCTGCGTGCTGCAAGAATGGGAGAGCCCATGCCGGTGGGTGAGAATGTCATGGTACTCGGCGGCGGCTCGGTCGCCTATGACTGCGCAAGGACTGCTCTGCGTCTTGGCGCGAAGAATGTCCATATCGCATGTCTTGAAAATGAACAGCAGATGACTGCTTCCAAAGATGAGATCGAGGAAGGTGCCGAGGAGGGTGTCATCCTGCATGCGGCTCACTCCTTCCTGCGCATCACCGGCGAGGAGAAGGCGGAGGGCGTAGAATTGCAGAAAGTCGAGCGGTTCTACTTCGATGAGAACCGCCGCGCGGTCATCGACCTGGTGCCCGGCAGCAACGAGATCATTCCGGTAGAGACGGTCATCTTCGCGGTCGGCCAGAAGCCGGAGGATACCGCGGGAATGGGTCTTGAGCTCACGCACGGTCCCTATATCCAGGCGGACGCAGCGCTGCACACGAGCATGGACGGTGTATTTGCCGCCGGCGACGTTGTCACCGGCACAAAAACTGTTGTCGAGGCTGTCGCGGCCGGCCGGCTGGCTGCCGAACAGATGGACCTGTATCTGGGCGGCGACGGCGACATCAGTGAGGTGCTTGTCGATCCCGGGAAGGCGGATCCGTATATCGGGCATGTCGATGGTTTTGGCGATCTGCCGAGGGTCGAGCCCGTGCTCGCGGATGCCTGCGCCAGAGCAAAGAACTTTGATCCTGTCGAGCCCGCGTTCAGCTGCGAGCAGGCCGGCTGTGAAGCGGCACGCTGCCTGCAGTGCGACCTGCGCCTCCAGCTCACAAGGCCGAAGCTCTGGAACGAATATTAAGGAGGTGCTGCGATATGTCGATTTTGGAACGTGTGAAAAATCTCACAGAGAAAGAATGTATCGTGGACGTCCTGCGCAAAGAGCTGGCGGACAATAAGTGCAAAAACTGCGGCAAGTGCACATTCGGCTATGAGGGTGCGACACAGCTGGAGATGGTGATCAACGATCTCGCTGAGAAGAAGGCTCGTCCAGGAGATCTGGAGCTTCTGGAAGACCTGTGCTCTGTGATGAAAGATCAGTCCATGTGTGAGGACGGTACAGATATCGCCCTGGCATACCTTGAGGCTGTGGAACGCTATGGCAAAGATCTCAAAGATCACGCTGCCCGCAAGAGCTGCCGCGCCGGCGTGTGCAAGCGCTTCATGACCTATCACATTATTGCCGGCGACTGCATCGGATGCGGCGACTGTATAGACGCATGTCCCGAGGATGCAATTCTCGGCAGAAAGAAGTTCGTGCACGTTATTAATCAGTCTGAGTGCATCCAGTGCGGCGCCTGCAAGGAAGCCTGTGACGAGGACGCCATCGTTCTCGCGGGTGCTGTCAAGCCGCGCTGTCCGCAGAGACCGATCCCGTGCCGGAGGAATTGACCGGTACCTGCGGAATATCGCGTTTTCAGGTGTCCGGAAGAGAGTAGAAGATAAGGAATTGCGAAACTATGTGCGGAAGCCGTTTGAATGATCACACAATTTCCATAGAGCACAGCGTTTCGCAGTTGCCTAAGAGATAATGAAAGGAAGCATTTATGGGAAAAATCGGAAAACTCAATCGAAGCGTTTCCATCATCGGTGTAGGCTGCACGCCGTTCATGTACACCGTTGACAACGAGGAGACCAACGGCCTGACCGAGGGCGAGCTTTTCGGCTATGCAGCTCTCAAGGCCATGGAGGATGCCGGCGTCAGCCCGCAGGATGTGGATTTCTACTTCCATGGTGAGGCGAGTCCTCTCAACGGCTCCAATTACCTGACCCCCAACATCCAGATCGGCAACTGGTTCGGTATGAAGGGAAAGGGCTCCATACATCACTCCGAGGCCTGCTGCACAGGATATCTGGCGATCGACCAGGCAGTCAATGCCGTGGCTTCCGGAAAGTTCGACTGTGTGCTGACCGGCTGCGTGGAATTCGGTGATTCCGTTCCCGCGCCTTTCGGCCCCAATGACACGGTCGAGACCCCGAAGCATCCCTACAAGCGTGAAAAGATGACCATGGACCGGTTCCTGGCTACCACTATGTGGCTGTATGACCGCTGCTATGCCCGTTCCATGATGGCTCCGATGGAGCTCATCTACGA